>JAZLFG010000054.1:0-33117 GCA_045615685.1 Faecousia sp.
TCGGCCCCAGCCTTGGCGGCGCCCTCGGCGGCGCCGGCAGCAGCCTGCGCGCCCTTGGCCCCCCCCTCTGCCTTTGCGGCAGCGGCAGCGGCAGCGGCAGCCTGGGCCTGCGCCTCGGCGATTTCGGCCTTGGCGCTGGCGACCTCCTTCAGCGCGTCGGCAACCTTTGCTGCATCCTCTGCAGCTTGCGCAGCAGCCTGGGCAGCAGCCATGTTGGATGCATCGGCGGCGGCAGCAGACACTGCAGCAGCATTCTTTGCCGCATCGGCAGCCTCCCGGGCCTTTGCGGCAGCTTCCTGGGCAGCCTTTGCTTCGGCAGCGGCATCTTCACCCTGGGCAACGGCTTCCTCCGCCTTTGCCGAGGCTGCTTCCGCAGCTTCCTGAGCAGCCTGGGCAGCAGCCTGCGCCTTTGCCGAAGCAGCAGCAGAGGCAGCAGCATTGGCTGCCTGCTTAGCAGCATCGGTGTCTGCCTTCTCCGCGGCAGCCTTCGCAGCCTCGGCAGCAGCCTTGGCAGCTTCCGCCGCAGTCTTGGCAGCTTCGGCAGAGGTCTTGTCGTTTGCAGCGCTGTCAGCGGCTTCTTCCGCAGCAGCTTGGGCAGCCTGGGCAGAAGCCTGAGCCTTGGCAGACGCGGCAGCAGAGCTGGCAGCAGCGGCAGCTTCCGCAGCAGCAGCGGTATCCGCCTTCACTGCGGCAGCCTGGGCAGCCTCAGCGGCAGCCCTAGCCGTTTCGGCGGCAGCTTGGGCCGCTTCTACCGCAGCTCTATCTTTGGCAGTGGAGTTGGCAGCCTCTTCGGCAGCAGCCTGGGCAGCCTGAGCAGAGGCCTGGGCTCTGGCAGCGGATGCAGCAGAGCTGGCAGCAGCGGCAGCTTCCGCAGTAGCAGCGGTATCCGCCTTCTCCGCAGCAGCCTGGGCAGCCTGCGCAGCAGTCCTGGCAGCTTCGGCAGCAGTCTTTGCAGCCTGGGCAGCCGTCTTGTCGATTGCGGCAGACGCAGCAGCCTCTTCGGCAGCAGCCTGGGCGGTCTGGGCATCACGCAGCGCCAGCGCGGCGTCCGCAGCAGCAGAGGCAGCATTCGCAGCCGTCTTCGCAGCAGCCAGATCGGCCTTTTCTGCAGCAGCCTGGGCAGCCTTCGCAGCATCTCTGGCAGCCTGGGCAGCAACCTTGGCAGCCTCCGCAGATGCCTGATCGGCTGCAGCGGATGCAGCGGCCTCCTCGGCGGCAGCCTGGGCAAATTGCGCATCACGTAGCGCCGACGTGGCCTTCATTGCAGCCTCAGCAGCCTGGGCGGCTGTCTTCGCAGCTTCAAGGTTCACAGTTTCTATCGCAGCCTTCGCAGCCTCGGCGGCAGCTTGCGCCGCTTCGGCCACCGTCTTCGCAGCTTCCGCTGCACTCTTATCCTGCGCAGCAGACTTGGCAGCCGCTTCGGCGGCTGCCTGGGCAGCCTCGGCAGCAGCCTGGGCCGTCTGAACCGCAGCCTGCACCTTGGCAGCTTCCGCCGCACTGGCGGCAGCTTCGGCAGCCTGAGCGGCAGCCGCAACATCGGCAGCTTCCGCAGCCGTCTTTGCAGCCTCGGCAGCAGCCTGGGCCGCTTCGGCAGCCATCTTCGCGGCCTCGGCGGCCGTCTTATCGTTTGCGGAGGCATTGGCAGCATCTTCTGCCGCAGCCTGGGCAGCTTCCGCAGCAGCCCTTGCAGCCTCGGCATAAGCCGCCGCTTCGCTCAAGGTCTCGACAATGCTGCCGGTGACATGGATCGTTGCTGTGGTAGAGATCGGCAGCACACCATCGGTGGCGTAGAAGGTGATTTCGTAATCGCCCGCTTCCATCGGGATCCAGGTGAGGGTATGGGTCTCCGGGTCGAAGGTGGCGCCTTCGGGGAGATTTTCTGCAGAATAGATCAGGGTAACATCGGAGGCAGCCTGGTCGCGGACACCGGCGGTCTCGGCCGCCGGGTTGCGGGCAGGCACATCCAGGATCAGCTTTTTGCCAACCTGCACGTTCTGCTCGTCTATGCTTACGAAGAACGGACGATAGACCGTGACGGGCAGCGAGAAGCTCTTGCCGTTGTAGGTCCAGACGTTCTCACCGTAGCTGTAGCCGGTGGCCGGGCTGGCAATCGTCGGATACGCATAGAGGCTATCATTCGGGGTGCTGGGCTCCGGTGCATTGACCGTGACCTTGCGAATCTTGCTGGCAGCAATGCCAATGATATTCGCGCAAGCCGTGGTATGGTACGGTGCTTCAGGCACATACTCGCAGGCGCTGGCACGCTTGTAGTTGTTCGTGACCAATGCAACCTCTTCCACATTCTCCTCGGTCTCGGCCTCGAAGTCCTCGAATACCACATTCTGGCAGTCATCGAGCACCACAGCATGGCGCTCATCCGGAATCTCGTAGTCGAAGCTCACGTTGATGAGGTTCAGGCCGTCCACATGGCGGGCATACAGGCCATAGGCAGGAAGGATACCAAAATTGGAGGGCTCCGGATACTGCTCGGGCATTTCGGGTACGTTGTAGGGATCGGCTACCCAGCTTTCCGTCACAGGATCCCAGTCCACGCGAGGCAGCAGCGCTGCGTTCTTGCAGAAGAAGGTGTTGACCAGCCAGGGCAGATTCTGCTTGGCCGGGGCGGTCATGTACTGGGTGTAGTTCCAGCTGGTGGACAACTGCTGCTGCTCCACCGCGTCGCGCATCCGGATGCCACCGCGATAGGTCACATGGATATCCTCGAAGGTCACATTCTCAATCTTGCTGTCGGTCAGGCCGGTCAGCGTGATCGGATAGCGCGGGTCCACATTCGTAATGTCCACATTGCCTACATAGACGTTGTAGGCGTCGGCCAACTCGGCAAAGCCCACCGCGTCGGCATAGTAGGGAAGATCCGCTTCGGCAATTTCCTTCTCGTAGTTGACCACATAGGTCTTGGCCTCGTAGTCCCACTTGTACTCGTAGTACTTGTCGGCCGCTTCATCGTAATAATAGTTGTTGGCGTTCAGTCTTGTCGGCGTGGTCGGGCTGACGGTAGATACCCGGATGCCGTTGGACATGGTCACGTTGTTGTTGGTATTGTAGGCGGGATAGTAGCCCTGGATGGGATATTCGGTCCAGGTGTACGCGCTGCCCTCTTGGTTCTGCGGGATGATCCAGCCATTGTTGGTCAGGCGAACGTTGTTGCTCTGGCTCAGGCGGGTGCCCGTGCTGTTGCCGGTGACGGGGGAACGGCCACGGTTGCCGATGCGGATGTAGACCGGCGAGCTGCTGATGGTGTCCATCTTGGCATTCACCATGAGAATGTCATGGATGGCAGAACCGTCCACGGACTCCAGGCAGAAGCCACGGGAGCGCTGGAAGGTGACGTCGGTGATGGTGACCGTATTATAGCCACAGGTGGACTCAGTACCGAACTTGATGCGGGCCGTGGGGCCGCAGGCGTCGGTGGCAACCTGCTTATCGGTGGTGTAGGTGCCTGCCAGGACAGAGCCTGCATCATAGCCGGAGACGGTACAGTTGCGCACAAGGCAATTGTGCACGGGCTGGAAGAGACCTGCGCCGTAGGAGGCCTTGAAAACAATCGCGTCGTCCGTCAGGGAATTGAAGACGGAATTCTGGATGGTCACATCCTGGCCGCAGTCGATATTGAAGGCGTCGCGGTTGGTGTCCACCACCATGCCGTCCACCAGCATATTCTTCGTGCCCTCCATAATAATCGCAAAGTGACCGCCATTGAGAATGTCGAAGCCATCCAGCACCACGTTCTGGCAGCGCAGCAGAGCGATGCCCTTGTTGCCGTACCAGTTGGTGATTCTGCCGGTGCGATCGCTGGGATTGCCGGGATCGTTGCCGTTGAGGACCTGATCCAGCTTTCCGCTGCTGTTCATTTGGCTGCCGTCCAGGCGACCCTCGCCGTAGATCATGATGTTGCGCTTGTCCGCGCCATAGATCAGGCTGTTGGCAAAGTAGGTGTGGCCGCCATCCTGGAGGCCTGCATAGATGTTGACCTCGGGCTGGAGATAGTTGCCGTTGGTGCCATCCTCAAACTTGTCCTCCCCGACCTTGGCGGCCTGGAGAACTGCGTGCTCGGACAGGTAGATGTTGACATTATCCTGGAGCTCCACCGTGTAGACACGGAAGGTGCCGTCGGGTACCACCACGGTGCCGCCGCCCTCGGCGTTGGCCTTGCGGATGGCTTCGTTGATGGCTGCGGTGTTCTCGCAGGCGTAGGTATCGGTGTCGCCCGCTTCGCGCTCCTCCAGCGCTACAGCGCCGAAGTCCTTGATGTTGCGCATCCGGTCTTCCTTGAGGAGAGCTTCCTTCGTCACCGTGGCGCCGGTGGCGAGCTGAATGCCGTTGTACTCGGTTAAGCCGGTCAGGTCGATGTAGTCGCCTGCATAGGTGTGATCGTCCGACTGGTCACAGACAAAGTTCAGATTTTTCAGACAGAAATCACCGGCGGTGCCGTTGGTGCCCACGTTGATGAAATGCGCTCTGTAGGTGCCAGCGGGCACATACTGCGCTTCGCCGTCAAAGTTGACCGTGTTCGCTGCGCCGGTATCCACCTTGCCGAAGGGGATGGCGTTGCCGCCGCCGACGGGAATCAAGCTCATCGTCCAGATGCCTCTGGCAGAGTTGGCATTGCCGCCGGAGGTGTAGGCTGTATAGGTGCCGCTGTCCATGGTGATCTCGAATTCGAAGTAGGTGCCCTTTGCCATGAGGCCGCCGTCATCCATGAAACGGAAGTAGCTGCTGCCGTTGTCGATGCCCTTCACGCCGGCGGGCGCGACCGGGTAGGTGGAGCCTGCCGCAGTGCCATAGTCCACCAGCTTGCCGCTGCTGAACAGGGTCATCAGGTTGAAGGTGACCGTGCCTCTCTCAAGCTCGATCTGATACTGCTTCTTGGAGACACCGTCCTGGGCCGTGATCTCGAAGACGTTGCCGTCGGCTACCTGGGCAGCCGCATCCATCGCCTCGCCGTCCACGAAAGCATCCATGTCTGCATAGACCGCGTAGGTCTGTGCGCCGCCCAGGGCAGAGGTGACACCGGCCTGCACATTGGCCACAGTTGCACCCTTGGCCACGATGAGCTTTGTCCTGCCGATGGAGGAAATTTTGCTGCCGGATGTCAGCTCGATCTCTGTGCTGGCATTGACCTGCTCGATTGCAAAAATATCCACGGTGTATTCCTTGGTGGTCACGCCGTCCTTGGCGGTGACAATCAGAACATCGCCGACTGCCAGGGCATCGCCATCGGCCTTGCCGACGACCTCATAGCTCTGGAATCCGGCCGCTGCGGACAGCGGGAGAATCTGGCTCTTGAGCTGGCCTGCGGTCGTGCCGTTCTTCACGGTAAGCTTCTGGCCTTCAAGCTCGCGCACCTCTCTGGCCGTATCCGCCAGACGGATGTTGGCATCGCTCAGAGCGTCCGCCGTGATGACCACCAGCTGGGCACTTTGCTGGCCATTGGAAATCACCAGCTTGTCGCCGATGGCGACCTTTTCCGAATTGCCGCGAGTCGTGGTCGTCGTGCCGTTCTTCAGGTAAGTCACGGACTTGAGGATAAAGGATCCATCCACGGAGCGCACGTTGTTCAGCAGCTCCTGCACAGTGAAGGAGGCATCCTTAGAAATGGTGACATATTCCTTGCCACTAACCGTCGCCTGGGGGAAGACGGGATCGATCTCCACGTCGGTGGAGTAGCTGCCGCTCTTGCAGCGGACGTCGTAGTTCCAGGTGTTCTGGTCGTATACCTCGCCGGTGGCCACGATGGAAAGAATGTGGTTGCCGGGAAGCATATTTTCCGCCTCGGTGTCCGGGCGGTAGGGATACTGGTAGTTGGGCTTGTCGTTCAGAGGCACCTCTACGGTAAAGGCATACTTGCCGTCCTCGATCTTCGTCACGGTCGCGCTATAGGGCGTGATGACCGGCTTCTTGCTGCTGGCGGTGATGAGGCCACGGTCGAGGTAGACCTTGACTGCGCCGTTGCCTGCGGCAAACTTGCTGTCGTCCGTGGCGATCACGCCGCTGACGGTGCCCTTCTTGTTCTTGTCGATCCCGTCCGGAAGCACGAGGCGTCCGGCCTCGTCGAGCGGGTAGTCCACGCCTTCCACGGTCAGCTTGGCATCCTCCAGCACAATAGGCGTGGTGTTGTAGGTCACAAGGCTGCCGCTGTTCTTGGAAATCTGGACATTGTGGAGCTCAAAGTTCTTGACAATGTTGAGGCTGAATTCATTCTTCACGCCGTAGAAGACCACATCCTTGACCTTGATATCGGTCATGGGCGCGCGCTCATAGGCAGAGTAGTAGATGGCATTGGTCGCGCCGACGGCAGAGGTCGGGGAGCCTGCTTCGATGTTGGACATATAGACATTCCGGAGCTGCGGGGTATAGGGGCCAAGATCGCCTTCCTTGTCCTGGGAGGAACCGGCGGTATACTGGGTCTCACCGTACATCAGCGCCTTGGAGGCCTTGATAACTGTGCTATCCTTGAAATAGACGTTCTCAATCAGGCCGCCACGGTAGGAGTTGGTCTTGAAGCGGAGCACCTGTTCGAGGTTGGTGCTGTTGTAGCGGTTGTCGGTTGCGAAGACGTTGCGGATGCCGCCCGTGCATTCGCTGCCGCAGGTCACGCCGCCGTGGCCGTCTGCGAAGTTACAGTTGCGGACAATGACGTTCTCGCTGGGTTCGCCGCCGACTTGGCCACGGGCATAGCCGTCGCGGTTCTTGCCGGACTTGATGGCGATGCAGTCGTCGCCGGTGTTGAAGCTGCAATCCTCGATGACCACATAGCAGGTGGACTCGGGGTCAACGCCGTCATTGTTGGCGCCGTGGGAATTGATATCCAGGCCGCGAATGAGGACGTTCTTAGAGCGCAGGGGGTGCACCTCCCACATACGGGAGTTGACAATCTTGATGCCCTCGATGAGGACGTTCTTGCAGGCATAGGGCTCAATGGTGCACGGACGCATCAGCGACTTGGCCGGGGTGATAGGATTGCCGCTATCATCCTGGGTGGGCGTGTCGATCATCGTGACCTTTGTGATGTCGTTCCAGTCGATGTCCATGGTAGGAATCTGGGCTGGGAACGGGGTCACGCCGTCGTTGACGAGGCGATACTCCACAGGAACTGCCTTGTCGCTCCACTGCTGCACCAGCACATCCTTGCTGACCGTCTTGATGGCGGGGTCGGCAATCGGGTTCATGTTCAGCCAGTTGTTGCTGTCGGCCTGGGGATCAATCGTGCCCTTGCCGGTCAGAGCAATATTCTCTGCATGGAAGGCACGGATGGGGGACGCCCAGTTGTAGACGTCGTTGCCCTCGAAGCTGGAGAGCACCATGGGATAGAACTCGCAGGAGAAGTTGCGCACGAACTTCAATGTGACGTTCTCCTCCAGATAGAGGTTGACGTTGCTCTTGAGCTCGATAGAGCCGGTATAGTAGACCGTGGGCTTTCCGTCCACAGCCGGAACCACCACGCGGCCGCCGCCTGCTGCGGAGGCGTCGTCAATGGCCGTCTGGATGGCCTTGGTGTAGTTCTTCACCGTCTGGGTCAGCAGGGTCATTTTGTTGCTGACACGGCCATAGTATTCCTCCTCCAGATCGGTCACCAGCGCCTGATATTTCTCGCTGGTCACCACATAGTCCACATCCGGGAAGGTGGGGGTGTTGGCGTTGACATACTCGTCGATGCTGCTGTAGGTCTCGTCATCCCAGTATTCCTTGGTGGGATTGAGCGCGTCCTTCACATAGAGCTTGTCGGTAAAGCTGGCCTTACCGTTGGCTGCGGTAATCACGAGCTGATCACCCTCGGCAATCGCCGCATCGGAAGCCTTCTCCGCGCCTTCGGCGTCGAGCACACAGTAGGACTGCTTGCTGCCGTCCTTGGCCATGATCTGTCCAAACAGTGCCGCCACTGTGGTACCCGGCTTCACTGTCACAGACGAGGTACCCACCGTCAAAAGATCGGGCGCCTCACCATTGCGAATAATGACCGTAGCACTGCTGCTGATCGCACGATCGTCACCGCGCACATCGGCTGCAAATACCGCTGCATTGAAGCAGCTCAACAGCAGGACAACCGCAAGCAGGCAGGCTAGCGGTCGATAGAATTTTCTTTTTATCTGTGTCATAAGTTTCTCCTTTTTTCATTTTTGATTTTTGGGGCGGGGATACGCAGGTGCGTCACACCGTCCGAGCGAATCACCGGGTGGGCAAAAACAGTTCTTGCTTTTTGATCCCCTCCTTTAAAAGTGGCTCCCGCCCTGCGTACAGCCGGTAATGGCTTCCGAAAAACAGCAGCCGCGGCAGGACAAAAAGCATAGTATATTGCTTGTATTGGCACAAATACAAAACGCCTTTGTACCTGATGATAAAACGTTTACGTTACAATCATAAAAAACATCCCCCCAGATGTCAATGCTTTTTTGCCAGCAATACAAGATTCATCAAATTATCACAATCTCATGCAGCAATAATTAGCTATTGTGGCATACCTAGTTTTATATTTTAATTAAACGTTTCCTTTTTGGGTGTGCCCAAAAAGCAGGCACCGACAGAGCTTGCATTTGTTCAGGCTCTGCCGGTGTATATTCGATCTCATGCTTTAAAATATTGCGGATATTGCGCACGAATGGCCTCCATATCGAATTTATAGCGGTTCAAATGCTTTTTGAGGACGTGCTGCGCTTCTTTCGCATCGCCGGCTTTGATCGCGGCTACGATGTGCGCGTGATCCTCTACGATCTTCTCGTCCTTGACCCGCTCCAGCACCAGCCTTCTGACCCGCACATAATGAATATCAATGCTGTCCATCAGCGCATAGCTCTGGGGCTTGTTAGCGATTTCGAAAAGCATCCGGTGGAACTTGCTGTCAAGCTCCATCAGGGAATCCGCATAATTCTGCGTCAGGGAAAACTGCTGTAGCTTCACAGCCTCCTCCAGCCGCAAAATATCCTCAGGGGTCGCCATTTCGCAATCCAAATCCAACACAGCGCTTTCCAGCACCTGTCGCATAAATCTGGATTCCTCCAACAAATTGAGATCAATATAGGACACTACGCCACGCTTTTGCGGGACGATCTCGACGATTTTGACCTTTTCGAGCATCATCAGCGCTTCACGCACCGGCGTCCTCGACAGGCCGAGCGCAGCAGCAAGCTCATTCTCGCTGATACGGGCGCCCGGTTCCAAACCGAAATTAATGATATTATGCTGTATCGTCCGCAATGCATAACCCTGATTCGTCTCTCTGGGGAGACGCTCCAAAATGTACATACTCAGTTCCCCCTTGGTGCAACAAACAGACTCATTATACATTACGTGATTGATTTGTGTCAAGAACTAATATTCTAGTTTACAAGTATGCCGCCAGCGTCCTGCGCACCGCACCCGGGCCTTCCAGCATCTGGGCCAGCATGGAGGAAATTTTATCCCCCAGGCCCAAGGCAATTAAATTGTTGCGCCAGAGGGTTTGGTCGGAAAGCAGCGGCTCTAAGACACCCTCTACGCTCTCCGGTTTGCCAAGGCGTACGCCGGAAAGCTTGGCCTGCAGCTCCTCCAGTCGGGGATCATCGGAGCAGCGCATGGGCCTTCCCTCGTCGTCCACCCCCAATAGATACCGGAACCAGCCGGCAATCGTCAGGGGGATCAGGGTCAAGTCGGTCACATCCAGCGCCTCTTGCGCTCCGTAGGCGCGGATTGTTTCGCCAAAGCGAATGGGTACCTTTTGGCTGGTATCCGTGGCAATCCTCTGGGGGCTGTCGGGCAAAAAATGGTTTGGAAGCCGCTGGGTCAGCACCTCTCGGAGAAAATCCTCCGGGCAAATAATCCCGGGATCCGTGACCACCGGCAAGCCTTCCTTGTAGCCAATGCCCTCCACCAAGCGCCGCAAAAGCTCGTCATCCATCTCCTGGGCAATTCTCTCATAGCCGAGCAGGCATCCGAAGATGGCAAGGGCGGTGTGCAAGGGGTTGAGGCAGGTCATGACCTTCATGCGCTCGGCCATATTAACTGTGGCCGCGTCCGTCATGTAGACACCGGCTGCCTCCAGGGGCGGGCGTCCATTGGGGAAGCGATCCTCCACCACAAGGTATTGAGGGGCTTCTGTATTTACAAAGGGGGCAATATAGGTATGCTTGCCCGTGATGATGGGCGCCATACCCTCCAAGCCGTCGGTCTGAAGAAGCGCCGCAATCTCCGGAGCCGGTCGGGGCGTGATCTTGTCGATCATCGTCAGGGGAAAGGAGACGTTTTCCTCCCTGGACAGCCAGGCCGCAAAGCCCTCGTCCAAAAATCCCCGTGTGCGCCACTGGCCCATAGCCTCCAGCACACCGGCGCGGAGCTTTTGCCCGTTGTCTGAGCAGTTATCCATGCTCACCAGCGCCAAAGGCATACCGCCCGCTTGATAGCGCTCATAGAGCAGCGATGTGGCCAGGAGAATGACGTTGGTACAGCCTCCGGGGCCGGCTTCCAACTCCCGGGCCACGGTGGGCAGAAATTCGCCTGCGCCATCCACCAGGCTGTAGCCCTTCTCCGTCACAGTGAAGCTCACCATTTGCAGGGAGGGGCTGCGGAAAATCTCTCGCAGCCGGGCGACACCGGCCTCACTGTCCGCCCGAAGGCCGTCCGCAATCGAGGCAACAACCTCCTTGCGAAGGCTGCCATCCGCCATCAGCGTGACCGTGAGCGACATGGCATCATAGGGATCGTAAATTCGATCCACAATTTCCCCGTCAAAGCTCTCTGCTGCGAGGATGCCCCGATCCGTCAGGCCCTGACACAAAAGCTTATCCTGCAGGGCGGCAATGAAGCCCCGGAAAATATTGCCCGCGCCAAAATGGAGCCAGGAAGGCTGCGCCCTCGTCGCCCGGCGCATCGCCTGCCAGTCATAGTCCGGCAGGAAATATCCCGCCTGTTCCCATGCGCCGCGCTCGCGGAAGGCTTCTCTACAAAGTCTCATTTTTTCGCCTCACTTCGCACAATGGCCTCCCACAGGCCGTTAAGATAGACCGCACCCAGGGCACGGTCATAGAGCCCGTAGCCGGGACGCCCCTTCTCTCCCCAAATCATGCGACCATGATCCGGGCGGATGTAGCTGTCCGGGCAGGTCTCATAGACAGCGCGAAGAATCTCATACATATCCAAGTCTCCCTCGGCACTCAGGTGGGCTGCCTCGCGGAACTTATGGTGGCCGAGCTGCTTGATGTTGCGCACATGCAGGCAGCCAATGCGCCCGGCAGCACCAAACTGACGAATCATGGCCGGAATGTCATTTTCCGCGTTGGAGCCAAGCGAGCCGGTGCAAAGGCACAGGGCATGATGCCTGGATTCGTTCAGCGCCAGCACCTTCTCCAGCGTGACCCGGTCATAGGCGATGCGGGGAAGGCCAAAGATGGGCCAGCCGGGATCATCCGGATGCACCGCCATGGTTACGCCGCATTCCTCGCAGACCGGGATGATCCCGGCAAGGAAATACTTATAATGCTCCAGATACTCCTCCACCGTGACGGAGGCGTAGCGCTCCAACGTCTTCGACAGCTCGGCCAGCCGGGCAGGCTCCCAGCCGGGAAGGGTGAAGCCGTTGCTGTTGTCCATCGTGCTTTTCACGATCTCTATCGGGCCCATTTCGCCGAGCGCCGCCTCGTCGAAATAGAGGCACTGGGATCCGTCGGCCTCGATGACGTGGTTCAGCTCGGTGCGGAGCCAATCAAATACCGGCATAAAGTTATAGACAATCACCTTTACGCCGTATTTTGCAAGATTTCTGATGGTTTGACGGTACGCTTCGATATACCGATCCCGCGTCGGAAGGCCAAGCTTGATGTCCTCATGGACATTGACCGACTCAATCACCTCGCAAGCAAGGCCCGCTTCGTTTACCTGGGCCACATAGGCGCGGATTTCTTCCTCCGGCCACAGCTCGCCTGCGGCCTTATCGTCCAGAAGGCCCATAATGCCGGTCATCCCCGGAATCTGGCGAATCTCCTGAAGCGTCACACTGTCACTGCCGCTGCCGTACCAGCGAAATGTCATTTTCATCCCTAGCCACCATAGCCAGCAAGGACTCTGGGCAGGAAGAGGCTAACATCCGGCCAGAAGGTGACGATCAGCAGCGCGGCAATCATGCACAGGTAGAACGGGAGCGTGGCCTTGACGACCTTCTCCATCGGCACCTTGGACACCGCCGAGCCAATGAAGAGCACAGCGCCCACCGGCGGGGTCAGCAGGCCAATGCCGCAGTTCAGGACGATCAGAATGCCAAACTGCACCGGATCCATGCCAACGCTCTTGGCAATCGGCAGGAGGATCGGCGTGGCAATCAGGATGATCGGAGCCATATCCATGATGCAGCCCAGGAGCAGCAGCACCAGGTCAATCAGCAGCAGGATCACAATCCGATTGCTGGAAATGCCAAGAATGGCCTTCGCAAAGAGGTCGGGCACATGGAGGGTCGTGAGGCAATAGCCGAACACGTTGGAGGTCGCAATCAGGATCAAGACGATGGAAAGCGTGTCAATGCAGCTCTCCAGCGCCTTCCACACGCCCTTCCAGTTCAGCTCCCGGTAGATGAACACGCTGACAATCAGGGAATAGATCACCGCGATGGCCGCAGACTCCGTGGCGGTAAAGACGCCGCCGACCACGCCCACCACAACGATCAGCACCGCAGCCAGAGCCCAGAAGGACTTGACAAACTGCTTGAGCAGATTGAGAATATGGAATTTTTCCCCCTTGGGGTACTTGCGCTTGACGGAAATGATATAGGAGCCAATCATCAGCGAAATTGCCAGAATTGCGCCGGGAATATATCCAGCCAGGAACAGCGAGCCTACGGAAACACCGCCTGCCGCCATGGCAAAGATGACCATGTTATGACTCGGCGGCACAAGCAGGCCCTCGCAGGAGGAGGTGATGGTAACCGCCGTGGAGAAGTCGGCGTCATAGCCCTGATCGACCATCATGGGGATCATGATCGCGCCGATGGAGGCCGTGTCGGCAGAGGCCGAGCCGGAGATTCCTCCGAAGAAATAGGATGCGACAATATTGACCATGGCAAGGCCGCCGCGCATCCAGCCGACGCAGGCATTTGCCAGCGCAATCAGCCGGTCGGAGATGCCGCCGGAGCCCATAAGCACGCCCATGGTGATAAAGAAGGGAACTGCCATCAGGCTGAAGGAGTTGATCCCTCGCACCATCTGCTGGCAGACCGTATTCAGAGACATACCCTGCACAAGCAGGCACAGCACAGAGGAGAGCCCAACCGCATACGCAATCGGGAAGCGGGCCACGATCATGATAAAGAAGCTGCTCAGCAGCACAATAATCGCAATGGTTTGAATACTCATTCCGGCTTCTCCTCCTTTACAAAGAATGATTTCACATGGTTATAGAGCGCCTCCAGCTCAAAGATGATCATTGCCGCACCGGCAATCGGTACCGGCAGATACAGCCAAATCTTGGATACCTTCGGCATGGAGATATACTTGCCGACCGCGCCGATGGTACTGGCATAGATCCAGCCCTGGTGCAGCATGATATAGCCCAGGATCAGCACGCCCACATCGGCGATGATGCTCATAATGCGCACCGTCATCGGCGACAATACCTTATCCAGCGCAGTCATGCGGATATGCGTGCCGCGACGAATGGCCAACGTCGCGGAAAGCACCGCCATATAGGCCATCAGGGTCAGCACAATCTCCTCTGACCACGAGGGGTCGGGAATGAACGACACATAGCGCCCGAGTACTGCCATGGAGGTAATGCCAATATCCGCAATCAAAAGGATCTTGCAGATAAACAGAATTACTTTATACGCCATGTCGTACACCGGCTTGAATTTATCCACAACATTGAAAAATTTCAAGGCTGCTGTTACCTCCTTCTTTCTTTTTTAAAAATAGGGAGCGTGGAATGACACGCCCCCTATTTGCCGTTATGTATGAAACGCAGTATGTAAAGGACTCAGATTAAGCCATGTCGAGGATCTGCTGATACAGGTCGGTGTACTTCTCCGCAACGTTGGCGGAAACGACATCAGAAACCAGCTCCTGCAGCGCGGACTTATCGGGTACTTCAATGACGTTGACGCCAGACTCGCGCAGGCCGGCAAGGACTTCGTCCTCCGCGCCCTGGGAGACAGCCTGGTTGTAGACCATGGCCATAGCGCCGGCTTCCTGGAGGACAGCGCGCTGATTCTCGGTCAGCTTGTTCCAAGCGTTGTCGGTCACAACGATTTCCACAGCGCCCAGGGTATGGCCGTCGAGGATCAGGTTGGGAGCGACTTCGTCAAAGGCATTGGACTTGTAGTTGGCAATGGGCTGCTCCGCGCCGTCTACCACGCCGGTCTGGAGGGCAGAGTAGAGCTCGTTGAAGGCTACGACTGTGGGGCTTGCGCCCAGAGCCTCGACCATGCCGTTCATAACCGGGTCATTGGAGACGCGCAGCTTCATACCGGCCAGATCGTCGATGCTGGAGATTTCGTCCACAGTGAAGAAATGACGGAAGCCTTCCTCGCCATAGAACACGCCGCGCAGGGGCAGACCGATGGTCTGGGGCTCATTGAGGAATTCGGCAGCCAAATCGCTGTTGGCGAACTTCCAGTAGTGCTCGCGGCTGGAGAAGGTGAAGGGCAGGGAGAGCAGCATGGACTTTTCGCAGCCATAGCTGTTCAGCGCGAAAGCGGAGATACGGGAGATGTCGATGGTGTCGCCGCCGCCAAGGATGGTGTCGAGAACCGCAGACTCATCGCCGAGCACGGCGTTGGGCTGGATGTCGATGGTGATGGAGCCGCCGGAGAGAGATTCCACCTGCTCTTTGAAGTAGGTGGCCGTCTGGCCGACGATGGTGTCGAGGCCGTTGACCTCAGCGTATACGAGCGTTACCTTGGGATCGTCGGCTACGGAGCCGGAGGCTTCGGGGGCTTCGGGGGCATCGCTCTGTGTCGGCTTGGCGCAGGCAAAGAGCGTCAGGCACATGGCCAGAACAAGAAGCAGGACGACGAATTTTTTCATGATTTTCCTCCATTTTTCTTTTTGTATTTTGGGTTTGGTCTCGTAGAATAAATGCTTGCGCAAAACAACTCGGCGTCTGCCTGCAAAAATCGCAGAATTACCGCTGTTGTTTATCTAAATATTACACCTTTTTTTGGTAAAATGTCAACTAGCATACTAGTAAAAATAACATGTCGCTTTTTGTCTACAATGCTGAATTTACCCCCTGGCTATTGACATTTGGCTTTGCGCGGTGGTAAGATTTTTTTAAACTGTACAGGAGAAGAAAGGTGGGTGTATCCGCATGGGCAATCCAGAAGATTTTACCCTCGTTATCTCCATTGACTTTCACGATTTTAAGCGTTTTGCCTACTTTGACACCATTTATTGCAAGCATCGGTACCGACGGCCGCTTCTGTTTTTTTTGCTCATGGCAGCCTTTAGCGGCGTATGCTTTTCCATGGTGGGAAGCCGGGAAAACGCCCTTCTGCTTGCCTGTGTCCTGCTGGCTGTGGCGCTCATCCTTCCCCTGGGCTACCTGCTCCACTATGCCATTTCTTTGCGTGATCAAGCTAAAACGTTGCACCTCTATTATCCCCGGGAGGTCTACACCCTGCGCTTCACGGACGAAGCCTTCTATGCCACCCCCACCGGCCAGGAAAAGCCCCTGCGTCTTCCCTGGGGCAAGCTTCACCACGCATATCGCACATCCAATGCCATCTACATTTATATTAACGATGCCCGAGCCTTCCTGGTCCCCCTGCAGGCCGCCTCGGAGCAGGTCTGGCACACCATCACCCGCCACTGCGATTCCAGCCGCTGCACCGTCCGCTGAGTCACACGCTGACACTTACCCGTATTTTTCTGGAGGAAATGACAGATGCATGAAATAGAACGTCTAATTTCAGAAATTGGAATTATCCCGGTCATTGCCATTGACGACGTGGCCGACGCGCTGCCCCTGGCAAATGCGCTGCGCTGCGGCGGCCTGCCCGCCGCCGAGATTACCTTCCGCACCAGTGCAGCGGCAGAAGCCATCGAAAGAATTTCCAGCACCTACCCCGACGTGCTAGTGGGCGCCGGTACGGTACTAAATATAACCCAGTGTCAGCAGGCACTGGAGGCCGGTGCAAAATTCATTGTTTCACCGGGCTATAACCCGGAGCTTGTGGCCTATTGCTTAAAAAAGGACGTCCCGGTGTTCCCCGGCTGCGTCAACGCCTCTGATATGACCCGTGCGGTCAACGATGGGCTTTCCATCGTCAAGTTCTTCCCGGCAGAGCCCTCCGGCGGTGTCGCCTTCCTGAAGGCCATGGCGCCGGTATTCCCCAAGCTTCGGTTCCTGCCCACCGGCGGCGTCAACGCAAAAAATCTGGCAGACTACCTGAGCTTTGGCCGCGTCATCGCCTGCGGCGGTACCTGGATGGTCAAGAAGGATCTGATCGCCGAAAAGCAGTGGGACACCATCGCCCAGCTATGCAGGCAGGCGGTTGCGGCCATGCTGGGGCTCTCCCTGGCCCACGTTGGGATCAACTGCGGCAGCGAAGCGCAGGCGCTGGATACCGCTCAGGCCCTTGCCACCCTGCTGGGCTTCCCCTGCCACCCCGGCAGAAGCTCCGCCTATGCGGGCACCTCGGTGGAATGCACCTATGCGCCCGGGCCAGGTACCTGTGGGCATATCGCCTTTGCCACCGCCAACGTGGCACGCGCCGTGTACCATCTTAGCCGCCAGGGCGTTCGTTTCAACGAAGGCTCCCGCAAGCTCGACAGCGCCGGAAACACCAGGGTCATCTACCTGGAAGGGGAAATCGGCGGTTTTGCCATCCATCTCGTTCAAAAGTGAGGTTTATAATATGAAAGTTGTTACCTTCGGCGAGCTGATGCTCCGCCTTGCCCCCAACGGCTACTATCGGCTCTTTCAGGAGCCCCAGCTCCAGGCCCTGTTTGGCGGCGGCGAGGCCAATGTGGCCGTCTCCCTGGCCAATTTTGGGCTGGACGCCACCTATGTGACCAAGCTGCCCACCCATGCCATCGGCCAGGCAGCGGTAAACTCTCTGCGATATTTCAATGTAGACACCAGCCGGATCGTCCGTGGCGGCGACCGGGTCGGCATCTACTATATGGAAAAGGGCGCTTCCCAGCGCGGCAGCGTCTGCATCTATGACCGAGCCCACTCCGCCATCCAGGAAGCGCAGCCGGACGAATTCGACTGGGACGCCATCTTTGAAGGCGCCGACTGGTTCCACTTTACCGGCATCACCCCGGCTCTGGGTCCCAACATGGTCACAGCCTGCCTGGAGGCCTGCGCCAAAGCCAAAGCCAAGGGCGTCAAAATTTCCTGCGACCTGAACTACCGCAAGAAGCTCTGGACTCGGCCGGAAGCCCGCGAAGCTATGACAAAGCTTTGCGAATATGTGGACGTATGCATTTCCAACGAGGAGGACGCCAAGGACGTCTTCGGCATTGAAGCGGAAAACACCGATATCACCGGCGGTAAGCTGAATCACGACGGATACCGCTCCGTTGCCCGGCAGCTCATCGACCGCTTTGGTTTTGAGAAGGTGGCCATCACCCTGCGCAGCTCCATCTCCGCCAACGACAACGATTGGGCCGGTATGCTCTGCGATGGGAAGGAATGCTATTTCTCCCGGCAGTATCACCTGCACATCGTGGATCGGATCGGCGGCGGCGACAGCTTTGGCGCCGGGCTGATCTATGCCCTGCTCTCCGGCAAGGCCCCCCAGGCTGCCATCGACTTTGCTGTGGCAGCCTCCGCCCTGAAGCACTCCAACGAGGGCGATTTCAACCGGGTGAGCGTGGATGAAGTGGAAAAGCTCGCCGGCGGCGACGGCTCCGGCAGAGTACAAAGATAATACAGCGTGTCAAAAAAGTCTTTTTGACAGTCTGAATATTCCAGCGACTTAGTCATTCAAGTCTTACCGACTTTTTCGACACTCTAAATCCGTAACGAAGGAGGCGTGCGCAGCAGTAACCTTCTGCGACAATAAAACAATGAAACCATTTATGGACAAGGATTTCCTCCTGGAAACCCAAACCGCAAAGCATCTATTCCACGACTACGCGGAGACCCTGCCTCTCATTGATTACCACTGCCATATTCCCCCCAGAGAAATCTACGAGGATCGCCGCTTTGGTGACCTTGCAGAGCTTTGGCTGGGCGGAGAAAATCCGGATGGCAGCTTCTTCGGCGACCACTACAAATGGCGTGTCATGCGCTCCAACGGCATTCACGAGGACTACATCACCGGGCATCAGCCCGGCTACAAAAAGTTTGAAAAATTTGCCGCTTCTCTGGAGCTGGCCATCGGCAACCCCATGTACCACTGGTGCAACCTGGAGCTGCACAAGTTCTTCGGCTACGAGGACTACCTCTGCGAGCGCACCGCCCCGGAGGTCTGGGCGCTGACCATGGACAAGCTTCGCAGCGATCCTTCCATGTCTGTCCGCGGTCTGATTCGGCAGGCCAACGTTGCCTTCATCGGCACCACGGATGACCCCATCGACAGCCTGGAATGGCACGCAAAAATTGCGGCAGATCCGGACATTACCTGCCAGGTCTGCCCCTCCTACCGTCCGGACAAGGCGATCAACATCACCAAGCCCGGCTTTGCCGACTACATTGGCAAGCTTGCCCAAAGCGTTGGCCGCGACAGCCTGCCAACCCTGGAGGATGTATGCGACGCCCTCCTCGAACGGCTGGAATTCTTCAAAAAAATGGGCTGCCGCGCCAGCGACCACGGCCTGGACTACATTCCCTTCCGCGCCGGCTCCCTGGCAGAGGCCGACGCTGCCTATCAGAAGGCCATGGCCGGTCTGCCGATTACGCTGGAGGAGGCGGAAATTTACCAAACCGCGCTCCTTGTGCGTCTCGGCCGGGCCTACCATCGCTTTGACATTGTCATGCAGCTGCACTACTCATGCCTCCGCAACGTGAATGAGAAGAAATTTTCTATCATGGGCCCGGATACCGGCTTTGACATGATCTCTCAGAATGACTGCGGCGGCAGCATCGCCAAGCTTTTGTCCGTGCTCGACGGGGAAGGCTGCTGCCCCAAAACTATCCTTTACTCCCTTAACCCCACCGACAACGCCCTCATTGGCTCCCTGCTTGGCTGCTTCCAGTCCGACGATGTGCCCGGAAAGCTTCAGCACGGCAGCGCCTGGTGGTTCAACGACACCAAGGCCGGCATGGAAGCCCAGATGCGCTCCCTGGCCGACCTCGGCTTGCTTGGCAACTTCGTCGGTATGCTCACCGACTCCCGTTCCTTCCTCAGCTATCCCCGCCACGACTATTTCCGCCGGATCGCCTGCAACCTGATCGGCCACTGGGTGGAAAATGGCGAATACCCCAACGACGAGGCCGCCCTCAAGCGCATCGTCGAGGGCATCTGCTACCGCAACGCCGCCAGATACTTTGCGCTTACATCATGGGACGCAATCAGCTAGACAATTCCCAGCAGCAGAGGAAGCTGCTGGGCGCAGTGCTCTTTGCCTTCTTTGTCGGCGGCGCGGCAGCCCAACCGCTAGGCTCCCTGATCCCGATTTTGCGGGAGCGCTACGGCTTTCGGTATGACCTTTCCGGCATTTTGCTGTCCTGCCAGTCGGTGGGAAACCTGATCTCGATTCTTCTGGCCGGAATTCTGCCGGTCTACCTCGGGCGACGGAGAAGCATTATGTTAACTTCCGTCTGGATGGCAGTGGCCTACAGCATCTTCACCCTGGGCTTTTCTGCCCCAGCGATGCTGGTGGCCGCCTGCCTGATGACCGGCATTGCCCGGGGCGGCACCTCCAACTTCTGCAATACGATGATCTCCACCCTGCCGCAGGAAAAGGCCGCCCGAAATTACAACCTGCTGCACGGGTGCTACTCCGTGGGCGCACTACTTTCCCCGCTGCTTCTGGTGGGGTGTATGCGGGTTGCCCCCGGCGGCTGGCGAATTCTGACCGGCATCCTGCTGGCTCTGTGCCTTGCACAGCTTGCCACCTACCGAACCATGCCTCTGCCCCCGGAAGCGCCCGCGAAGGGCATTCGGGCGGTAGATCGGAGCTTTTTAAAGGTGCGCGCCTTCTGGCTCAGCGCCCTGATGCTGTTTTGCTACATTTCCGCCGAATATGCCATTGTCGGCTGGCTTGTAACCTATTTTCAGGATACGGGCCTACTGTCCCCTTCCCTGTCCCAGCTAATGAACAGCCTTCTGTGGCTCTCCATCTTCCTGGGACGCATGGCAGGCAGCGCGATGTCCCGCGTGTCCAAGCGCGTCCTGCTGCTGGTCGATGGCGTGGGCGTACCCGTCTTTTTGGTGCTGATGCTGTTCGCCCGTTCTGCCGGGGCAATCATCGCAGGTCTGCTTGGCGTGGGCCTCTTTATGGCAACCCTCTATCCCACCGCCCTTGCCTTCGGTAGCAGCAGCATCCGGGGCAACGATCTGGGTTGCAGCATCATGATCTTTATCGGCAGCACCGGCGGCGTGATCACGCCGGCGCTCGTGGGGTTCATCGCCCAGCGCATGGGCATCCGGGCCGGCATGTGGCTGGTCGCCGGGGTAACAGGACTTCTTCTGGCCGTGATCCTTCTGAGCGTGCTGCCCGGAATAAAACGAGATAAACTGTGAGGAGTATTTGTGATGGACAAATTATGCTATCAGACTCTGGAAAAGCAGGGCTACGACGGTTATCTGCTCAAAAATGCACCGGAACGCATCCTTCAGTTCGGAGAAGGCAACTTCCTGCGGGCCTTCGTGGACTATTTTGTGGATGTGATGAACGAAAAGGCCAATTTTCAAACGAAGGTCGTGATCGCCCAGCCCATCGCCTCCGGTATGGCCCCGGTCATCAATGCCCAGGAGGGCCTGTATACCCTCTTCCTCCGAGGCCGGGAAAATGGCTGCCAGGTCAATCATAAGCGCCTGATTTCCTGCGTCCACCGTTGTCTGGAGCCTTATCAGGACTACCAAGCCCTGCTGGACTGTGCAAAAAATCCTGCGCTGCGCTTCATTGTATCCAACACCACCGAGGCGGGTATTGCCTACGATCCCGCCTGTCAATTGAACGACGCACCCCCCAGCAGCTTCCCCGCTAAGCTGACCGCCTTCCTCTACGAGCGTTTTCGCCTTGGCCTGCCGGGCTTCATTATTCTATCGTGCGAGCTGATCGACCACAACGGCGACGAGCTCAAGCGCTGCGTCCACCAGTATACCGACCAGTGGGACCTGGGCGAGGACTTCCGCGCCTGGGTGGACAGCGAAAATATCTTCTGCTCCACACTGGTAGATCGCATTGTGACCGGTTATCCCCGTGCAGAGGCCGCACAAATTTGTCAGGAGCTTGGCTACGAGGATCAGCTCATCGACACCGGCGAGGTCTTTGGCTTCTGGGTCATCGAAGGCCCCCCCTCCATCCGGGAGGAGCTGCCGTTTGAGAAGGCCGGTCTGCCCATCCTCCTCGTGGATGACCACACCCCCTACAAGCAGCGGAAGGTTCGCATTCTCAATGGTGCGCATACCTCCATGGTGCTGGGCGCCTATCTGGCAGGTCAGGACATCGTCCGGGCCTGCATGGAGGATGAGGTCATCTGCGGCTTTATGAACAAGACGATTAATTCTGAGATCATCCCCACCCTTTCCCTCCCGGAGGAGGAGCTCAAGAGCTTTGCCAGCGCCGTAACCGAGCGCATCAATAACCCCTACATCGACCATTCCCTGCTGGCCATTTCCCTGAACTCCACCTCCCAGGGGGGCCCCCGGGTGCTGCCCAGCTTGGAGGAATACGTCCGCCGCTTTGGCACGCTTCCGTCTTGCATTACCTTCTCCTTTGCCGCCTATCTCGCCTTCTACCACGGCGGAACAGAGCGCGGCAACGGCTGCCTCATCGGTACCAGAGGAAATGACCATTATGCCATCCGGGACGATGCGTGGATTCTGGACTTCTACTACGATCACCGCGAGGATGATGCCGACGCGCTGGTGCACGCGGCCGTACACAACGAGCGTATGTGGAATGGCCGCCTCGTCGCCCTGCCCGGCTTCGAGGCAGCCGTAAGCGCTGCCCTTCGGCGAATTGCGGCAGTGGGCATGTATCAGGCCATGGGCGAATGCTTCTAAGCTAAGAAACATGATGATGAAACTTCTTCAAATTCACCCGTCGGACAATGTGGCCGTCGCCCTCGCCCCCATCGCCGCCGGTGAAGCACCAGTGCTGGGAGATCAGACAATTCTTGCAAAAGATGTGATCCCCCAGGGGCACAAGCTCGCCCTCCGGGAAATCGAGGCAGGTGCACCAATCCTCAAATACGGCTGCGCCATCGGCTACGCCACCCAAAAAATTCCCGCAGGAGCCTGGGTGCACACCCACAATGTACGAACGGGCTTGTCCGAAACCGAACACTATACCTACCGCCACAAGGTCTTTCCCCTGCCCCCTCAATCGCCCCGGCACTTTTTCGGCTTTCGTCGCCCGGATGGTCAGGTTGGCATCCGCAATGAGCTGTGGATTCTCCCCACCGTCGGCTGCGTGAACTGCGTTGCCCAGCGGCTGGCAGCGGACAACCAGGCGTTGGTCACCGGCTCAGTAGAAGGGCTTTACGCCTTCCCTCATCCCTTTGGTTGCAGCCAGATGGGCGACGACCATGCCCAGACCCGAAAGCTCCTGGCCGCCCTGGCCCAGCACCCCAATGCCGGCGGCGTCCTGGTGCTCGGCCTCGGCTGCGAGAACCTGACAATGGAGCAGTTCCGGGAGGAGCTGGGGCAATGGGACGACCGGCGGATCAAATTTCTCCTGTGCCAGCAGGTAGAGGACGAATACGAGGCTGCCGCCGCCCTCCTTCGAGAGCTGGCAGACTATGCAGGCAGCTTTCAACGGTCGGAAATTCCTGCCTCCGAGCTGATTGTAGGCATGAAATGCGGCGGCTCAGACGGCCTTTCCGGCATTACTGCCAATCCCACCGTCGGCTGCTTCTCCGACCGCCTCATCGGTCTGGGCGGTACCACCGTGCTGACCGAGGTGCCGGAAATGTTCGGCGCGGAGCAGCTCTTGTTCGACCGATGCGCCAATGAAGCGGTGTTTGACAAGGCTGTGGCCATGGTGGCACAATTCAAAGAATATTATGTAAACCACGGTCAGGTAGTCCACGAAAATCCCAGCCCCGGCAACAAATCCGGCGGCATTACCACCCTGGAAGACAAATCCTGCGGCTGCGTCCAGAAGGGCGGCAGCGCCCAGATCACCGACGTTCTCGCCTACGGCGACCGAATTCGTGTCAAGGGATTGAGCCTGCTAAGCGGGCCCGGCAACGACCTGGTCAGCGCCACGGCTCTGGCCTCCACCGGTGCGCAGCTCATTCTATTCACCACCGGGCGGGGCACCCCCTTCGGCTCCCCGGTTCCCACGGTAAAAATTTCTACCAACACCGCCCTATTCGAAAAAAAGTCCCGCTGGATCGACTTCAACGCCGGAAGCGTTGCCACGGGTGAACCGCTGGCAGAGGCCGGCGGACGGCTGCTGGACTACGTCCTGGAGGTGGCCTCCGGTCGCTTGACCTGCGCTGAGCAAATCGGTGCGCGCGAAATTTCTATCTGGAAAGATGGCGTCGTTCTCTGATCTCTACAAAAAGCGAACAGCGGATATGCCCGAGGGTATATCCGCTGTAGAATGACGCTATTCATAAAAGGGGAGGCTGCTGCGTAAAATCAGCTTGCTCTCCACATAATTCACCTGACTCTCTGGCTTGACAGAGCGGAGAATATAATCCATCATCAGCTTCACGGCCAGATAGGCCTGCTGCTCGGGATCCTTGAAAATAATGCTCTGAATCTGCCGATTCTCCAGCGCCCGTCGCGTATCTCCAAACAGGTCGCTGGCCACAATCCGAATGCGATCCGTCAAATTCCGTGCCGCGGCCGTCTGGATCAGCACCACACTCAGTCTGGCACTGACGCTGAAGGCGCCAGTGATGTCCGGATCAGCCTCCAGAACACTGCGGAGATTCTGCTGTACGCTTGCCTCATCGTAGTAGCCGTACAGCTTGCGGATATGGAGCCGCACTTGATTTTCCGCCATATAGTCCTCAAAGGCCCGGACGGTACTGTCGTGGGAGGGGATCGTTTCGTCGCCCGCCAAAAGCAAGACGGTGCTGTATTTCGGCAGTTGGCTTGCCAAAAGCTCCGCCACCATGCGGCCTGTCACCGTATAGTTTGCCTGCACACAGGCAACCCGCCCACAGGCCTCGGCATCGTCGCAGGTCAAGAACACGGGAATGCCGCTCAGGCTGTAGTCTCTGAGGATGCGGGTGCAGCTCGTGCCAAAATGGCCGATGGTCAGTATTCCGCTCAAGGGCTCGTCGCTGTCCAGCTCAATGGAACGCAGCGCTTCCTCCTGGCTTCTTCTGGAATTGGAATCATAAGTAACTTTAACCAGCTTTAGATTATAGCTCTGCTGCTCCTCAATTCCCCGCTTGACCCCCTTCCACACATTTTGGTAATAATAATCGCTTGGCCCGCCCTCTGCGGGCAGCACCACGGCAATCCGCACCGGCCCGCGCTTGAGTGCCGAGGCAGCCCCATTGATCTGATAGCCGTATTTTGCGCAGAGGTCGAGAATCTTCGCCTGCAATTCCTGCCCGACGCCCTTCTTGCCATACAGAGCACGGTGCACCGTCGCGGTGGAAACGTTCAACTCCTGGGCAATGTCCTTGATTGTCTTATGCTTTTCCATCTGCTATATTCCCTTCGAATATGTTTATTTGGTATCATACCAAATATGATCCGGAAAGTCAAAATTATTTATAAAATCACACAATTTTTTCTTGTAATTCCTAGCTTTTTCTGAATTTCTTTTCCCCGGAGCGCCCTATAGGTGCAGCTATTTTTCTTGCCTGTTTCTTTTTTTCATCTTTCTTCCCATTTCCTACGCGCAAATACCCGCCGATTTTTCGGCGGTTATTTGCGTAAGCCCAGCACATTCAACCATGTTCCGGAATAATCGCCCTTGTGTGCGCATAGGATAGAATATCATTGCACACAAAAGGAGGCATTTTATGAATCGAAGCGCTGTACGTGTTCTGATGTGGAGCGCAGTATCGTCCATGCTGGTGCTGGTGATCCTCTGCGCACGAAGCATTGCGGCCCAAGCCATTCCCACTGGTTCCTGGGGTCTTAGCTTTCAGAATGAGGGACAGGCCCCCATCGGTAACGCCTCAAAGGAAGCCCTGGCAAAATATGATGCGGTATATTTGGCCGATGAGCGTCAGCCGCGCATTTACCTGACCTTTGACGCCGGCTATGAGAACGGCGCTACCCTCCAAATTCTGGACGCCCTGGAGAAGCATCAGGCTCCCGCCGCCTTCTTCCTGGTGGGGAACTATTTGGAGCAGAACCCTGATCTGGTGCGGCGAATGGTGAAGAATGGTCACATTGTCGGCAACCACACCTATCACCACTATGATATGTCCCGAATTTCCGATCCCGACGCCTTTGCCAAAGAGTTGACGGATCTGGAGGAGCTCTATACCCAGGTAGTGGGCGAGCCAATGCAAAAGTACTACCGCCCACCCCAGGGAATTTATTCCGAGGCCAACCTTCAGCAGGCAAAGGCGCTGGGCTATCGGACAATATTCTGGTCCCTTGCCTATGTGGACTGGCAGAACGACGCCCAGCCCACCCGGGATGAGGCCTTCTCCAAGCTGCTGCCTCGCATCCACAACGGCGCAGTGGTGCTGCTCCACAGTACCTCCAAAACAAACGGAGAAATTCTTGATGAGCTCCTGACCCGCTGGGAGGAAATGGGCTACGAATTTGGCTCCCTCGACGAGCTGTTCTCAGAAGCGCCTGCCGAGGAATTCACCGATCCATCGGCCAAGCCTATTGCCTAAAAGCCGCCGCCCCTTACGATTTTCACATCGTAGGGGCGGCGGTTGTTTGCAATCTTCCTTGTTTGAAATACTGCATTCAATTTACCAGGAGAAATTGAGATAGTGCGCGTGCGTTGCTCGTCAATTTTTCAGCTTTTCCATCATGCGGATATAGAGCGAGCGGCATTTGGCGGGATTGCCTTCTCGCAGGGCCTCGTGGCAGGGGATCAAATCGTCGCGCAAGAGCGCGTCATAGACCTGCTTTTTGTTCTCACAGAATTCAATGCGGCTGACGATCCCGGGGGCGCAGTCGTAGTATTCGGCAATCAACGCTTCGCCATCGGGGCAGGCGCGAAGGTAGCCGTCCCGGAAGGCGCGGAAATCCGTAAGCATTTCGCAGTCATCCGGCAGCCCCGCGTCCCGGCACACCGCAGTGGTGATAAAGCAGAAGGGCCGCTTTCGGAATCCCTCGGAAAGCTGCTCGTAGGTGGCAAGCTCGAAGGGAGAATTCGGATAGCAGGCAAGCCACTGCACACGCAGCTTTTCGCAAAACGTCTCACCAATGGCCGGGGCACACCGGCGAGCCGTCGGCACCAGAAAAATTGCGATGGTAAATTTCGTCCTGTCCCGAAGCTCTTCCCGTTGGGTGCGGTGCTTCCATTGCTTCTGGGTTGGGAACCAGGCGTTGATTCGCTCCATTAGAAATGCCGCCGCCTGAGACAGCAGGGCCTCCCGATCCGCCTCTCGCGAGAGTACCCAGCGCTCCAATGCCTCAAACGCGGTCTTGTTTTCGCTGTAATAGCGGTCAAAATAGGGGAAAAACTGGGGCTTTGACATATTCTCCATGGACTGGGGATAACCCACCGCCGCATGAAGCGCCTGCGTGGCAAACAGCTCGTAGTCCCTCTGCAAATCCTGCACTGTTGCAGGCTTTTCTCTGAGCGATGCGCGGTTCAGCCTCGCGCCGCAGTAGAGGCAGGAGAATTCCTCCAGCTCTGCCGGAATTTGTAGCTGCTTACCGCATTTGGGACAATGGCCCTGTTGTAGCTCCATCCTACTTTCTCCTTACACTTTTGTTTTCTCTATTTTTTCATATTTTTCATCTCGTGTCAACCGGTATTCTTTCCTTTCCGGGATAATGCTTCAAATTCCGGAAATACTATGGCCAAGAAAAGGAGGGATTCCATGAAGCCCTTTGACTGCAAAACCCGGCTTTTTTATGGCCCTGACGCTCTGCAGGCACTCAAGCAGGTAGAGGCTACCCACGCCTTCATTGTGACCGACCGCTTCTTCTTTGAAAATGGAACCGCCCAGCGCATTGGTGCGCTTCTTCCGAACTGCCATACCGCATTTTTCGCCGACGTGCGCCCAGACCCGGAGGTCAGCCTGGTGGCAGAAGCTACGGCACAGTTTGGTCGCAGCAATGCAACCGTCCTCATCGCCCTGGGCGGCGGCAGTGTGATTGACTGCGCCAAGGCCATCGTCTACTTTGCGAAAAAGCGTCCCATGTTCATCGCCATTCCCACCACCTCCGGGACAGGCTCGGAGGTTACCTCCTTCTCCATTCTGACCCATGAAGGGGTCAAGCATCCGCTGGTGGACGAGGCGCTTCGACCCGACTGGGCCATTCTGGACGAAGACTTGGTCAAAGCCCTTCCTCCCGCCCTGGTTGCCGATACCGGGATGGATCTCATCTCCCATGCCCTGGAGGCCATCGCCGCCAAGGGTGCCTCTCCCTTCTCGGACGCCCTGGCCTATTATGCCCTGGATACGGCGCTTCGGCTGCTGCCCCACGCCTTTCATGGGGACACCGGGGTGCGTGGCCGCATTCATATTAGCGCGACAATGGCAGGACTTGCCTTTGATCAGGCGGGGCTTGGCCTATGCCACGCCCTCTCCCATGCCCTGGGCGGCAGGTACCATATCGCCCACGGAAGATTAAACGCCGTGCTGCTGCCCACCGTTTTGCAATTCAACGCACCCCAAGCCATGGAGCGATATGCCGACGCTGCCCGCGCCTGCGGCATCGGTTACAGCAACAATCAGATGGCCTTCCGTGGCCTTTTGCAGCAGCTCAAGGCTCTTCGTCGCACCCTTAATCTACCACAAACTCTCTCTCAGGCCGGAATCGACCACGCCGCACTGATGCAAAGCCGCTGCCAAATTGTCGAAGCCGCCATGGAGGATCCTTGTCTGGCAGGCAATCCCATTGCCCCAACCGCCAAGCAGTTGGAAAACCTGTTGGAGGAAGTGGCACAATGAGCGAACAGCTCCTGTCCGTCGGCATCGACGTCGGCACCAGCACCACCCAGCTTGTCTTCTCCCGGCTGCACCTTCAAAACCGCGCAAACGCCTTCTCCGTCCCGGACATCGCCATTGCGGAAAAGGAAATTCTCTACCGAAGCCCGGTTCATTTCACGCCCCTATCCTCCCCCACCACCATCGACACACCTGCCCTTCGTGCCATCGTGGACAGAGAATACCAAGCCGCCGGGGCAGAAAAATCGAAAATTCAGACCGGCGCTGTCATCATCACCGGAGAAACCGCTCGGAAGGAAAATGCCGCACAGGTGGTAGCCGAGCTCAGCGGCTATGCAGGAGAGTTTGTTGTGGCCACCGCCGGGCCGGACTTAGAAAGTGAACTCGCCGCCCAGGGTGCAGGCGCTGCTTCGTGGGCAAAGGCGCATTCGCAGCCTCTTGTCCACATAGACATCGGCGGCGGCACCTCCAATTTTGCCGTGTTTGAGGCGGGGCAGCTCGTGGATACCGGCTGCATTAATGTGGGCGGACGGCTGCTAAAGCTCTCGGAGGAAAGAAAGGTTCTGTGGCGTTCGCCGGTGTTGGATGGATTATGTCAACTCAACACGGAAGATACCGCTTCTTTCTCACAGTTAGAGGCACTGGCAGAGCTTCTGACCCAAGCTTTGGAGGAGGCTGCCGGTGTAAGACCCCGAAGTGCGCTCTCCCGACGCCTGACCACCAACCGGCTGCCAAAGCTTCCCCAGGCTCCGGTCTACTCCTTCTCCGGCGGCGTGGGGGCCCTGCTGACCTGCGCGGATGAGACAGCACCCCTCGCCTACGGGGATTTGGGAGTTCTGCTGGCAAGGCGCATCCGTGCGTCAAAGCTCATGGCGGGCGCCTATCGCATCAGCCCGGATGCCATTCGTGCCACGGTCATCGGTGCGGGCTGCCACGCAACCACCCTTTCCGGCAGCACCATTTTTTACCGGGATATTTCCTTCCCCATGCATAATCTGCCCGTCGCGCATCTCACAAGGGAGGAAGCGGAGGCTCCCGCCCCAATGCTGGCCGAGGCCATCTCTCGAAAATTTCAAGAGGGGGGCGCACTATCTCTTCCACTCTCGGAAGAGCAGAATTTTGCCTCCATTTGTCGCCTTGCCGATGGCATTGCGGCAGTCAAGTCCTCCGAACCCATTGTCATCGTCACCCGGGTAGATTGTGCGAAAGCCCTCGGGCAGGCGCTGGCCTGCCGCCTCCCATCGCCCCAGGGCATTCTATGCCTGGACGCTTTGGATTTGCAGCCCGGCGCTTATCTCGATGTGGCCGCGCCGGTGGCCGATGGCAGCGCCCTGCCCGTGGTCATTAAGACCCTGATTCTCTCATCCTGATTATGAGGTGAAGCCATGAAACTCAAAACCACACTCCACAAAAAAACCTACCAATTCCGCGACCTCAAGGACCTTCTGGCCAAGGCCAACGAGGAAAAATCCGGCGACAAGCTGGCAGGCATCTCCGCCGAAAGCGCTGCCGAACGGGTCGCTGCCAAGGTGGTATTATCCGAGATAACCCTCGAACAGCTCCGCGAGCATCCCGTGGTGCCCTACGAAGAGGACGAGGTCACGCGCATCATTCAAGATGATCTGTCTACGCCCATCTATACGCGGATCAAACACTGGACCGTCTCCGAGCTGCGCGAATACCTGCTAGCCGAGTCTACGACCGGCGACGATATCGCAAGGCTGCGGCGGGGCTTGACCTCTGAGATGATCGCCGCCTGCGCCAAGCTAATGAGCAACCTGGACCTCATCTGCTGTGCCGCCAAAATGGAGGTCACCGCCCACTGCAACACCACCATCGGCAAGAAGGGCACCCTATCCTGCCGCCTTCAGCCGAACCACACCACCGACGACCCCGACGGCGTGCTGGCATCCCTAGCAGAGGGGCTGTCCTTCGGGGCAGGAGACGCGGTTTTGGGGCTCAACCCGGTCAACGACAGCGTGGAGAGTGTCGTGCGCATTCTCAAGCGCTTCGACGAGGTGAAAAACCGCTGGTCGATTCCCACCCAGATCTGCGTCCTGGCCCATGTAACCACCCAGATGGAGGCCATTCGCCACGGCGCACCGGCAGACCTTATCTTCCAATCCATCGCCGGAAGCCAGAAGGGCAACGAGGCCTTTGGCTTCAACGCGGCCACCCTGGAGGAGGCTCGGCAGCTTGCCCTGCGTGAAGGGACGGCAGATGGCCCGAATGTGCTTTACTTCGAGACCGGCCAGGGGAGCGAGCTCTCCTCCGAGGCCCATCATGGGGCGGATCAGGTGACGATGGAGGCCCGGTGTTATGGCTTTGCCCGGCATTTTTCACCCTTCCTGGTGAACACCGTAGTGGGCTTCATTGGGCCGGAATACCTCTACGACGCCAAGCAGGTCACCCGCGCCGGGCTGGAGGATCACTTCATGGGCAAGCTCACCGGCCTTCCCATGGGCTGCGACGCCTGCTACACCAACCACATGAAGGCCGACCAGAATGACATTGAAAATCTGGCCGCCCTATTGACTGCCGCCGGATGCACCTACTTCATGGGCGTCCCCCACGGCGACGATATTATGCTCAACTATCAGAGCACCGGCTACCACGAGACCGCCACCCTGCGAAGCCTTTTTGGCCTCACCGCCATCGCGCCCTTCCAGCAATGGCTGGAGCAGATGGGCTTCGTGGAAAACGGCCGCCTTACCGCCCGGGCCGGAGACGGCTCCATCCTGCTGGCATGATCGGAGGAAAGTATGAACAAAGACGAACTTCGCGCTCTGGTAGCAGAGCTTCTGCAGCAGCAGACCATTCCCACGAATGTGGAGGAAAAAGAAGAAATTCCAATTGATACCGCTGAACAAGTGGAAGATATTACTGAAATTAATCTAAGAAAACAGTATCTTGTGGAAAACCCTATGGATTCCGGCGCTTTTCTCGCGCTCAAAGCAAAGACCCCTGCGCGCCTTGGGGTTGGGAGAAGCGGTACCCGTTATCGCACGGTGACCATGCTGCGTTTCCGGGCCGACCACGCGCTTGCGCAGGACAGCGTATTCACCGATGTACCGGAAAAATTCTGGAAAAACAACAATCTCGTCTGCGTCCAGACCGCCTGCAAGGACAAGGATGAATATCTCACCCGTCCCGACCTGGGTCGCCGTTTCCCTCCGGAAGCCCACGACACCCTGCGGAAGCTTTGCGGGCAAAATGCTCCGCTCGTGCTGGTGATTGGCGACGGTCTTTCCTCCAACGCCATCGTTACCAACGCCATTGACTGCGCCAGCGCCATCCGCCAGGGACTTCAAAGCCTCGGCATCGGGCTGCCTCCGACCGTTTTTGTGAAATACTGCCGCGTGGGCGCCTCCGACGCCCTGGGCGAAATCACCGGCTGCGGGTGCGTCTGTATGCTGGTGGGCGAACGGCCGGGGCTTGTGACCAGCGAATCCATGTCCTGCTATATCACCTATGCGCCCCGCCCGGGCATCCCGGAGAGCCGCCGCACCGTCATCTCGAACATTCATCGCCAGGGCATTAGCGCGGTGGAGGCAGGCGCGCATATTGCCAATCTGCTCCAGCGCATCCTGACCCAGAAGGCCTCCGGCATCGGCCTTCGCAGGGAGGGCTCTGCATGACGGGGGATCGCATCGGCGTCACGGTGCTCACCGCGCAGCACATTCCGAGGGTATCGGCGCAGCTCGCCCAGAGACTTGGCTTAAACGAAGCACAGCGCTCCATCGCCCTCATCTCCACGGACTGCGACGATGTGACCTATATCGCCCTGGACGCCGCCACAAAGGCCGCCCGGGTGGATGTGGTCTATGCCAGAAGTCTCTACGCTGGGGCAGCCAACGCCTCCACGGCGCTCGCCGGAGAGGTCATCGGCATTCTGGCCGGACCGGATCCCTCGGAGGTGGCCAGCGGCCTCCGCGCGGCGCTTTCCCTCATCGACAGCGGCGTCAGCTTCTATAGCGCCCGCGACGACGATCAGGTGGTCTACCTCGCCCACTGCGTCAGCCGCACCGGCTCCTATCTATCTGAGCAGGCCCATGTGGCCCAGGGAACCGCCCTGGCCTACCTGATCGCCCCGCCGGTGGAGGCCATCGTCGGCCTCGACCGCGCATTAAAGGCTGCCGATGTGCATCTATGCGAATTCTACGAGCCGCCCAGCGAGACCAACTTCGGAGGCGGCCTACTCTCCGGCACCGAATCGGCCTGCCGCATTGCCTGCGAGGCCTTCGCCCAGGCGGTGCAGGCCGTTGCAAAACATCCACAGGAGGTTTCCCATGGAATTTGACCGCGATTTAGCATCCATACAGCGGATGCGTGATACCGTCGCCGCCGCTGTAAGCGCACAGAATTCTCTGTGCACCATGTCCCAAGCGCAAACCGACCGAATCTGCCAGGCCATCAGCGAAGCAGCCGCCCACCATGCCCAGGAGCTTGCACGCCTGGCGGTGGAGGAGACCGGCTTCGGAAATACAAGCGACAAGACCCAGAAAAATCTCTTTGCCGCCCAGAGGGTCTGGGAAGCCATTTCCCCCTTGAAAACCCGTGGTATCCTCGCCCGGGATGAGACCCACAAGACCATCGACATCGGCGTCCCGGTGGGTGTGGTGGCAGCCATCGTGCCCTCCACCAATCCCACCTCCACCGTCATTTATAAGGCGCTCATTTGCCTGAAGGCCGGCAACCCCGTCGTCTTCTCGCCCCATCCCAAGGCGGCCAAATGCACCTGCCGAACCGTGGCCATCCTGAAGGAAGCGGCCCAGGCGGCCGGCTGTCCTGCCGGGGCGCTTGGCTGCATCGAGCCTACCATGGAGGCAACCCAGGCGCTCATGAAGCACCCGGATGTGCGGCTGATCCTGGCCACCGGCGGCAGCGCCATGGTACACGCCGCCTATTCCTCCGGAAAGCCCGCCATTGGCGTGGGCGCCGGGAACGGGCCTGCCTATATCCACCGGTCGGCCAATTTTGACAAGGCAGTGGACGCCATCATCCGCTCTAAAACCT
>JAZLFG010000055.1:0-18344 GCA_045615685.1 Faecousia sp.
CGCTGATCCTGCTGATCTCTGCCGGACACATCGAGCGTTGCAGCATTTGCCGTGCGCTTTTCCTTTTGGAGCAGGAAAGCGCCGTCCGCCGCACCGAGCAGACCGTTGGTGCCGGAGATCATATCATAGGGATCGTCTGACTTCTGTTTGCGGGTGTGGTGTACGAGCATCAGACACACGCCGCTGTTGTCGGCAAACTGTTTCATCCAGGCGATGATGTCGTAATCGTTGGCGTAGCTGTAACTGTCGCCGCCGACCTCACGCACCTTCTGAAGCGTATCGATGATGATAAGCTCCGTATCGGGATGCTCCCGTACAAAGTTCTGTAACTGCTCGTCCAGACCGCTGCCGAGCTGACTTGCCGAAACAGAGAAGTAAAGGTTTTCCGTGCTCTCCGTTCCGAACATCTGATACAGACGCCTTTGCAGTCGGCTGTAATCGTCCTCAAGGGCAAGGTACAGCACCGTGCCTTTTCGGATGGGATAATTCCAAAGCGGCGTTCCCGTGCTGATATGATAGGCGAGCTGTGCCATCAGGAAGCTCTTGCCGAGCTTGGGAGCACCGACAAACAGATACGTTCCCGGGTAGAGCAAACCGTCGATAAGCGGCGGCCTGCTCCGGTAAACGGTGTCGTAAAGCTCGGTCATTGATACGGTGTGAAGATATCTCGGATCAAGCATACGCATCATTTTTCGCTGAATTTCCTCAAAACTATTGAAATCTGCGTCTTTGTTGGTTATACTATCATCAGATATTGCATTGAGTGACTGCCCGTCATCTGCGCCAACAGATGTGCTGAGGGCGGTCATTCTTTCTTTTTAGATAGTTTTGTTGTTTAGTGTCGGAGAACTTTCTGACCGCATTCCGATTTGCCCGAGCGGATACGTCATTACCGTGGCGTATAACGGCTATTTGGTTGTCGCATTAAGCATATTTGCTTAACGCTCTTTTATTATACTAAGCATATTTGTTTATGTCAAGAGGTTTTTGAGAAAATATTTAACTTTTTTATTTTAGTTATCTTGACAAAGCCATAGCATATATGCTATACTGTGCTCGTAGTACATAGATGGGAAATAAAAACTATGGCAATCGGTGAAAGAATTCGTTTTATTCGCAATATGAAAGGTATGACACAGAAGTGGCTCGGCATAGCCGTCGGTTTCCCGGAAAAGACAGCCGATATTCGTATGGCTCAGTATGAAGCCGGCACAAGAACACCCAAAGCCGATCTGACAGGAGCTCTTGCGAATGTGCTTGATGTATCTCCGTTAGCTTTGTCCGTGCCGGATATTGATTCTGAGCTCGGTCTTATGCACACTTTCTTTGCGCTGGAAGATCTTTACGGCTTGAAGATTGATAAGGTTGATGAAGAGCTCTGCATTCGCCTTGATTCTCACAGAGGAAGCAGCAATACTTTTCTGTTTGATTTCTTTGCAGCTTGGCAGAAGCAGGCAGAGCTTTTCAAGAACGGCGAAATCTCCAAAGAGGAATATGATCGCTGGCGTTACAATTACCCGAAGTTTGATGCCGACAGCGAATATGTCAAGGTGCCTTCTCAGGAGCTCAGTGATGCACTGGTAGAATCGCTCAAAGATGGTCTTTTGTAAGGAGTAAAAAATGAAAAAGATTGAACGTATTGCTCAATGGGAAAACGGTTGTAAATACTGTATTGATCAAATTGAAAATGAAGATATCACTCGAATTCTTTTGCTCAATGCTGATCAGCATCCAAACGGAGTTATTTCGCTAATTGAGTATCCTACAATGGACACTTATTCATCGTCTTTGTTAAATTGGGAAAACCTTATTAGATGCAGTAATTACTACGGGTTGCCGCCGGAAGAAATACGTTTAGATGGAAGCCTTGGCTATATGAGTGTAGCTGTTCAACAACATTTGAAGCCTGCATCAACAATTCGAATGACTATAGATGATCCACATATAAAGCAGCTAAAAATGGATTTACCGGATGATTGTGTCCTTTTGAAATACGAAGAAGAAAACACTACTTTTATTTGCAGAAAAAGCTCGCTTTCAGATTTGTTTGATATTGAAAGAGTTAGAGAGACTTATGTACAGTTTGGGATTCTTGATATTGATTGGGATGTCGTTTATGATTACAGCAAAAAAGAAATGACTTTTTTTGCGGATAATGCTATTAGTGGCATATCAATAGAAAGGGGTTCAAGCAATAATACTCAACACGTTATTGTTGGATTATTACTTGGCTATCCAATCGAGAGTACAGTTGCTAAGATGAAAGGAACATATCGTGTTGAAGATCCTGTAATAAAATGTCAAGCAAGGATGCACTATAAAAAGAATACGGAACCATTTAGAGATTCATACAAAGATGTTTGGATGAACCAAGGCGGCACAATTTTTGCTTCTTGGCAACAAGAAAAGCTGTACTATTAATTTCCAAAAAGTCGATTTTGTCGCATTATCATCTTGCGTATAAATCAACACTTGATATTTATGTAGTAACTCTTTCAAAGATCGCCTGAAAGAAGAATAAAAGACGACAAAAAGCCCGTAACTGTTTTATCCACAGTTACGGGCTTTCTTCGTCTTATAATACGGTTACATTAGTTCCAAAGCCACACCGATTTTATTCTGATAACCCCAAAACCACTTGGGGTAAAGAATAAAGGTGCCTCAATGGATGTTATCATTTTGTTATCAAAGCGGGTGATCAAAGCTCGGAAACCCTTGATATTACTGGGCTTTTGGGCTCTCTTTTATTATTCCCACTCAATTGTGCCCGTGGGCTTGGGGGTGAGGTCGTAGAGGACGCGGTTGACGCCGGGGACCTCGTTTGTAATGCGGGCGGTGATGTGCTGCAGAAGAGCGAAGGGAATATCCTCGACTGTGGCGGTCATGGCGTCGCGGGTGTTGACCGCGCGGATGACCACCGGCCATTCATAGGCCCGGACATCGTTGCGCACACCGGTGGACTTGAAATCGGGGACAATTGTGAAGTACTGCCACACCTTGTCCGCCAGGCCGTTTTTCGCAAATTCTTCTCGCAAAATGGCGTCGGACTCTCGCACCGCCTCCAGACGATCCCGGGTGATGGCGCCGGTGCAGCGCACGCCAAGGCCGGGGCCGGGGAAGGGCTGGCGATAGACCATGCTATCCGGCAGGCCCAAAGCCTTGCCTACCACGCGGACCTCATCCTTGAACAGGAGCTTCAGCGGCTCTACCAGCGCAAAGTCCAAATCCTCCGGCAGACCGCCGACATTATGATGCGCCTTTACCGGGCCACTTTCGAGAATATCGGGATAGATCGTGCCCTGGGCAAGGAAGCGAATGCCGTCAAGCTTACGCGCCTCTTCTTCAAAGACCCGAATGAATTCCGCGCCGATGATCTTGCGCTTTTGCTCCGGCTCGGCTACGCCCACCAGCTTATCTAAGAAACGATCTATCGCGTCTACATAGATCAGATTCGCATCCATCTGGTTGCGGAAAACCTCTACAACCTGCTCCGGCTCTCCCTTGCGCAGCAGACCGTGGTTGACATGGACGCAGACCAACTGCTTGCCCACCGCCTTGATGAGCAGCGCCGCTACCACCGAGGAGTCCACGCCACCGGACAGAGCCAGCAGCACTTTCTTATCGCCAATCTGGGCGCGCAGGGCGGAAAGCTGCTCATCAATGAAGGCCTCCGCCAGCGCCGGAGTGGTGATCCGTTTCATGTTTTCAGGACGTACATTGTTATCCATTGTAGAATCTCCTCATTACGATTTAGATTGTTTGGGTTTGTTCTTCCGTTTGTTCCGACGTCTCCGGCGGAGGCGGGAACCAGACCAGTGACCCCGGCTCCGGCGGCGGGCAGGCCGCAGGATCAAGCCCTAACTGACGGCACCGGGCATAATAGGCGTGGGACAGGAATGACCGGACGCCTTTCATCGCCTCGCTCAGCTCGACGGTGGTATCGCCCACATAGAGCATTACGGCAATTCCGCTGCGGGTGGCCAAGGCCTGCTCGCCGCGAATTTGATTGTACCTATAATAGACGCTTCCCTTGAAGCCGTGGCAGGTGAAGCCTTCGTCGTCATAGTGGATAGAAAAGAAAAAATAGCTGGCCGCCAGGACAGATCCCATAAAGCATAGCACAATCCCACCAACGATGCCCAGGCTTCCCGGCAGAAACAGCAGCAGCGCCACACCCGCCACCAGCAACACAATTCCAATCCCAGCCGATCGGGTGGGCTGGCGCACCGTCTGGGGGGCAACCCCGCCATGGGAAAAGCGCCGAACGAGCCGGTCAATCAGAAAGCAAAGGCCAAAGGTCGCGGCGCCCACCAGAGCAAAAAATACATAGATCATGGCCTGTTACCTAGAAAGGTTCGTAATATACCATTTCCCGTCGATGCATGTGCAGCTGACCGTCGTCTCCCCCACATAATCCTGCGCATCCTGGGTGAAGGTAAAATGCAGCCGGGCAGTCGCTTCATCTCCGTCTACCTCCAGGGAAGTAACCTCCGTCTCCAGGCTCTGGCATACCTGCCAGGCATCTGACGTTTCTGCGTCTGCACCCAGAAGCTTCACCAGATCATCCAGCAGCTCCATATCGCTTTTCCCGCCGAGGGCGGTCGAGACCTTCAGCATAGCCCGCGCAGGATCCGCGTACTTAGGGGTGACGTAATCGAGGATGCCCTCCAGATCCAGGTCATTGCAGGCAGTGGTGCACCGGGCAACCATCTGCTCCACGCTCTGGCGAGCCTGGGCCGTGGTTTCCGGCTCGGGCTGATCGCGGAACAGCTTGTCAAACAGGCTGCATCCGGACAGGCACAGGGCCATCAGCGCAAGAAGCAGCGCAAGGGATACCATTCGTTTCATAGCATTGGCCTTTCTCCCATCAGGGGATGGAGCATTTTATTTTACGTACAATATTATACCACGTTTCCAGACAGTGCACAAGCAAAACATAGGAAAGTGCAAAAATTCGTGAAATTATCCGAAAACACCTGCCATATGTGCCAATTTTGTGCAGAAATCCCCGGGTGTCAACCCTTGACCCCGAAGCTCCGCACAGCCGCCGGGGCGAAGAAGACCATCGGCGCACAGCACCGCGCATAGGTATACCAGGCACTGCCCCGGCAGAAGCTGACTGACAATGGTGCGCATCGCCAGCTCCCCGCCGCCGCCCTTAGCGCACAGCGTCACGCAGGAGCAAAGCTTCCCAGAAAGGCAGCCCACATACCGCGCCAGCCAGCTCTTCATCTGCCAGCAGGCATGGGTGTAGTAATCCGGCGTCACCAGCACCAGCGCTGTCGCCTCCCGGATCGCCTTCTCATTCGCCTCCTCCATCGTCAGACACCGCCAGGGAGCCGTTTCTCCCAGCTTTCGCCCAAAAGCCACCGCCCGCTCATCCGGCGCACACACAATCACCATGGACATACTGATCCCTCCGTTTCTCCTCCATCCTATGCATGGCAGGGGAAAGTATGTCCCAAAAAGTTTATGCGGATTGTTTGGTTAAAGGTTAAATCATTCGTTTCTTGTCAAAAATACCAATGCTTGCCGCAAAACAGGCGACGCAAAGAACCGCCGCAATCACAACTGCTGCCATATACGTCTGCGCGCCTTCGATTCCATAGATCAGGGAATTGCCATCCATCAGCCGGGTCGGCATATATTCCTTGCATTTTGGGAGCAAGCCAATTAGATACGAAGCCAGGACGGCGCCCCCTGTGCCTAGAAGCACGGCTGCATTGGATTTGGCAAGTGTGGAGAAAAAAACCATCAAAGCTACCGTCCATAGGCCGAACAGCCACCAGCAGAAGGCAGAAAACGGCAGATTCTGCGCCACCGCGTTGTCCCAAAAGTAGGCGTTGTAGCCATAGGTGATGCCAAAGCAGAGCCAATAGGAAATCGTCCAGAGCAGGCAGAGTACCGCCGCCTTGGCAATGACAACCTTATATCGGTCAAGTCCCTTGGTCAAGGCCAGTACCAATGTGCCTGACTGGTATTCCCTTGTAAAGATGCTGCTTTCGAGCAAAACAAAAACAATCAGCCCCATCGGGACATTCTTGAAAAATTGCACCCAGGAATCCATCGCGCTCACGGCAACGGAGGCTACCGTCATGCCGCTTTGCGCAAGCTCGTCGGCCAGCGTTTCCAGAAGCCAGGGCGTCAGCTTTGCGATTGCGGGATTCATAATGCCAAATAGCACAAATAGAATGCCGAGAAGCAGCAGCTTACCAGAGCGTAGCTGCTCCATCCACTCTTTTTTGGTAAAGGCAAGCAGCGCCTTCATTTCGCAGCCACCTCCATAAACAGGGATTCCAGCGTCGGCACAACCCGCTCCATTCGGATTAAGGGAATGCGCTTGTCGGTAATCCATCGCAGCACCTCAAATACGGGGTACTCTTTTTCTTTGAATTGCAGTTGGTTTTTACCCACCTGCTGTATGCCGGGAAACCTCTGCCGAAGCAGGTGCGTGTCTGCTTCGTGTTCCATTTCCAAAAGGTATGCTTCGGTGCGGTACATGGATTTTATGTCGGCGAGCTTGCCCTGTAGTTGCACAATGCCGTCGTTCAGCACGGCCACGTCGGTGCAAATCCGCTCCACGTCCGACAAAATATGCGTGGAGAACAGCACAGTGGTCTGCTCCCGGACCGCCAGAAGAATATCCAGAATTTCCTTTCTGCCAATCGGATCGAGGGCAGAGGTCGGCTCATCGCAGATCAGCAGCCTCGGGCGGTTCAAAAGCGCCTGCGCAATGCCGAGTCGCTGCTTCATTCCCCTCGAATAGCCCTTGATGCGGTGTGTTTCGCCAGCAAGACCAACAAGCTCCAAAAGCTCGCTGCTCTTGCTTTTTATTTCCGCCTTACCCATTCCGGTAATTTCTCCGCAAAAGCGAAGGTATTCCGGCGCGGTCATAAACGGATAAAACTCCGGCACATCGGGTAAATAGCCAATATAGCGGTTGGTTGCGGTCTGCCCATAGCGCACCGTTTCACCGAATACCGTAATTTCGCCGAAATCTGCCTGAACGAGACCGAGCACGGTTTTCATGGTGGTTGTCTTACCGGCGCCGTTTTTGCCGACAAAGCCGAAAACGCTGTGCTCGGGAACCGACAGGTCAAGCCCCTTTAGTACCGCCTTGTCGCCAAAGCGCTTATGGAGTCCGGTTATTTGAAGCATCTCCATTTAGGCATCCTCCTTGCCGAAAAGGAAGTACAGAATCGGCCCGACAAAATTCATAAATACAATTGTGAGGATCAGCCATAGCGTGCGCGTGCCTCTTTTGTAGCTCTTGTGCGTCAGAATGTGATAGAGCGTATAGCCGAACAGAGCAAACTCTGCGATTGCAAGTGGAATGAGAAACGGGAGAAATTCTGTCATTTTGTCCATTTTTCTTGTCCTCCTTCCCGTAGATTTTCACGCAAAATAAGAAAGAGCCGCTTAGCAAAAGTCGGTTGTCCTTGCCAGATGCGGATATTGTAGAATACGCCTTTCGCTTTGTCAAGCAGACGCCTACAAAAGGATAATTTTTGTTGACTTTTCCGGTTTCTATGGTACAATACTCAAGAATATGGAACCGCGATGAGGAAACGAACCGGTTTTGGCGCCCAGAGCGAGCGGGAGAGGGTGAAAGCCCCGCGGGCAGCCGAGTCGGAGGCCACTTCCGAGCTGCCTGCAAGAGCAGGACGGTTGTCCCCGTTACAGGACAGCGAGCGATGCCCCTGCCGGGCATCATCAGGGTGGTACCGTGGAGCTATGCGCTTCGCCCCTGAGGCCGGCATGGGCGATTTTTTATTTTATCAAAAACCATAGAGATAATAATGGAGGCTGATTCCCATGGAAGCAAAAAAATACGGTCTGAATGAGCTGCGCGAGATGTTCCTCTCCTTCTTTGAGAGCAAGGGGCATCTTCGTCTCCCCAGCTTCTCCCTGATCCCCCAGAACGATGCGTCTCTGCTGCTGATCAATTCCGGCATGGCGCCGATGAAGCCCTACTTTAAGGGCGAGGTGGAGCCGCCCCGTCACCGCGTTTGCACCTGCCAGAAGTGCATCCGCACCGGCGACATTGAGAACATCGGCAAGACCGCCCGCCACGGCACCTATTTCGAGATGCTGGGCAACTTCTCCTTCGGCGACTACTTCAAGAAAGAAGCCATCCCCTGGTGCTGGGAATTCCTCACCGAGGTCTGCGGCCTGGATCCCCAGCGGCTTTACCCGTCGATCTACCTCGACGATGACGAGGCCTTCGACATTTGGAATCAGGATATGGGCATTCCCGCCGAGCGCATCTTCCGCTTCGGCAAGGAGGACAACTTCTGGGAGCACGGCTCCGGCCCCTGCGGCCCCTGCTCTGAGGTCTACTACGACCGCGGCGAGAAGTACGGCTGCGGCAAGCCCGACTGCACCGTCGGCTGCGATTGCGACCGCTATATGGAGGTCTGGAACAACGTATTCAGCCAATTCGACAACGACGGCAACGGCAACTATACCGAGCTCGTCCAGAAGAACATCGACACCGGCATGGGCCTGGAGCGTCTGGCCGTGGTGTGCCAGGGAGTGGACTCCCTGTTCGATGTGGACACCGTCATGAATATCACCCGGAAGGTCACAGAGCTGACCGGCGCCAGCTACGGCGTCAGCCAGAAGATGGATGTTTCCCTCCGCGTCATCACCGACCACGCCAGAGCGTCCGTATTCATGATCGCGGACGGCGTGCTGCCCTCCAACGAGGGAAGAGGCTATGTGCTGCGCCGCCTGCTCCGCCGGGCTGCCCGGCATGGCAAGCTCCTGGGCGTCAACCATCCCTTCCTCTACGAGGTGGTGGAGACTGTGGTACAGGAGAACGAGGGACACTACGGCTACCTCCGCGACCGCGCTGCCTATATCACCCGCATCGTCAAGCTGGAGGAGGAGAACTTCGCCAGAACCATCGACGGCGGCATGAAGATTTATGCCGAAATGCTCGACGCCCACAAAAAGGCAGGCGAGACTGTATTCTCCGGCGCAGACGCCTTCCGCCTGTACGACACCTTCGGCTTCCCCATCGACCTCACAATCGAAATGGCCGAGGAGGAGGGCATGGCGGTCGCTCTGGAGGACTTCCAGCGCCTGATGCAGGAGCAGAAGGAACGCGCCCGCGAGGCCAGAAAGGCCCTGGGCGACCTGGCTTGGGCCGGCATCGACTTGGGGTTGGACAATACCCCCACCGTCTTCACGGGCTACGCGCACAAGGCCGAGACGGCCAAGGTGCTTGCCGTCTGCGTGGGAGAGGAGGTCTCGGGTGCGATTGCCGGTGGCGAGGAGGGCATCCTGGTGCTGGATCAGACTCCCTTCTACGCCGAAATGGGCGGCCAGATTGCCGACCAGGGCGTTATCACAAAGGGTGACGCCGTGTTTGAGGTCACCAACGTCCTCAAGGACAAGGGCGGCAAGTTCCTCCACCACGGCAAAATGCGCACAGGCGAAATTAAGGTAGACGATGTGGTAGAGGCCACCATCGACGCCCAGCGCCGCCAAGCCATCTGCCGCGCCCACTCCGCCACCCACCTGCTCCAGAGCGCCCTCGTGCGCGTGCTGGGCGACCACTGCCACCAGGCAGGTTCTCTGGTAGAGCCCGACCGCCTGCGTTTTGACTTCACCCACTTTAGTGCCATCACCCCCGAGGAGATGGAAAAAATCAACGATACAGTGACCGAGCTGGTGCTTTCGGGCCTGAGTGTGGATACCATGGAGCTGCCCATCGAGGAGGCGCAGAAGCTCGGTGCGACCGCCCTCTTCGGTGAGAAATACGGCGACACCGTCCGCGTAGTCAAGATGGGCGATGCCTCGCTGGAATTCTGCGGTGGCACCCATTTGGACAACACCGCGAAGGTGGGTCTATTCTCCATTGTGTCCGAAGGCTCCGTGGCCTCAGGCGTGCGGCGCGTAGAGGCCATCACCGGCCCCGGCGTGCTGGATCAGATGAACGGCTTTGCCCAGACCCTTCGCAAGGCCAGCGAGATTGTGAAGGCGCCAAATTCCGGCGAGCTTCTGCACAAGCTGGATGCTACCATGCTAGAACTGAAGGAGCTGCGCCAGCAGCTTGACGCGATGAAGGATCGCGTGCTGGCAGCGGATGTGGCCGAGCTTCTGGCGCAAGGGAAGGAAATTTCCGGCCTTCGGGTCGCAAGTACGGTACGCCGTGACCTGAGCGTAGCCGACCTTCGCCGGTTTGGCGACCTGATCCGGGATCGGGATCCGGCAGCCGTCGCCGTACTGGCTGGCATCCAGGGAGATAAAATTTCCATCCTGGCCGTCTGCGGCAAGGATGCGGTGGCAAGGGGCGTGAAGGCGGGCCTGCTGGTCAAGCAGGTGTGCGCCATCTGCGGCGGCTCCGGCGGCGGCAAGCCCGACTCCGCCATGGGCGGCGCAAAGGACGCCGATAAGCTCACGGAAGCCTTTGCGGCAGTGGACGAATTTGTCCGCACCAATGTAAAATAAGGAAGGAGCCATGCTATTATGAACGACTGCCTGTTTTGTAAAATTATCGCGGGGGAAATCCCCTCGTCCAAGGTCTATGAGGACGAGCTGTGCTACGCCTTCTACGACATCGCCCCTATGGCGCCCAAGCACTTTCTGGTGGTGCCAAAGAAGCACCTTTGCTGCGCCGGTGCGGTAACGGAGGAGGACGCCCCCATCATTGGCCACATCTTTGCCGTGATCGCTAAGCTCACGAAGGAATTGGAGTTCGACGGCTTCCGGGTCGTCACCAACTGCGGTGAAATCGCAGGCCAGACCGTCAAGCATCTGCACTTCCATGTGCTGGGCGGCAAGCAGCTTGGCAGCTTTGACTAAAGGATCCAGAAAATAAAAACAGGGCGGCTTCTCATCTTGGAATTTCAAAATGAGAAGCCGCCCTAGCGTGTCAAAAGGGACAAAGGAGGAATAGCGGGACGGTTCGAAACCACGGAAAACGTCCCCTGTCTCCGAAAAAAATGCGCATCCGAAATGCAGAATGCGCAGACCAATGGTGCCGCTAACCGGACTCGAACCGGTACGGATCGCTCCGGCAGATTTTAAGTCTGCTGTGTCTACCTATTCCACCATAGCGGCATATCCTATGCTATTTTAGCACCCTTTCTCATGACCGTCAAGTATTACCTGGGTTTTTGCCACGGTTTACGCATGAACAGAATTGATGACATCGGCGAAGAAAGCATCGTCATAGGCACAGCGGCGGCGTTTGCGTGCGAGGCTAATCTTTCCTTTACCCTGCAATAGTCGCCGATATCCTGCCACACATCACAGCCTGCTATGACCGCACATATTGTCATTACAATAATTTCCAGCAGATTGTGCTTTATTTTCCCCGCTTATCGGCTGTCTGTGATTTCTTTAAAATATGCCGTGACAGTCTGAGGGGATAATATGAAGTGACTCCCGACTTGCAAAACGTGGATTTACCTGTCATACTAAGCTGCCTCATCTTCAAAGTTTGCCTGAATACAATTTACACAAAAATTTAGCAGCCTCAATCCAAGTGCTTATATCATCATTATTTTCTGCTATTGAAGAATATTGGCTGGCCTTTTCTAAATTGGATTCAACGCTCGCTAATGCATTTAACTGGGCTTGGTTCTGCTTTAAAATCTCTGTATTCTGTGAAGCAAGTATTGCTTGTTGAATAATAATTTCTCTCTGTTGTTCAATTATGGTTTCTAATTGCTTTGTTATCTCATCCAATTTACATTGGAGCAATGCCGTTGTAAAAGATTCTTTGGATGTATCAAGAAATTTATAAAGGAAGTATACTGCATAAATATTGTAGCGGAAATTGTCTGGAATTATATTGACTGAATAAGCTTTATCTAACAACCTTTTTGCCTCATCCAACTCTTTTTTGACTTCATTTTCTTCAATTGAAAGTTGGTTAATTGTATTCAGGTTTTCGTTGTATGCTTTTGGTGCCTCGGTTTTAAATGACTGAAAATACAATTCAAACTTATCTCGTGCATCCGCTTTTCTAGCAAGAGTTCTCAGTAATTCAAAGTATCCATAGGCTTCACCAACGTGATGGTATTCGCTCAACCTAGTTAATTCCTTATAATTTGGTTCAACGCATTTCCAATAATACGTAGTATATCTTGTATCTAAATTCAAATAAGAATTCAAATACAGTCCATAAATTCCATGTTCTACATGAGCCACATAATAAGTTTTTCCATCATAATAGAAATGAAAATATTTCCATTCATCGATGCAAGGATACCGTTTATAATAATTATTATTCCTGATATTATTGATTTTAGATCGGACATTTTGAAGTCTGATACTGTATTCGCCCTTAATGCATTCTAATGTTAGTATATCTTTAAGATAAATTATTAGTGCACTTCGATCAAGCTCTTTGTTCTCATTTTTTTGAATAGAAAGTCCATCATAAATCTGATATACCTGCGTACCGCATCGAGGGCAAAATACCACATCATCCGGTATTTGTAGTCCACATTTTATGCAAAACATCGTTGTCTCCTTTTATACTATATGTTATGAAATTGTGTGACAATGGGACAATTTTCCACGCCCCAAACTCCACAAAAGCAGGGGACAGCTAATGCGAGAAATGGTTACAATTTGTAATTTTTATTCGATCCTGTGCGATTACCAGCCTACTTTTTCAGTTCGAACCGTCCCCTGTCTCCGATTCATATCACCATTTCAAATTCTCCCAATGCGCCGGAGGCGAAGTAGCGGGGCAGCTCCCCCGGGGGAAAGACCCCCTGATCCGTCACCACCCCGGTCACCAGGGCGGGTGGCGTGACGTCGAAGGCCGGGTAGTAGCCCTTCACCCCTTCCGGGGCGGTGGGGATGCCCATGGCCTCCAGCGTGAAGCGGGGGTCGCGCATCTCGATGGTGACGTCTGCGATGCTTTTGTGGCCGGCGTCCGGCGCGCCGGAGACGTAATAGGGCACGCCCAGATAGTTTGCCGCGATGGCGATCTGGAAGGTGCCCACCTTATTGACCACATGGCCGTCGAGGCAGATGGCGTCGGCGGCAGAGGTGAACACGTCGATGCCCTCCCGTTCCATGACGAACGCGGGCATATTGTCGGTAATCACCGTCGTATCGAAGCCCATGTCGCGGCAGACCGTGGCAGTGAGGCGGGCGCCCTGAAAATAGGGCCTTGTCTCCGCGCAATAGAGCTTTAAGGTCTTTCCCCGCTGCCGCGCCACCTTGAGCATCATGCCTACGATGGTCTCCGCGAAGCATTGGGTCAGAATTTTTCCGTTTTCGGGGAACAAATCCACTAAATATTCCGCCATTTTTTCAACTTTTCCATACCGGCGGTTGTTCGCCCGGATGGTGTGGGCCACAATGGCCTCCGGCACGGCCTGCCCTGCGGACAGCGCATGTTCCGCCGCCAGGAGGCACCCGCCGGTGATGAGGGCCATGCGGGCCTGGGTTGTGGGGCGGGCATGGGAGAGGGTATCGGCGGCGGCCTTTAGATAAGTAAGCTGTGCCTCCTGCGCACGGTCCCGGCATTCATAGGCCGCCAGCGCCATGCCCATGGCTGCGGCGGTGAAGGGGCCTGCGGACTGGGTGACCATGTCGGCAATCGCCTGCGCCACCTCGCCGTGGGTGCGGCAGGTGACAAAGCGGATTTCCCGGGGATAGACGCGCCGGTCTAAAATACGTACGGAGCCATGTTCGTACCATGCGACATTTTCGTATCGCAACAGGAAGGCAAGTCCCTGATCTGCTCGTTCCATGGCTATATCCTCGCAATGATCTTCGTGAGGTAAGCGCCAAACCGCTCGGCCAGTGCCGCGCCGGTTTCGCAGACCTCCTCGTCCGTGACCGGATTCGGCGTCACGCCTGCGGCCATGTTGGTGATGGTGCAAATGCCCAGCACCGGCAGGCCGCAGTGGGCAGCGCTCAGGGCCTCGGTGACGGTGGACATGCCTACCGCGTCGCCGCCCAGCAGGCGAATGGCGCGAATTTCCGCCGGCGTTTCGAACTGCGGCCCCGGCATATAGAAGTAGACGCCCTCGTGCACCCGTAGGCCGCAGCCCTCGGCGGCAGCTTTTGCGATGGACAGGAGCTGTGGGTCATACATCCGGCTCACATCGAAGAACCGGGGGCCAATTTGGGGATCATTTTCGCCGCGCATGGGGCTTGCGCCCATGAGCTTGATGTGATCGCGGATCAGCATCAGGTCGCCGGGCTGATAAGAGAGGTTCACACCCCCGGCGGCATTGGTGAGGATCAGCGCCCGGACGCCCAGGCAGTTTAGCACCCGCACCGGAAGGGCAAGCTGCTCAAATTCATAGCCCTCGTAGTAGTGGAACCGGCCGGACATACACACCACCCGCTTGCCCGCCACATGGCCGAACACCAGCTTCCCGGCATGGGAGTCCACGGTGGCAGTGAGGAAATGGGGGATGTCCGAATAAGGAATGGCAATGGGATCAGAGATTGCTTCTGCAAAGGCCCCCAGGCCGGAGCCCAGCACCAGAGCAATCTCCGGCAGCTCGGGCACCCGGGCACGAAGATACTGCGCCGCAGCTTCATAATAGGACAAATCCATAGTCCGTCTCCTTTTCTGTGATTTATTGTATTATATCACAGTTGGGGAGATTTTTCACTTTATTTAAGCTTGGGGCTTTTGAATTGCGGTTTCCACCAGCTCATAGAGCTGCCGCAGGAGGATCGCGCCGATGGGAAACAGCAGCATCCCACCCACCCCGCACAGGCGAAAGCCTGCGTACAGGGCGATGAGGGTCAAAATTGGCGGAAGGCCCAGTTGATGCCCCAAAAGCCTTGGCTCCAATGCGGTCCGGGTCAGAGCAGCGGCGGCGTAGAGCAGCACCAGCCCCAGCGCCCGCCGGGTGTTGCCCTGGAGAAGGAGAATCCCGGCCCAGGGCAGCAAAATCGTCCCGGAGCCCAGCACCGGCAGCGCGTCAATTAAGGCAATCACCGCTCCCAACACCAGGGCATAGGGATAGCCCAGAAGGAACAGACCTGCGGTTACGATACCGAAGGTCAGGCTCAAGAGCTTAAACTGTGCCTTGCACCAGCCGCTGAGCACGCGCTTGAGCTGTTGGGTCATTGTATGAAGATTGTCCTGCCAACGCTGAGGGAGCTTCCCCTTGACCCAGGCGCGCACCTCCGGGAGTTTGGTGCAGAGCATAAAGCTCGACAGTACCGCAGTGACCGTGAACAGGAGCACATCCGGCAGCCCTGCCACCATGCCACCCATGAAGGAAAAGGCTGCGTCCGACAGCCGCTCGCCCAGCATAGAGCTTCTTTTCAAAAGGGATTCCATCCAGCTCCGCAGTGTCGGGGCCACGCTCGCGGGTGCGCGATCACTCAGGGTGAAAAGCCAGTGCTCCAGCCGCTCCATCGGGCCTTCGAGGGATTGGACAATGGCCGGAATTTCCTGCACCAGTGCCCCAAGCTGCGAAATCAGCGTCCGCACCAGCAGCCATACGCTTCCTGCCAAAGCCGCGAATACAGCGCTGACACACAGGAAGGTGGCTGCCCACCGGGGCAGATGCAGGGCTTTTTGCAGCCGCATGGCGATGGGATGGGCCAAATGGGCCACCAGTAGACCGATGCCGAAGGGCAGCAGCACCGGCAGAAAGTAGGCAACCGACAGCCAGAGGGCCACGCCGCCCAGCCCCACTGCCAGGGCAATGCGCAAAAGCTTTTGTCCGGTCAAGTCGTGTCTCCTTTCTCCGCAAAACGGTTGAGAATCTATGGTGAAATGTAGTTGAATTTCGAAAAAGAATATGGTAAAATGTGCCACAGAAGAACAAATGCGCACCTATGACGAACACGGAGGAAGATCCCATGCCGCAAAAGCCCAAATACTATCTCGTAGAGGCGACAGCACTGCCGGAGGTATTCCTCAAGGTGGCGCAGACCAAGCAGCTATTAGAGAGCGGCGCCGCCCGCACGGTGAATGACGCCACCCGCATTACCGACCTGTCGCGCAGCGCGTTTTATAAATACCGGGATTCGATCTTCCCCTTCCAGGAGCTGATGTCCGGCCGGATCATCACCTTCCAGATGATGCTGCGCGACGAGCCCGGCTGTTTGTCCGGTCTACTATCCAGTTTTGCCCAATTTTGCGCAAATATACTGACCATCAACCAAACCATCCCAACCAACGGCTGCGCCAGCGTGACCATCTCGGCCGAGACCTCCGCCCTGCAGTGCACCGTCGAAGAGCTGCTGCGCCATATCTCCGATTGCCCCGGCGTTGTCAAGGCAGAAATATTGGCAGGTTAGCACGCGCAGACGAGCGCAGGCATAACGTCTACCCCCTTGTCATAGTCTATGGCGAGGGGGCTTGTTTATGAAGAAGGTATTTTGGCTGTGGCTTGTGTCGGTGGCGATTTTGGGAACCGGGTGGCATTTTCTATATAATGTGCTTCCCTGCCCGCTGACGGCGCTGCTCGCGCCGGTCAATGAGAGCGTGTGGGAGCATCTGAAGCTGCTGTTTTTTCCGCCGCTGCTGGTGTCGGTGTTTCTGAGCCTGCGGTGGCGAGGGGCACAGCGGCGCTTTTGGAGCGCCGTGCTTTTTGCGGCTCTGGCCATGCCTGCGGGACTCACGGCAATGTACTATACGCTCACAGCGGGTTTTGGTGTGAAGGGTACGCTGCCGGTGGATATTTCTCTCTATTATCTCGCGGTAGCCCTGGGCGCATTTAGCGTCTACCGCCTGGGCCGGAGCGGTCGAGCGGATCGGCTCCTGGGGGCGCTGGTGATCGGCAGCGGGGTGTTTGGCGCGGCGCTGGTGGTGTTCACAATTGCGGCCCCGCCGCTTCCGATTTTTATTTCTCCATAGGGTAGGAAAAAGCTGTTGACAAATCCATAGTTACATGATATCATATACCGCGACAAGAAAGAAGGTACGCCAGCACCTCACCTCCAGATTGATTCGAAGAGGTCAACATTGATGCGCCCCAGTGCTGGGGTAGGTCTATGTGCGGGTGCGGCTGTGCGCCCGCGTTTCATTTTTATTGGAGGTGCTTCACCATCGCTAAGCTAGACCATCAGATCAATTCCGATATCCAAGATCAGGAGCTTCGCGTCATCGGCAGCGACGGCGCTATGCTGGGGATTATGTCCGCCGAGGCGGCGCTACAGTTGGCAGAGGAGCAGGGCTTTGACCTGGTGAAGATCTCGCCCAACGCAGTTCCCCCCGTCTGCAAGATCATGGACTACGGCAAGTTCCGCTTTGACCAGATCAAGAAGGAAAAAGAGGCCCGGAAAAATCAGCACGTGGTGGAAATCAAGGAGATTCGTATGTCCCCCGGCATCGACACCAACGACTTCAACGTCAAGCTAAAGAACGCCCAGAAGTTCCTGCGCGACGGCAACCGGGTCAAGGTCACTGTGCGCTTCCGCGGCCGCGAGATGGCCCATACCAACCTTGGCGAGACGCTTCTGCGCTCCTTTGGCGAGAGTTGCTCTGAGATCGCAAACATGGAGAAGAACCCCAAGCTCGACGGCAGACATATGAGCGTGTTTCTGTCGCCCAAGAACGGAAAGTAATGCTTTTATAAGCGTATAATACGGAAGGAGTACCAACATGCCGAAACTGAAGACCCATAGCGGTGCAAAAAAGAGATTTAACCTCACCAAATCCGGTAAGGTGAAAAGAGCCCGTGCGTTCAAGAGCCATATCCTCACCAAGAAGGACACCAAGCGTACCCGCCGCCTGAGAACGACCGCCTACGCCGATGTCACCAACACGGAAACCATCAAAAAGATGATTCCCTACAAATAAGCCGAACAGGAGGATTAAAAAATGGCACGAGTAAAAGGCGCAATGATGACGCGCAAAAGAAGAAATAAAACCCTGAAGCTGGCCAAGTCCTACTGGGGCTCCAAGTCCACCCACTTCAAGATGGCCAAGCAGGCTGTAAAGAAGTCCGGCGTTTACGCATATACCGGCCGCAAGCTCAAGAAGAGAGATTTCCGTCGCCTGTGGATCACCCGCATCTCCGCAGCCGTGGCTCCCTTCGGCCTGAACTACAGCCGCTTCATGTACGGCCTGAAGCAGGCAGGCATCGAGATGAACCGCAAGTCCCTGTCCGAGCTGGCCATCCAGGATGCAAGCGCCTTCGCCGCCCTGGTCGATATCGCCAAGGCCGCCCTGTAAGATCATCATAAGGTTAAAAGCTGCTCCACTAAAAGTGGGGCAGCTTTTTAGAGTAGACGAACACAGGGAACTGAACACAGGGGACGGTTCATAACCACTGAAAAAGTCGATTGACCCCAAATTAAGGTTGAAATATCAAACATTTCAGTTTGAATTTTAAAAGAAACGCTTGTCTTTTATTAAAATTCAAACCGGAGGTTTACGTAAAAATGAC
>JAZLFG010000056.1:0-47169 GCA_045615685.1 Faecousia sp.
CGGTGCGGGTGTCGATGGAGGAGGTAGCCTCATCCAGAATCATCACCGGGGGATCAGCCACTGCTGCCCGGGCGATGGAGATGAGCTGCCGCTGGCCCTGGGAGAGGCTGGCCCCATTGCCGGTCAGCACGGTCTGGTAGCCCTCGGGCAGGCGGGTGATGAAATCGTGGGCATTGGCCAGCTTCGCGGCGCGGATGCATTCGTCATCCGTGGCGTCCAGGCGGCCGTAGCGGATGTTGTCCAGCACGGTGCCGGTGAAGAGGTTCACATCCTGCAGCACAATGCCGAGAGAATGGCGCAAATCCGCCTTGCGGATCTGCTTGACGTCGATGCCGTCATAGGTGATTGCGCCGTCGGAGATGTCGTAGAAGCGGTTGATGAGGTTTGTGATCGTGGTCTTTCCCGCGCCGGTCGCGCCGACAAAGGCCAGCTTCTGGCCGGGCTTGGCGTACAGGCTGACGTCGTGGAGCACCGGCTTTTCCGGCACGTAGGCGAAGTCTACATGTTGAAACCGCACGTCTCCCCGCAGGGGCACATAGGAAAAGCCCGCACCCTCCGGCACCTTCCAGGCCCAGATGCCGGTGCGCTCGGCGCATTCGTGAAGCGTTCCGCGAACCTCCCGGCAGTTGACGAGGGTGACCTTGCCGTTATCCGCCTCCGGCGCCTGATCGAGCAGGTCCAGGATGCGCTCCGCGCCCGCCATGGCCATGGCGACCGCGTTGATCTGCTGGGACACCTGGTTGACGTTGGAGGTGAACTGCTTGACCATGTTCAGGTAGGAGGTGACGACGGGAATGGTCAGCGCACCCGCAATGGCGCCGGTGGTCACAAGATTTTGGATGGAAAGGTTGGGAATTTTCCCGCCGGTGGTGATGAGAAGCCCGCCGGCGAAGGCCATCAGGACATAGAGGACGTTGCCGATGTTCATGATGATGGGGCCGAAGATGTTACCGAAGCGGTTGGCGCTGGCCACATCCTCGAACAGCGCGTGATTTTGCTGATCGAACGCTTCCTTTGTGGCCTTTTCGTGGCAGAAGACCTTGACCACCTTCTGGCCCTGGATAAGCTCCTCCACGTAGCCCTCCACCTGGGCGAGGGATTTCTGCTGCCGCATGAAGTAGCGGGCAGACCGGCCGCCGATGGAGCGGGTCACCTGCGCCATGGCCACCACACCCACCAGCACCACCAGCATCAGGGGAATGCTGAAATAGAGCATCGCGCACAGCAGGAACACGACCATCAGCGCCGAGGAGAGCAGGTGCGGCAGGGTCTGCGACACGAGCTGGCGCAGGGTGTCCACGTCGTTGGTGTAGTAGCTCATCACGTCACCGTGGTTGTGGGTGTCGAAATAGCGGATGGGCAGCTCCTGCATTCGGTCAAACATTTTTGTGCGCAGGGTGTGCAAAAATCCCTGGGTGACTCTTGCCATAATCTGGGTCTGGAGGGTTGCGGAGGCCAGCCCCAGGAGATAGAGGCAGATGACCGGAATCAAGAGCTTCATAAGCGCCGGATAGATGGCGCTCCAGCCGGAGGCAAGCCCTTCGAGAATGATGGCAGAAAGCCGCTCTGTGAACACGGCCGGCACCACGCCCACCAGAGCGCTAAGCACGATGCAGGCCACCACAATGGCAAGCTTTCCGGGGAAGGTTTTGACTAAAAGCCCCACGACCCGACCGAGGGCGCGGAGGTTAATTTTGGGGCGGCGATTATCCTTCATCGGGTGCACCTGCTTTCTGCTGGGTTTCGGCAACCTCGCGGTAGATGGCGCAGCCGGCCATCAGGGAGGCATGGGTGCCGCAGGCGTTGATGCGGCCGCCGTCGAGCACCACGATGAGATCTGCATCCTGCACCGAGCTGATGCGCTGGGCGATGATGAGCTTTGTGGTGTGGGGAAGCGTTTTTCGCAGGCTGGCCCGAAGCAGGGCGTCGGTGCGGGTGTCCACGGCGGAGGTGGAGTCGTCCAGGATCAGCACCTTGGGGTTCTTTAGAAGCGCCCGGGCAATGCAAAGCCGCTGGCGCTGACCGCCGGAGACATTGGCGCCGCCCTGCTCGATGTGGCAGTCGTAGCCGCCGGGGAGGGTCATGACGAATTCATCCGCCTGCGCCAGGCGGCACACCTGCCGAAGCTCCTCGTCGGTGGCGTCCTCCTTGCCCCAGCGAAGATTCTCGGCGACGGTGCCGGCGAAGAGGACATTTTTCTGGAGCACCATGGCGACCTGATTGCGCAGCGTGTCCAGATCGTACCGCCGCACGTCGATTCCGCCCACGCGGACGCTGCCCTGCGTGACGTCGTAGAGCCGACAGATGAGCTGCACGAGCGTGGTCTTGCCCGAGCCGGTACCGCCGATGATGCCCACGGTGGCCCCGGCGGGGATATGGAGGTCAATGTCCGACAGCGCCATGGACTTGGCGGAGGCGGAATATTAGAAGCTCACGCCCTCGAAGTCGATGCTGCCGTCGGGAACCTGCAAAATTGCGTCCTCGGGGCTGTGGAGGTCGCTTTCCTCGTCCAGCACCTCGGCAATTCTTCGGGCGGATTCCAGAGATAGGGTGATCATCACGAAGATCATGGACAGCATCATCAGCGACATGAGGATTTGGATTGAATAGGTGAGAAGGCTCACCATGTTGCCAAGCGCGAGGGCGACGCCACCCGTTCGGATGATCAGCCTTGCGCCGAAATAGGCAATGGTCAGGTTGCAGATATAGATTGCGCCCTGCATCAGGGGCATATTGAAGGCCAGAATTTTCTCAGCCTCGGTGAAATCGCCCCGGAGCCGGTCGGAGGCCTCGCCGAAGCGGCGCTGCTCATAGCCCTCCCGGACGAAGCTCTTGACCACGCGGATGCCCTTGATGTTCTCCTGCACGGAGGCGTTCAGGTCGTCATATTTCCGGAAGACCCGGCGGAACATGGGCATGGTCTTGCGAATGATGAGCAAAAACGCCGCGCCCAGCACCGGGATGATGCCCGCAAACACGAAAGCCAGCTTGCCGCCGGACACATAGGCCATCACAAAGGCGAAAATCAGCATCAAGGGTGCGCGCACCGCAATGCGGATGATCATCATGAAGGCGTTCTGCACATTGGTCACGTCGGTGGTCAGGCGGGTGACCAGGGAAGCGGTAGAAAACCGGTCGATGTTGGCAAAGGAGAAGTCCTGCACCCGGTAAAAGAGGTCGTGGCGCAAATTTTTGGCAAAGCCTGCGGCGGCGGTGGCGCTGGTTCTCCCGGCCAGCACGCCGCAGCTTAGAGAGGCCAGCGCCAGCGCGACCAGGCCAAGGCCGTAGCGGGTGATCACGTCCATGCCGCAGCCGCCGCTGATCTGGTTGATGAGTCCGGCGGTCAGGAGGGGAAGGATGCACTCGAATACCACCTCCAGCGCAATGAACACCGGGGAAAGAATTGCATCTTTCCTGTATTCGCGCACACAGGAAAGCAAATGTCGAATCATGCGCCTCTACGCCTCCTGTGCTTCCAGACGGGAACGAATGGCGGCAAGGAATTCCCGGCTGTTGACCGGGGTGGGGTGCACGCGCTCGTCCACCAGGGACACCAGATCCTTCGTCATGATCCCGGCCTCCAGCGTGTCCATGCAGGCCTTCTCCAGACGGTTGGCAAAATTCTGAAGCGCCTCATTGCCGTCCAGCTCGCCCCGCTTGCGAAGGGCGCCCGTCCAGGCAAAAATGGTGGCCATAGGATTGGTGGAGGTCTCCTCTCCCTTCAGGTAACGGTAGTAGTGGCGGGTGACGGTGCCGTGGGCGGCCTCGTATTCTGTGGTGCCGTCGGGTGCGACCAGCACGGAGGTCATCATGGCAAGAGAGCCGAAGGCGGTGGAGATCATGTCGCTCATCACGTCGCCGTCGTAGTTCTTGCACGCCCAGATATAGCCGCCCTCGGAGCGAATGACGCGGGCCACCGCGTCGTCAATGAGGGTGTAGAAATAGGTGATGCCCAGGGCCTCGAACTGCGCCCGGTAGGTTTCGTATTCCTCCTCGAATACCTTCTTAAATTCGCCGTCGTAGACCTTGGCAATGGTATCCTTGGTGGAAAACCACAGATCCTGCTTTGTGTCGATGGCGTACTGGAAGCAGGCTTTTGCAAAGGAGCGGATGCTGTCCTCCTTGTTGTGTGCGCCCTGCCAGACGGCAGGGCCGTCCACCTTCTGGACGGAGATCGTCTGCTCGTTGCCGGACACGCCCTTGAAGGACAAGGTGCATTCGCCCGGCTCGGTGGTGTAGAGGTCCACGGCCTTATACACGTCGCCATAGGCGTGGCGGGCGATGGTGATGGGCTTTTTCCAGTTGCGCACCACAGGATGAATGCTTTGGAGCACGATGGGCGCACGGAATACAGTGCCGTCGAGAATCGAGCGAATGGTGCCGTTGGGGCTTTTCCACATCTCGGTGAGCTGGGGGTATTCCTCCATGCGCTGCCGGTTGGGGGTGATGGTGGCGCACTTGACGGCAACGCCGTATTTTTTCGTCGCCAGGGCGCTATCCACCGTCACCTGATCCCGGGTGGCGTTGCGGTTTAGAAGGCCGAGGTCATAGTATTCGGTCTTGAGGTCTACAAAGGGGAGGATCAGCTCGTCCTTGATCATTTGCCAGAGGATGCGGGTCATTTCGTCTCCGTCCATCTCCACGAGCGGGGTGGTCATTGGAATTTTTTCCATAGTTATCCCTTTCTGTTGCGGTAATAGTTCATGAGGCAGCCATCGAGGAGGATGTCCCGTTCCTCGGGGGTGAGGCCGCTGACGAATACGGCGAGCGGCTGCGTGCTGCCATCCATCTTTATAACGAGGGCATCCAGCTTCTCCTGGCCTGCGGCAATGGCGGCGCGGAGGCCGGGCACAAAGATTGCGTCTCCCGGTGCATAGTCAAAGGGAGTGTCCGGATCGAGGGTGAAGGGAAGGATGCCCCAGTTGATGCAATTGGAGCGATAGCGCTTGGTGGCGAAGGCATAGCAGAGGTTGGCAAATCCGCCCAGCACCTTCTGGCAGGAGGCGGCCTGCTCGCGGGCAGAGCCGTCGCCGGGACTGCGGGCGAAAATGCACGAGCCATATTGGGTGGTCTTTATGAGCGCGTCCGCGTCGCCCACCTGCGAGAGAAGCTTTTTGAGCTTTGGCGGGGTGTTCCCTGCCCGGCGCTCTGCTTCGAGCGCGGCAATCTCTTTGGCTCTTTTCACATAGTCCGGCACGCGGCGCGAGAGGGTGAATTCCGCCAGCCGCAGGGGATTGGAGCGGTAGGAGGAGGTCTCGCCGGAGGGAATCAGCTCGTCGGTGGTGGTGACCGGGTCGTGAATGACGGCGGCCAGCTCCACCAGAAGGTGCTCGCTCAGCTCGTACATTGGGGGCCAGTCGGTGATGTTCGGGCCCAGGATGAGCGCGGTCTCGGGCTGGGGCTTGCCGAAGCCGTAGTAGACCCGGCGGTCATAGGCGGAGCGGTCGAAGTGGTAGGGGTGGGGAGTATATTGGTAGTCCACATCCGTCGCGGCAGTCAGGCGGCCGCCGTTTCTCGCGGTTGCCGCGATGGAGCGGGCGTCCATCAGGCAGACGCCTGCGAATTGGCCCTCACCCGGCTTGGAGCCCTCGCGGTTGGGGAAATTTCGGGTGGTGTGGCGAATGGACAGACCGTTGTTGGCCGGCACATCCCCCGCGCCGAAGCAGGGGCCGCAGAAGCTGGGCTTGATCACCGCACCGGCGGAGAGAAGCTGCTCGGTCACGCCGATGCGCGTCAGCTCCAGGCTGACCGGCACCGAGGTGGGATAGACCGACAGGGAGAATTCCCCGTTCCCCAGGTCGCCGCCCGCGATGATCTGGGCGGCCTCGTCGATGTGGTCGAACATGCCGCCCGCGCAGCCCGCAATCACGCCCTGCTCCACCCAAACGCCGCCGTCGCGGCATTTGTCGGTCAGGCGCACCTGGGCCTTGGGGTAGCGGCGCTTGGCCTCGGCTTCCACCATGGCCAGAAGCTCCGGGGCGTTTTGTGTAAATTCATGGATGGGAAACGCGTGGGAGGGGTGGAAGGGCAGCGCAATCATGGCCTCCACCTGCGAAAGGTCGATTGTAACCATGCGGTCATAGTAGGAAATATCGCCCGGATGGAGGGGCGCATAGTCTTGCGGCCTGCCGTGCGCGGCGTAGAAGCCCTGGGTGATCTCGTCGGTCTCCCAGATGGAGGATAGGCAGGTGGTCTCGGTGGTCATCACGTCGATGCCGTTGCGGAAGTCGATGGAGAGGTGTTTCAGTCCGGGGCCGACAAATTCCAGCACACGATTTTTCACAAAGCCCGTCTCAAAGGTGGCCTTCACCAGCGCCAGCGCAACATCGTGGGGGCCAATGCCTCGCCTTGGCGTGCCGGTGAGATAGACCAGAACCACCTCGGGAAGATTAACGTCCCAGGTGTTCTCCAGAAGCTGCTTGGCCAGCTCCGGGCCACCCTCGCCCACGGCCATGGTACCCAGGGCGCCATAGCGGGTGTGAGAATCGGAGCCGAGAAGCATCGCGCCGCATTTTGCCAGCGCCTCCCGGCCATAGGAGTGAATGACGGACTGGTTGGCGGGCACATAGATGCCGCCATATTTTTTTGCGGCGGACAGGCCGAAGCGGTGATCGTCCTCATTGATGGTGCCGCCGACGGCGCACAGGCTGTTGTGGCAGTTGGTCAGGGCATAGGGAAGCGGAAAACGGGTCATGCCGCTGGCCCTGGCCTGCTGGATGATGCCGACGTAGGTGATGTCGTGGGAGAGCATGGCGTCGAAGCGGATGCGCAGCTTCTCCGGGTTGTCCGAGCGGTTGTGCGCCTGAAGGATGCGGTAGGCCATGGTCTGCTTCCTCGCTTCCGCGATGGGAAGCGCCCCATGGGTTTGCGGGACGCCGTTTACCAGATAGACGCCCTTCTCATGTAGCGTAATCAGAAAAATTCCCCCTTATATTCAATAAAAGATATTATAACATTCCCGCCGCCGTTTGGCAACCGAACGAGCTCCAAAAAAACACTTCCCATTGTGCGGAAAATCGGCTATACTGTTGCTATAAGGAGGCGCAGACCTATGGATTATCCGTTTTATGCCATGCTCTCGCGGATGCGCTACATCACGAGATGGAGCCTGATGCGCAATACATTTTCCGAAAATATTCAGGAGCACAGCCACATGGTGGCTGTGCTTGCCCACGCGCTGGCGCTCATTCGCCGGGATGTGCTGGGGCTGGAGGCCGATCCGGAGCGCTGCGCCACGGCGGCCCTGTTCCACGATGCGAGCGAAATTCTCACCGGCGATCTGCCCACGCCCATCAAATACTACAATCCCGGCATCCGCAGTGCCTACAAGCAGGTGGAGCAGGTGAGCTGCGAAAAGCTCCTGTCCATGCTGCCGCCGGAGCTGCAGGCGGGCCTGCGCGAGCCGCTTTTTGAGACCGACGAGACGGTGCGCCCCATCGTGAAGGCGGCGGATAAGCTCTCGGCCCACATCAAGTGCATCGAGGAGCTAAAGGCCGGCAACGCCGAATTCGAGGCCGCCTGCCGCCAGACCCGAAAAGCCATGGAGGAAATGCACCTTCCGGAGCTGGATTGGTTCATGCAAAACTGCCTGCCCGCCTTCTCCCGCAACCTGGATGAATTAGACACCCTATAGTAACACAGAGGACGTTGAACACAGGGGACGGCTGGAACACAATTTCTATAAACACGGTAAAAACAGGGTTTTTGAAAGTTGGGGTTATACTGTTGATAATGCCAAATGGTTACAAGAGGAGTTGGAGCGGCAGGCAAGAGAAAAATATATTTCCGGCGATTATGAACTTGGAAAACTGAACGTGTTCGGACAGCGAATAAATATTGTAATCGAGATTCCTAGAAAAGATAAAGAAGGTACTGTAAGTTTTATTAGCGGTTGGATGGTTGAACCAAATGGAAAGCTAAAGCTTAATACACCATATGGAGGTAGGTAAAATGAAGGAAATGGATTGTGTAGAAGTAGCAGTTGAAAAAGGAACCTATGCAAAAGATGGGATTCATAAAGGAATGCAGGGCTGGATTTGTGATTCTCGCAGCATTGACAACGCCTGGCTTATAAATTTCCCACAATGCGGAGAAAGGCAAGACATTGCAACCATCGCAGTGAAAGAGAAGGACCTGACCTTGTTGCCGGATGGAATGGACGCAAGTGTGAATGAGCGAATCAGAGCGACGTTCGAAAAATATGATGATTTTGCAAAAGAATTCATAAAACCAGAGGATCTCTCCGGGTTCTTGATTTGATGCGGGACAACACAGGGGCCTGGATAACACAGAGAACCGTGAACCGTCCTCTGTGTTTTAATAAAATCTTAATCCGTTCCCCCGTTTTATCTTAACGTTGCCTGTGGTATGATGTAGGCGCAAGGAGGTGCGGCGGATGCCTAATATTTTGATCTGCGACGACGAGCGGGACATTGTGCGGGCGCTGAAAATTTATCTCTCCGACCCGGACTACACGCTTTTCGAGGCCTACACCGGCCTGGAGGCCATTGCCTGCCTGGAGCGGGAGGAAATTCATCTGATTCTCATGGACATTATGATGCCGGAGCTGGACGGTATTTCCGCCATGGCGAAAATTCGGACCTACAGCAATGTCCCCATCATCCTGCTCACCGCCAAAAGCGAGGATGCCGACAAAATTCTCGGCCTCAATGTGGGCGCGGACGACTACATCACAAAGCCCTTTCACCCCCTGGAGGTTACCGCCCGGGTGCGCTCCCAGCTTCGGCGGTATCTTCTCCTCGGCGGCGGCACAAGTCCTGCGCAGAGTCTTGTCATCGGTGGCATTGAGCTGTGCGATGCCCAGAAGGCGGTGACGGTAGACGGCGAGCCAATCTCTCTGACGCCCAAGGAATATGAAATCCTCAAGCTTCTCATGTCCAACCCCGGCAGGGTCTATGCGCCGAAGGAAATCTACCAGCTCGTCTGGCATGAGCGCCCCTACGGCTCGGACAACACCGTGGCCGTGCACATTCGCCACCTGCGCGAGAAGCTGGAGATCGACCCCGCCCAGCCGCGCTATATCAAGGTCATCTTCGGCCAGGGCTACAAAATTGAGAAAGGAAGAAACGGATGAATCATTTTTTTAGAACCTTTGGCGGGAAGCTGCTCCTGTTTATTGTGTGTCTGCTCTCCGTGTGCCTTCTGCTGGGCAGCGTGCTTGGCGCCGTCATTCTGGTGGGGGCCGATTTCTACACCCGGGATCGGGAGACGATTTACGGCGATCTGATGTGGGGCGAGCTTGAGGCGGTCGGCCACGAGATTTTGCTCGGTGCGCCAAGCTTTCAGAATTCTGTGCTTCCGGATCAGGGCAATGTGGAATTCGCGGTCTACAACGAGCTGGATTGCCTTGTCGCCATCTCCGAGCGGGCGAAGGAGGCCAATCGCACCGATTTCCCCTATGCCTACACATATCGTGTATACCAAAACGACTTCCATGAGGTCTGCGCCATCTATTCCGGCTACGAGCCTGAGCAGGATATGCCAAAGGCCTGGAGCATGCGAACCTACACCGTTCGCCTTGCCGTCACCGAGCAGTTTCCAAAGCTGGATCGGTTCTTCCTGGCCGATCGGCTGATTCACCTGGGCTATGCACTGCGCTTCTGGATTTACGCCATCGGTGTGGGTGCGCTGATTCTGAGCATTCTGTGCTTCATTGCCCTAATGCGGATCAGCGCCCGACGACCGGGCAGCGATGCGCTCCACCCGGGGCCGCTGCACCGCGTCCCGTTTGACTTGCTGCTGGCTCTGATTTTTTTGGCAGCGCTGGGATATATCTGGGTGATTGATTCGCTCTACCTGAATTGGGAGATTGCCTTCTTTGTGGCGGGGCTTTTCCCACTGGCGCCTGTGGCGCTTGGGCTGTGCATGAGCATCAGCGCCCGATGGAAGGATCACTCGCTTTTGCGAAATACCCTGATCTACAAGGTGCTCCGGCTTGTCTGGCGGTTTGTCCGGCTGATGCTCCGAGGCGTTGCGAAAATTCCGCTGGTCTGGCGCACGGCGCTGATTTTGGCGGGCCTGGCGGTGCTGGAGCTGATTTTCATTGCCGGACTGGATGACGGGGAGGAAATTTTCGTCTTCTTCCTGATTTTGAATTTGCTTTTGATTCCGGCTGTGCTCTATCTGGCGCTTGGCCTGCGGAGACTCCAAAAGGGCGGGCAGGCACTGGCTGCCGGCGACCTCCAATACCAGACCGATACCCGGGGACTATTCTGGGAGTTCAAGCGCCACGGGGAGAATCTCAATTCCATCGCCCTCGGGATGAATGCCGCCGTGGCTGCCCGCACGCAGAGTGAGCACATGAAGACGGCCCTCATCACCAATGTCACCCACGACCTCAAGACGCCCCTGACCTCCATTGTAAACTACGCGGATTTAATTGCGGCAGAGCCGTGCGAGAATGAAAAAATCGTCGAATACGCCCAGGTGCTCACCCGGCAATCCGAGCGGCTGCGCCGACTGATCGACGATTTGGTGGAAGCCTCGAAGGCCTCCACCGGCAATTTGGAGGTTGTGCTTGCTCCCTGTGACGCGGCGGTGCTCGTAACCCAGGCAGCGGGGGAATATGCCCAGCGCCTGGAGCAAGCCGGACTGCGCCTGATTACAAAAACGCCGGACGAGCCGGTGCGCATCCTGGCGGATGGCCGACGCATGTGGCGGATTTTCGACAATCTGATGGGCAACATCTGCAAATACGCGCAGAGTGGCACCCGGGTTTACCTGAGTCTGGAGGTCATGGCGGACAGCGCGGTCATTACCTTCAAAAACACCTCCCGCCAGGAGCTGAACATCACGGAGGCCGAGCTTATGGAGCGCTTCGTCCGTGGCGACGACGCCCGCAGCACCGAGGGGAACGGCCTGGGCCTGTCCATCGCCCGCAGCCTCGCGGAGCTCCAAAACGGCACCCTGCGTCTGTTCATCGACGGCGACCTGTTCAAAGCAATTTTGGTATTCCCAAAAATCTAAGCGAAGGCAATTCGGATTTTCTTTTTGACTGCTTGCATTTGCTTGCAAAAATGTGTATAATATAGACAAAGGAGTGTGATACGCATGGCAAATACAACAGCTCTTTATGCACGGATTGATACCGGGTTAAAAGAAAATGCGGAAAATATTCTAAATCAGCTTGGAATATCGCCATCGAGTGCCATTCAAATGCTTTATAGTCAGATTGTCCTCACAAGAGGTCTTCCGCTGAATCTTCGTTTGCCGCCCGCCGCGCCTACGGCGATTGGCGACATGAGCCGCCCTGCATTGGATGCGGAGCTTGCCCAGGGGATGAAATCCTTGCAAACGGGAAACCCGTTTACAGCGCAGGAGGTTCACGCAGAGCTTGCCAGGGAGTTTGATATATAATGTAAACAGAACGGCTGCAACCGGATTGTGGTTGCAGCCGTTTTATGGTTTTGGAGAACGCTTGGTTTAGGAATCCGAAGCTTCGTCGGTTTGCGGCTCCGCTTCGTCCTCGTCGGGTGCTTGCTCGTCCTCGTTGGGCGTCTCGCCGTCGTTTTCCGGTGGGGTCAGGATGGCGTTGGAGAGGGTGCGGCCGTTGGAGGTATGGAACACGTTGTCAATGGCGGGGTACATATTGGTGATGGTGCCGCGGGTGGCGTAGACCGCGTAGCTCTTGAAGAGCACCGGGCAGAGCATACCGCTGGCCATAATGGCCGAATGGAGGCTGTAGTAGTTGCCGGAGTTTTCCAGGGCCTCCTGGCAGAGGGTGGTCAGCTCGCCGGAGTAGATGCTGCCATAGCACAGTGCGCCGCCGTTAAAGAAGGGGGAAAGATCAAAGGTGGGCGACAGGCGTGCCTCGCCAAAATAGAGCTCGAATTCTCCGTTTTTGAGCCGATTTTTGTAGGTGCGCTCGTTGACCGCGTCCACATCCAGATGGATGCCGTATTTCTCCGCCTCGGCGGCAATGAACTCGGCAGTCTCCACCCGGCGCGGGTCTGTATTGCACACCAGGAAGGTGGCGGTGGAGGTCTTCGCCTTGGTCAGCGCCACGGCATTTATGAATTTACCCGGGTCGTAGTCATACTGCCGGGCGAGGGTCGTATCGTAGAAGCTGGAAAGGGGCGACACCGGCAGGACGGCGGGCTCCGCGTAGCCGTGGTAGAGCTCGGTGGCAATGGCGGCGCGGTCGATGATGTTGGTAAGGGCCACCCGCAGGTCAGTCAGGCAGAACAGGCCCGACACGACGTTGAAGCCCACATAGTCCATGATGGTGGTGGAGCAGTTCCACAGCTCATAGTCGCAGTGGTAGTCCACATAGGCAGCGGAATTGGGATCGGTGCACACCACGCCGGTGACGCCGTATTCGAAGTCGTCGCGTACCTCGGTGGGGGTATTGGTGGGCACCAGCCGGATGCTGGATACCGTGACCGCCGCGTCATGGGGGTCCTGCCACCAATAGCTGTTGCGTATGAGGGTACTGGTGTGGCGCTCGGCAATCAGGCGGTAGGGACCGGTGCCCTGGGGAATGAGATCGCCCGTGGTGCCGCTGCGGACGATGGGAATGTCCAAAAGCAGGGGCAGGTTCTCATAGGGAAGGGTGGTATGGAAGACGACGGTGGCATCGTCCGGCGTTTCGATGCTGCGCAGGGCGTAGAAGCGCTTGCCGTACACCTCTGAGTCGATGGCGGCGCGGTAGGAGGCCGCCACGTCCTTGGAGGTCAGGCGGGTGCCGTCGCAGAATTGCACTCCGGGAATGAGCTGAACGGTGCAGGTCTTGCAGTCATCGGAGACCTCATAGTACTCGCACAGTACCGGCTCCACCTCGAAGCTGGAGGTGACGGTGAAGAGGCTTTCGTACAGCAGCGACAAAATGGTGCGGTTGGTCAGGCTGGTGCACTCGTAGGGGTTCAGCCCGTAGTCGGCCTGGTAGGCCAGGCCGAAGGTGGACACGCCGGAGTCGTTGCTGGGCTTCACCGCGTCGGAGATGATGTCGTTGGAGGCGTCGCGCTCCTCCTGATTGATGGGTTTTCTCCCGCAGCCTGTGCTCAGGACGAGGCTGAGGCATAGAAGCAGGCAAAGCAGGCGCTTGTACAAGGCGCGTCACTCCTTTCTGCCGGGAAGCATAATGATGGCCGCCTGCGAACCCCTGGCGTCGCCGGTCACCCGGTGGGACCAGAAGCGCGTCGGCTGGCAGTGGGTGCACTCGCAGCTAACGTCGATTTTCGTGACCCCGCTGCGCCGGAGCCAGAGCCGGTTCAGGGCCTTTAGATCGACGAAGAATTTTCCGTGTTCGGGCCGAATGGCCGCATTCGCCTCTGTACCCAGCGCGTCTTGCATTGCCTGGGGCACGTCGGGGCCGGTCTCAAAGCAGCATGGGCCGATGCAGGGGCCAATGGCGGCGCAAAGATCCATTGGCCGGCAGCCGTAGTAGTGTTCCATTTGCGTCACAGCGTTTCGGACAATCCCGGCGCTCGTGCCCCGCCAGCCGGCGTGTACCGCGGCTACAACCTTGCGCACCGGGTCATAGAGCAGCACCGGCGTGCAGTCGGCGGTGAATACCGCGAGGGCTACGCCCGGCACATCGGTGATCAGCCCGTCGCAGTCGGTTGGCACGGGGCGAAACAGTCCTTCCCCCCGGTGTTCCCGGCCCACCCGGCGCACGATATCGGTATGGGTCTGGTGGGTGAGGACGAGATCCTCCGGGCGAAAGCCCACCTGCGCACCCAAAATGCGGTAATTTTCCAGCACATTGCCCGGCTCGTCGCCCCGGTGGATGCCCAGATTGAGGCTGTAGAGCGCCCCCTGGGACACCCCGCCATAGCGAGTGGTAAAGCAGTGCACCGCGCCGGAAAGCCCGGTGGCACGAAGATATTCCAGTTTGCCCACGCGACAGGTTTCAAAACTCATAAGGAAGTTACCTCAATACAGATCATAAGATCGACACGCTCAGACTGTCAAAAAAGCTGCAAAGGCTTAGATGACTGAGTCGCAGGGGGAAGAGTGAAGGGGGGCAAGACCCGCCCTTCGCGTTCAATCAAACCGTATTTCAAAGCTTTTTAAAGCTTTGAAATACGCCCAGCGTGTCAAAAAGACTTTTTTGACACGCTGTTATTGCTTTGCCAGGTCTTTTTCCCGGCAGCATTTTTTGTATTTTTTGCCGCTGCCGCAGGGGCAGGGGTCATTGGGGCCGATTTTTACCTTGCGGACGGGCTGGCGCTTGACGGTGTTGTCTCCCGCGCCGCCCTCGGAGGTGATGGTGGCGACCTTCTGGCGCTTAATTTCCTCGTCGGTGCGGAGCTGGAAGAGGAACAGGCGGCGCACGGTCTCCTCGCGGATGGCGTTGGTCATGCCCTCGAACATCTCGAAGCCTTCCTTCTTATAGATGTCCACGGGGTTGTGCTGCCCGTAGGCGCGCAGGCCAATGCCCTGGCGCAGGTCGGTCATGGCGTCGATGTTGTCCATCCAGTATTCGTCCACAACGCGCAGCATAATCACGCGCTCAATCTCCCGCATCGTCGTTTCGCCGTACTTGGCCTCCTTTGCGCTGTAGGTGCGGTGGAGCTCGGCCAAAAGCTGATCCTCCAGCTCCTGCTGGGTCAGACCGGCCAGCGCCTCGTCCGAGATGGTGATTGCGTTCTTGGGCATATACAGCCCCTCAAACTGCTGCAGGATGCCGTCGAGCTGTGCGCGGTCGGCAAGGTAGCTGTTGTGGCCAAAGGCCTCAGCCACGCGGGTGCTCACCACATAGTGCAGCATCCCCTCGATGGTGCGGCTCAGGTCCTCGCCTTCGAGCACCTGGCGGCGCTGGTCGTAGATGACCTTGCGCTGGGTGTTCATCACGTCGTCGTATTCCAGCACATTCTTACGCGCCTGGAAGTTGCGGCTTTCCACGTTTTTCTGGGCGTTTTCGATGGCGCCGGAGAGGATTTTCGCGTCGATGGGGGTGTCCTCGTCGATGCGGAGGGTGTCCATCATGGCCATCATGCGTTCGCTGCCGAACAGGCGCATGACATCGTCCTCCATGGAGAGGTAGAAGCGGGTCTCGCCCGGATCGCCCTGACGGCCGGATCGGCCACGGAGCTGATTGTCGATGCGGCGGGACTCATGGCGCTCGGTGCCGATGATGAACAGGCCGCCCGCCTGGCGCACCTTTTCGGATTCCGCGGCGGTTGCCGCTTTATGGAGCTTCATCGCCGCTTCAAAGTCGCTTCGCACCGCGAGAATGGCCGGGTCGGTGGTGTCGGCGAAGGAGTTGGCCTCAAGAAGCAGCTCGTCTGTCATATCCTCCCGCTTTTTGAGGTCGTTCAGGGCCATCTGCTCCGGGTTGCCGCCCAGCACAATATCGGTGCCACGGCCGGCCATGTTGGTGGCGATGGTGACGGCGCCGAGACGGCCGGCCTGCGCCACGATTTCGGCCTCCTTGTCGTGGTGCTTGGCGTTCAGCACGGTGTGTGCAATGCCCTGGCGGGACAGAAGCTTGGACAGAAGCTCGGATTTTTCAATGGAAATGGTGCCCACCAGCACCGGCTGCCCCTTTTCATGGCACTCGGCAATCTGCCGGATGACGGCCCGGAATTTGGCGGCCTCGGTGCGGTAGACCACGTCCGGGTGGTCGATGCGGGCCACGGGCCGATTGGTGGGAATTTCGATCACGTCGATGGCATAGGTGCCCACAAATTCCTGCTCCTCGGTCAGGGCCGTACCGGTCATGCCGGAGAGCTTGGTATAGAGGCGGAAGAAATTCTGGAAGGTGATGGTGGCGAGGGTCTTGCTCTCGTTGGCGACCTCCACGCCCTCCTTGGCCTCGATGGCCTGGTGCAGACCTTCGTTGTAGCGGCGGCCATACATGAGGCGGCCGGTGAATTCGTCCACGATGATGACCTGGTCGTCCTTCACCACATAGTCGATGTCCCGCTTCATGAGGCCCCGCGCCTTCATGGCCTGGTTGATGTGGTGCGAGACGGTGGCGTTTTCGGGATCGGCCAGGTTTTCGAGCTGGAAGAATTCCTCCGCCTTCCGGATGCCCCGGGCAGTCAGGGAGACCGAGCGGGCCTTCTCGTCCACGATGTAGTCGCAGTCGTAGTCGTCCTGGGCCTCTTTTTCGTCGGTGGAGGCGAAGACCTGGCGCTTCATGCGCTGCACCAGGAAATCGGCCATTTCGTAGAGCTTTGTCGAAGCCTCGCCCTGGCCGGAGATGATGAGGGGCGTTCTGGCCTCGTCGATGAGGATGGAGTCCACCTCGTCCACGATGGCAAAATTGTGGCCCCGCTGCACCCGCTCAGAGGCGTAGATGGCCATATTGTCGCGCAGGTAGTCAAAGCCCAGCTCGTTGTTGGTGCAGTAGGTGATGTCGGCGTTGTAGGCCTCCCGGCGCTCGGCGGAGGAAAGGCCGTGGACGATCAGGCCGACGGTCAGACCCATGAAGCGGTAGACCTTGCCCATCCACTCCGAGTCGCGCTTGGCGAGGTAGTCGTTGACGGTGACAATGTGGACGCCCTGGGAGGCGATCGCGTTGAGGTAGGCGGGCAGAATGGCCACCAAGGTCTTGCCCTCGCCGGTCTTCATCTCGGCGATGCGGCCCTGGTGCAGGATGATGCCGCCGATGAGCTGCACCCGATAGGGCTTCATACCCAGCACACGCCAGGCGGCCTCCCGCACGGCGGCAAAGGCCTCGGGCAGCAGGTCGTCGAGCGTCTCTCCCTGGGTATAGCGTTGGCGGAATTCGTCGGTTTTGGCGCAAAGCGCTTGGTTGGAAAGTTCGGCATAGCCATGCTCCAGGGCTTCGATCTGCTTGACCGTCGCCTCCAGCCGCTTGACCTCCCGCTCGGAGTGTGTGCCGAACAGCTTGTCCATCAGTCCCATATCGCAAGTTCCTTTCCTATGCCATAAAACGGTATTTTATCTATTATAGCATAAAGGCGGGCAAAAGGACAGAGCAAAACGCAAAGAGAATGTAAACTTTCCGTGGCACTGGCGGGTTCTGTCCGTGCGTTATGGGACATAGCCTGTAGCAAAGGAGGGATTCGATGCGAAGGAAACTAATCTCTATCGCAATGGCGCTGGGGCTGATGGCGTCGCTTCTGCTTCCGGCGAAGGCAGCGGAGCTGGAATTGGAAGCGCCGTCGGCGATTTTGATGGACGCGGCGACCGGGACGGTATTGTATGAGGAAAATGCCCACGAGCGCCTCGCGCCCGCGAGTGTGACGAAGGTCATGACGCTGCTTCTGGTCATGGAGGCCCTGGATCGGGGGCAAATTCTGTGGGACGAGCCGGTGACTGCCTCGGAGTTTGCCGCCTCGAAGGGGGGCAGCCAGGTGTATCTGGAGCCGGGGGAGCAGATGAGCATGGATGAAATGCTCAAATCGGTGGTGGTGTCCTCCGCGAACGACTGTGCCACGGCCCTGGCCGAGCATGTGGCGGGCAGCGAAAGCGCCTTTGTGGAAAAAATGAACGAGCGGGCCCGCGAGCTTGGCATGACCGATACGAATTTTGTCAACTGCACCGGCCTCGACGATGCGCCGGAGGCCAAGGACCATCTGACCACGGCCTATGACATTGCGCTGATGTCGCGGGCGCTGCTGTCGCACGACGCGATCCGGAATTACACCACCATCTGGATGGACACGGTGCGGGATGGGAAATTCGGCCTGTCCAACACCAACAAGCTGGTGCGCTTCTACGAGGGAACCACAGGCCTGAAAACCGGCTTCACCGGCGATGCGGGCTACTGCCTGAGTGCCTCGGCCATGCGCGACGGGATGGAGCTGATTGCCGTGGTGATGCACTGCGATAGCTCCGCGGGCCGCTTTGCGTCTGCCAAGGCGCTGCTGGACTATGGGTTTGCGACCTATGCCCTGGTGGAGCCGGAGCTGGAGCCGGCGGAGGTAAAGGTGCGTCTGGGTGAGCGGTCAAGCCTTTGCCCGGTGCCGGAGGATGCTGCGCCGGTGCTGGTGGACAAGGCGCTGCGGCAGCAGGTGCGCCGGGAGGTGGAGCTGCTACCGGAGGTGAGCGCGCCGGTGTCGGCGGGGCAGCAGCTTGGCACGCTCAAGCTTTACGGCGGCGATACCCTGCTTTCCTCCATTCGCCTGGTGGCCCCGGAAAATGTGGAGCGCCTGAGCCTTTGGGCGCTGACCAAGCGGATGCTCGACGGCGTTTGCTTCGGGACCGGCTGGAATCTGCGGCAAACGGGTTGACGAGGCGGGCTTTTTCTGGAATAATAGAAAAAACGGGGTGAGATCCAAACAGCACCCCGGGAAAGAGACAGTTACCATGAGAGCCAGCGGAATTTTAATGCACATCTCCTCCCTGCCGTCGCCCTACGGCATTGGCACCCTGGGAAAGGAGGCCCGCCGATTTGTAGATTTTCTGGTTGCGGCCGGGCAGACCTATTGGCAGCTTCTGCCGATGCACCCCACGGGCTTTGGGGATTCGCCCTATCAGGCCTTCTCGACCTTTGCGGGGAATCCCTATTTTATTGACCTGGACAGCCTCATTGACGAGGGCCTGCTCCATCCCGAGGAAGTGGAATCATGCGCCTGGGGCAGTGATCCGGCGAGGGTGGATTTTGGGGCCATGTACCGCCAGCGGCTGGCGGTGCTGCGCAGGGCCTATGTCCGCTTCATCGGCACGCCGAACCGGGACTTTCTGCGCTTTGTGGCGCAGGAGCAGGACTGGCTGCGAGGGTACGCGCTGTTCATGGCGCTCAAGGAGGAAAATGGCGGGGCCGTGTGGACCGAATGGGACGCGCCCCTTCGCTTCCACGAGGAGTCGGCCCTGCGCGAGGCCGCCGCGAAGCGGAAGTATGAGATCACCTTCCACTATTTCCTGCAGTACGAGTTCTTCCGCCAGTGGCAGCAATTGCGGGAGTATTGCCGTGCCCGGGGCATTCGCCTGATTGGGGACGTGCCCATCTATGTGCCGCAGGACTCGGCGGACGTGTGGGCAAACCGCGCACAATTTCAGCTCGATGCCGAGGGCAATCCCACGGCCGTGGCGGGCTGTCCGCCGGATCCGTTCAACGACGATGGCCAGCTCTGGGGCAATCCCCTCTACGATTGGCAGGCCATGCGTGCCGATGGCTATGGCTGGTGGCTGCGCCGCCTGCGGGCGGCGAGCCGGATGTATGACGTGGTGCGCATCGACCATTTTCGCGGTCTTGAGAGCTATTGGTCGGTGCCGGCGGGCGCACCGAATGCACGCGAGGGGCAGTGGCTGCCCGGCCCCGGCCTGGATTTCATCCGGGTGCTGCGGCAGAAGCTGCCGCTTTCCTTCATTGCCGAGGATCTTGGCTTCCTGACGCCGGAGGTGGCCGAGCTGAGAGAGGCGTCCGGCTTTCCCGGGATGAAGGTGCTGGAGTTTGCCTTTGATCCCGAGGAGGCCAGCGACTATCTGCCCCATAACTATGAGCGCCACTGCGTGTGCTACACCGGCACCCACGACAATGCCCCGGTGCTTGGCTGGTACGACGCGCTGCCCGAGCGCCACCGTGCCTTTGCCCGGCGCTACCTGGCGCTGACGCCGGAGGAGGGGATCGCCTGGGGGGTGATTCGGGGCGGCATGGGCAGCGTGGCGGAGCTGTTCATTGCCCAAATGCAGGATTATCTGCCCGCCGCCGCCCGGATGAACGAGCCGGGGCGGGTGAACGCGCAGAACTGGCGCTGGCGCGTCACCCCGGGCGAGTTGACTCCGGAGCTGAGTCAGCGCATTCGCGCTCTAACTGTGCGCTATGGCCGCTTTCCGGCAGAGTAATCTATTATATTTGGTCAAAGGGCGCGCTGCAAGGTCGATTGCAGCGCGCCAAGTTTTGAGAAATTTTTCCGGATCCATTGCATTTCCCCTTGCAATTGGGAAAGATTGCGGTATAATTAATGTTGCTAAAGAATATCCGTTTGCCCAGTGCGGTGTATATTCTTTAAAGATCATTTAGAAACAAAAAGGAGGAAAAACATTCAAATGAAAAAAGTAATTAGTTGGGTGCTAATGCTGGCAATGCTGTTTTCTCTGTTGCCACAGATAGCACTCCCGGTCAGTGCGTCTGAAATTACCGAAGGTACTGGTGACGCTGAGGCTGACATTGACATTGGGGATCTCCCTGGTGGAGAGGATGACACTGGTGAGTCTGAAGTTGAGACGCACTGGTGGGACGGTATGCTCAGTGAGGATGAAGCTACGCTTACGATTGACATCGCTAACGTGACGCAGCCCTACGATGGACCGACTACCGTTAAAACGCTGATTCTGGGAAAAAACGTGCTGACTGTTGGCAAGGATGAATTTAAAAGCCTTGTCCTGGAGAAGGTAATCATTCAAAATCCGAGCACTGTACTCGGACAGGGAGATGCACTTGGTACGAATAAAAACGTCCCCATTCATGTGCACTCCGATGCGCCTACAATGAGTACTGCTGGCCTCTATGCGCAAAACGTCGGCGGGTATCTGAATGTTATCGGGACACATGCCATGGGCGATTGGGCTACAACCGTAGAATCGACCTGTTGGACATATGGTAAAGAACAACGTGTGTGCGCGGATTGCGAATATACAAAAACCAGAGATCTCGACGAGCTTAAAGCGCATGACATAGAGCCCGTGGACGCAAAGCCCGCCACATGTTATGAGGCCGGTAACTATGCATACAGTCATTGTAAGGTAACAGGCTGCCCCTACAATAACGTAACGCCAATCCCGATCCCCCAGCTGGAGCATAACTTTGAAAACCACATCTGCGTCAACGCGCATCCAACACACACATCTGGCAAATGCGACGCGCACGAAATGATGACTGGCAACTGCGGTGCGGATACGAATAACGATGGCAAGCCGGACGACAGCCTGACGTGGGAGCTCGATCTTTATGATAAAAAGCTCACCATAAGCCCCAAAGCCGAGAGCACCGGAACCCAGAGCACCGGAACCCAGAGCACCCCAATCACAATGTTTAGCTCGTCGTCTACTGCGCCAGCGGGCTGGCTTAAAGATGCCAACGGCGCCGTACCGCTTCTTGTTACACCGACGGAGGGGGGCAGCACATCCTACATCGACATTAAAGAAATTGACCTTTCAGGCTGTACTACTCTGACAACGATCGGTGATTATGCGTTTAGTAACTTTGCAACGTTGGAAAGCGTTACGCTTCCTGCGTCCGTGACGACGATTGGAGCACATGCGTTCGAGGGCTGCTTCACTAAACCCGCCCCCAAGGATGACAGTGCCAACCCGACCACGGAGCCGGAGATTACCATTGCGCTTCCCGAAAGTCTGACTACAATTGGGGAAGGGGCATTCCGAAACAGCGGTCTGACGTCAATTGTGATTCCCGAAACTGTGACAACGGTTGGAAAAGACGCGTTTGCGCTCTGCACGAACCTTTCGAAGATAGACTTTGGAAAAAATGATGAAGTTAATGTAACGAAATCCACAACGGCGGGTTCATGTACACTTGGCGTAGCTAACAAGACGACCGTCTACGGCTGGGATGTCACCGATAATAACGCATCCACGCCAAAAGACGTGGCTAAAGCGGAAAACATCAACTTCATCCCCATCGGCGGCTACTGCGGCATTGTAGGCGCTCCTATCGGCACTGAAGGCACTGAAGGCACTGAAGGCACTGAAGGCACTGAAGGCACTGAAGGCACTGAAGGCACTGAAGGCACTGAAGGCACTGGAGGCACTGGAGGCACTGAAGGCACTGAAGGCACTGGAGGCACTGGAGGCACTGGAGGCACTGGAGGCACTACTCCTGCTGCCACTACCGGCAAGGAGGTCATTTGGACCGTTGAGACCCTGCCTCCGAAGGAAACGACTGCGACTCAGGGCGGAACGACTACACCGGCAACTCCTGAATACGTCATCTGCATAGACGCCGGCAGTAGCGCCCCCCAAGGCACATCATCCCTCACCATGTGCGACTATTCTAGCGACGACCCTCCCGAATGGCGTTCGTATTATGGCGACAATGTAGTAGGTATTAAAATTGGGGACAGAGTGTCGAATATCGGCGCTTATGCATTTGCCGGCGTAGCCGGACTGGAAGGCAAGGAAATTACGATTCCGGATTCTGTAACAGAGATTGGCAGCCAGGCATTTGCTGGCGATAAGCTGAGCTCCATAACGATTACGAAAACCACTTGCGAGATCGTGGACGAAGACGGGGACAATTCAACCGGCGCGACTCTCGGCGGCCCTCGCAGCACCACAGAGAAGACGAAGGTTATTTGCCCTGTGAATAGCAACGCATATATGTATGCAAAAGCGTTTGACGAAATATACGTTGCCTATAGCGCGGGCCAATGCGGCGATAAAGTGTTCTATACGGTGATAGATAACACTTTAACCATTACCGGTGAAGGCCCCATGTGGAAGTGGAACGAAAAAAGCCCGGGTTTGGCTAGCTATGGCTACACGATTGGCAAAGCTCCCTGGGCGGCCTATACAAATATTGACACTGTAACGATAAGCTCTGGCGTAACGACCGTTGGCACCAACGCGTTCAATGGCTTAACTAATCTGAAGACGGTGACTTTTGAAGGGACAGCAACGAATCCTGTTAAGGTAACGACGATCGGTGATGGCGCGTTTGAAGGAACGGTCGTAGAAACCCTGAAAATCCCCGCATCCGTGACAACGATTGAACCCGGTGCATTCTCCGGCGCCAAAAAACTGAAAGAGATTACGGTAGAAGAAGTAGCAGGTAAAACGCTGTCCTACAAGGCGGTTGACGGTGTTCTGTTTACCGCCGACGGCAAAACGTTGGTAGCCTATCCGCAAGCCAAGGAGAAGAAGGAATATACGATTCCTACTGGCACGGAGAAAATCGGCGGCTTTGCGTTCTACGGTGTAACGCTGAAGAAGCTGAGCGGCATGGATGGAATAACGGCGATTGGCAGCTTCGCATTCTATAATGCCACGCTGCCGGCAGAGATTGAGATGAAAAAGGTGCAGAGCGTCGGCATGCGCGCCTTTGGTGGAGCTTCATTTGGAACACCGGGCGCTCCTGCGAGCTTGGTGCTCCCGGCGCTGACCGACATTGGCTTCAGTGCATTCGCCGCTGACAACCTGAAGTCGATCACACTCTCTACTCCTGCGAATGGTGAGGTATGGATTGGCACGTATGGTGTGCCCGAGTATAAAAGAAGAAGAGATGACTTATCCGAAATGTGCTATTTGGAAGTAATTTCGTATAGTCAAGCTGACGTTGAAAAAGCCCTCGGCACTCCCGGCGCGGCAGTAGGAGGAACATACACCCCCACTGAAAAAACCACCATCGTGCTCAGCGACAAGGAAAATGCTTACACCGCGTATGCGAAGACGTATGGATATCGCGTAGGATTCACTAGCGGATACTGCGGCGTCCCCTCCACGACGGACTCGGATGGCAAGAACCTCACGTGGAGCTATGATGGAAGCGGCACGCTGACCATCATTGGCACTGGCGACATGAAGAACTATAGTGATGCTGACCTTCCGCCTTGGAATGTCTATAAGGACGAGATCACGGAAGTGAAACTGGGCGACGGCCAGACGAGCGTTGGCGACTACGCATTTAGAGGGTGCGCCAACCTGGAGAAGATAACGAACGATGATAAGGGCCAGCTCACAAAGATTGGCGCTGCTGCGTTCGCTGAAAATTTCAAGCTGAAGAAACTGCCGAATCTGGAAAATGTGACGAGCATTGACGGCTATGCATTTGCTACCTGCAATGGCCTGGATCCGGTTGAAGAGCTTGTATTCTCCGATAAAATGACGACGCTCGGCATATGTGCGTTCACAAATTCGAGCGTATCGGGCACGGTGACGATCCCCGCCGGCGTAGCGACCATCGGAAACAGAGCGTTCGAAGGCACGAAGGTGACGGGCGTGAAGTTCCTGATGGAGCAGGATTCGACGACCGATGAGTATACCTCCAAGCTTACATCAATCGGCGAATCGGCATTCAAGAATGCGCCCGTGGCGAGCATAAAAACCTATTACGTGGCGTACGAAGAGCCTGAAACCGAAACCGAGACCGAAACCGAAACCGAAACAGAAACCGAACCCACAACCGGCGAAACCGAACCCACAACCGGCGAAACCGAACCCACAACCGGCGAAACCGAAACCGAAACCGCAAAGGTTAGAAAGCTATATCCGCGCATTGAATCTGACCAGGTTCTGGATTTCCCGCCGAGCGTGACAACCTTCGGCAAAGAAGCCTTCTACGGCGCCGCCCTGAAGGGCGACCTGAAGCTTCCGCCAGCCACAGAAGGTATCGGCGAGCATGCATTCGCAAAAGGCGAGAAGGGCTCGACAAATCTTGGCGCTGTCCTGATCCCGTCCAAGGCGCAGCCCTACATATATCTTGATTCGTCTGCTCCTTACGATCCGGACTCTCTATCGACACCGTTCAGCGGTACCAAGGTGGATAAGTTCGTGATTCTGGCTGAAATAACGGATGAAACCGCAGACCTCGTTTTACTTTTGAACGATCTTGATCTTGACTCTGACTCTGCGCCTTCTCCCGCCTGGTGCATCTGCCTCGGAAGTGAGGCATTGACAGACAATCTGTCGCTCTTCTCTGAGATTTCGAGCCTATGTCAACTAATCGACGCCGGAACCGACGACGGCCTTTACTGGTATCGCGAGGCGTTCAATGACTACCAAGCTGTGCTTTACGTCAACTCCTGGTCCGAGAATGATCCTCAGGACATTCCCGACCATAGCACTGACCTAAGTGCCAAGCCTCCGTACAGTTTTGTCGCAACATATAGTCCTTATGATACATCGACCAAGGTCCATGGAATCGAGCTATCCGGCATCAGGAGCATCGGTGACTATGCGTTCGCAGGAATGAGCAGTGTGACCTACCTAAACCTGGGCGATGTGTCGCGGATTGGCAATTTTGCGTTCAAGGGCACCGGGCTGTATGAAGTAGAGCTTCCCGAGTTCGTGCAAAACATTGGCGTAGGCGCGTTCTGGTCGGACAGTTTGGAAGCCTATAAGATACAAGACGACAACGTATACCCTCCCCCCTTCGAAGGCGGGCTCAGAGGCACAAGCGGGGGCGAAGGCTCAGGCGAGGACACAGAATCCACCGACTCAGAGGAAGAGGAGCTCCCCTCCCCCGTCTATAAAGTAGAGGACGGCATACTATTCAAAATCATAGACAAAGTAACCATAAATGACGAAGCGGTGCCGCTCTATTCTCTCGTGAGCTACCCGCCGATGAAACTGGCGGATGCAGACTCAGAGGGTAAGTTCGTTCTCGATGACCTTGGACTTCAGGTGCATTCGATTGCGACCGGCGCATTCCACAATGTAGCGGAACCTGTTCCTCTTCTATATAGTGGAGGATTCGGAGAAGGAGTCAGACTCACTGAAATCAATGTTGGCGCCGCTACTGTAGAGCCCTTCGCCTTTATCGGCACTGGCGCGAAGGTGGTCATGGAAGGCAACGCGGAAGAAATCAAGCCGTGGGCATTCTATTGGTATCAAGGCACCGAAGTCGAGATTCCGTCTACCGTGCGGACCATCGGCGCTGGCGCCTTTGCGAAGACCGGCAACCTGTGGTACATCAACCTTGCGAAGGGCAACAACCCGATAGACGTCAACCTTCCTACTACGGAAGAGCCCGGATCCATTGGCGCCTGGGCATTCGAAGGCAAAGGCTTGTCGACCATGATAGTCCCGTGGTCCGTCGAAACCGTTGACATGGGTGCGTTTGCTGAAACGGACGCGTCTGTGATCGTACTTCTGAATAAAGCGGCCAAGATTGCCGGCAGAGACTCCTTGACTGCTGCGAACGAATACGCAGAGGAGCACGAAGAGACCGCTGCCGTGATAAGGGACTTTATTGATTGGGAACAGAATAAAGATCTCGAGAAATACAGCAAACTGGCCAGTGAAGAGCTGACTGCAAGCAACGGCGGTTACGAAGCCATTGCCAAAACCCTCGGCCTTCCCTTATACACCAACTACAACAAGCCTCAGGACGACGGTCCGGTAACAAGCGGCAGCACAAGAATTATCACATTCCCACCCGTGGGCGAAACTCCCGATGATACCGCCTACTCCTTCGCAATTGGCGATTCCGTGGATAAAAAAGACGATGTGCCATATTATGCGTATATTACGGGCTGTCTCGCCGATGATTATTACTGCGGCAAGGGCGACGCGAAAGAAAGCTTGATGTGGAGCTATGACAAGGGCAAGCTTTCGATTTATGCGAATCCGGACTATGAAGGAACTAGCGACGATGACTTCTATATGGCCGACTACAGCACACGCTCTGCGAGCAGTGTAATGACTCCTCCTTGGTATATACTTAACTCCTGGATCACGGAGCTGGAACTGGATCAAAATGTGAAGTCGATCGGCAATGGCGCCTTCGGCCAGGTGAGCGGCATGTTCGACTTCGGCATCGCGGCCGAAGAGGTTATCATTCCGGAGAATGTGGAGATAATCGGAGAGGATGCGTTCAGAGGCTGCCCGAATCTGGATCTCGTGGTGATTCTCAATGACGATTGTACGATCAACATAGAAGAATCGGCGTTTGTGACTAACAGAGACGCCCTTGGACGCTACGGCATGGAAGATGGCACCATGGTGCTCTCCAATTCGCAGAAGGTTCTGGCGTATGCATACAACGAGATCACCGTGGACCCGGATGACGTCGTCGATGTGGACGAATACTTGGCCGAATACAGAGAGGGCTCCTGGTATCGTCTCCCCGAAAATGTGGGCCTCTGCGGTGACAACCTGATCTGGAAACTGGACGAGGACCCAGAATCGAATAGCTGCAAGCTCACCATCCTCGGCCATGGCCCGATGTATGAGTGGACTGAAGAAAAACGACCGGGCTGGGAAAACGAGGACGAGCCGAAGACCATTACCGAAGTAGAATTCAAATGGGACGGTATATGCGATGCTGAAGAGACCGACGGTGATGAAGAGACCGACGGTGATGAAGAAACCAAGTCAAAGATAGAAATCGCCGCGCACACGTTCGAAAATTATTTGGGCCTGACAACGGTGAAAGGCCTGGACGATGTAACTGCGATTGGAGACTATGGCTTCGCTGGCTGCAATGCGCTGAATGTGACGCTTCTGGAAGGTTTGCAGACCCTCGGATTCGCCGCACTGTTCGACACCCGAATCGGCGCAACGAAGGGTGCGACGGCAAACTCGCTCATCCCCGGAACCGTAGTGCTTCCCAAGAGCCTGACTGAAGTTGGCGGACTCGCATTGTCGGGATCCTATGTCGCGGCATACGACGTTGCCGAAGGAAACACGGCCTACAAGGCGGTCGATGACGTTCTGTATTCGAAGGACGGCAAAACGCTGGTAGCCTTCCCGAGAGGCAAATACACAACAACCGCAACAGAAGAAACAGACGATACAGACGATACCGACGATACAGACGATACAGACGTAACAGTCGTAGTAGACGAATCAGACGAATCAGACGAATCAGAAGAATCAGAAGAATCAGAAGAAACAGAAGAAATAGAAGAAGAAATAGTTGTGTACTTTGAGGTTCCGGCGGATGTGGATACCATCGAAGAAGGCGCATTTGCATATTGCACGCAGCCTAAGAAGATTCGTATCCTCAATAAGGCGTGTAAGGTTATTAACGACCACGATACAAGATCTAGTCTTGGCGGCGTCTATGCCGAAACCCCGGGTGAAAATACAACGGATAAGTTCACCATCGAAGGCGACAGCTCTCCCGCCACGACCTATGCAATGAAGTACGGCTATAATGTCGAGGAGCTGACCCTCTCCGGCGTGTGCGGCGATCAACTCTCCTGGAGCTTGAACCGTCAAACCGGCGACTTCGTAATCTACGGTGAGGGCGATATGTACGACTTCTGCGAACCTGGGAAAACTCCCAAAGCAGGCGAACGTGCGATTCCCTGGGAGAAGTATAGACAGGAGATCAAGCATGTTCAGATTAACCCGAATACAACATCCATCGGCGCAAACGCCTTCAACGGCTGCGATCAGATTGAAGACATCAAGATTCTGGCCACCGATTTGACAAAAATTGGCAACGGCGCTTTCGAGGGCGCATTCAGCGAGACGACTGAGAAAGATGTGACCTTCGATCTCCCGACCGTGACTACGATCGGCGATAACGCATTCAAGAACGCCAACGTGAAGGCCGTCACCTTCAAGGAAGATGGCGGAGTCACCATTGGCAATGCCGCCTTTGCAGGCTCCAGCCTGGAGACCGTTGCCGTCCCGAAGGATAGCAAGATTGGCGAGGCAGCCTTCATGATGTGCCAGAACCTGAAGTCTGCCACGGTTGGAGTGAATACCTCCATTGGCAAGGAAGCCTTTACCAGCTGCACCAAGCTGGAAAGCGTTGAGATTCTGGAAAGCGTTGAGATTGCTAAAGGCATCCAGCAGATCGGCGCGTATGCCTTCTCCGGCTGCGTGAGCCTGACCGACGTTACGCTTCCGAGCACCCTCATTGCGATCCCCGATGGCCTGTTCTACCTCGCAATCGCACCGACCAAGATCGTTGAGGAAGGCAAGGATCCCGAGCCGACGACCCTCACGATCCCGGAGCGCGTGCTGACGATTGGAGAGAATGCCCTCATTACCGGCCTGCAGCAGGTGGACCTGCCGAAGAACGTACAGAGCATTGGTAAGAACGCGGTAAATAGCGCTTATCTGAAAAAAATCATCATTCGCAACCCCGCTTGCCTCACCACTTACACAGATGAAACTGATGAGACCTTCGGCAAGAAGAGCGATAAGAAGAAGGTGCACGTGAGCGGAGATGAAGACTGCGTAGCAGCGACGCAGGCAAAATTCCTCGGCTATGACATCGACCCGCACGTAGCTAAGAAAGGCGATGACGGCAAAGAAATCGTCGAGACAATAGTCGAGCCGACTTGTTCCACTACAGGCCTGGAAGGCAAGATTTGCACAATTTGCGGCGAAGCCTTCGGCACCAATGTCCTTCCCGTGCGCAAACATAATGTGGTCGAAAATCTGAAGGCTGCAGGCAGACCCACCTGCACCGAGCCTGGCATCGTGACCTTCGCTTGCGAGTATGAAGATTGCGACTACAAGGTGGAGATTGAGTCTTCCGCCTTGGGTCATAATTATGGTGAGGAAACCACAACCCCGTCTACCTGCAAGGTTCACGGCAAGATCACGAAGGTGTGCAAACGCTGCGGGCATCCAGATGAGACTGAGCTTCCTTTGGCGGACCATGCACCTGAAAATCCTGAGGACATCGAGAAAAAAGACGCCACCTGCACAGAGGAAGGCAAGGAATCCTTTAAATGCGCTGGCTGCGGGGAATTCATTGAGAAAAAGACCCCCGCTCAGGGCCATGCCTGGCCAGAAAACGAGGAGGACTGGGATATCATTGCGGAGCCTGTTTGCAAAGAAGACAGCACCAAGAGAGTTGGCGCACGGTGCTGCACATGTACAAGAACAGGCTGCAACGCTATGAAGAGCGAGATCATCCCGGCAGAGCATGATTGGGGTGAGACGACCACCGTGCCTGCTAAGTGTGAAGCTGCAGGCACCGAGACAAAGGTCTGCAAACGCTGCGGCAAAGAAGATGTTAAGATTCTGCAAGCACTCGGCCATGATTGGAAGAAACAAGATGACGTACCTGCCACTTGCGCAGCGGAAGGCAAAGCGAACTACGAGAAATGTGACAAATGCAAAGAGGAACGCTACGACACACTCGAAAAGCTGCCGCATACAATTGATCGCAGTAAGCCTGTTGTAACACAAGAGGCCACATGCGAAGAGGCGGGCGTGAAAAAATACGTCTGCTCGGCTTGTGGGAACTACGCGGAGGAGTACACCGAGGGAATCCCTGCGCTTGGCCACGTCTATTCTGGGGAATGGGTGCTCGACGAAGAATGCAAGGGCAGTTGCTATCCCATGGCCCAGAAAAATGCAAGATATACACGCACCTGCCAGCGCGAAGGCTGTAACAAGCAAGAGGAAAAGTTTGAAGTCCCGCAGCATGACTACAAAGATTATTCAGAATTCGGCGATGTAGAGCCCACCTGCACGGAAGGCGGCAAGAAGAATTCCAAGAAGTGCGCAAACTGCGGATGGATCATCTACGACCCGGTTGAAAAGCTGGATCACACCTGGATAACCATAGAAAGCAAAGAAGCCACCTGCGAGGGCACCGGTATGAAGGAGCATAAACAGTGCTCGGTCTGCCATAAAAACAAAGATGACGAATCGATCGGCGATGACGCCTATGTGATTCCGGCGCTTGGCCATGACTGGAAGCTCATGAATAGCGAGCCCTCCACCTGCACCAAGAACGGTTGGAATGACTACTACACTTGCACCCGCTGCCCGAAGCTCTTCGACATGAACAAGAAGCCCATCGACGCCATTCCGGAGCTGCCGCTGGCTGAACATGTCGTGGTGATGCATAAGGCCCAGGCGCCCACCTGCCAGGAAGAAGGCTGGGAGGCATACGAAACCTGCAGAAACTGCTCCTACACCAACTTCAACGACAAAGTACTTTCGAAGGTTGCCCACAAATACGAGCTCGTTGAGGAGACTACGAAGGCCACCTGTGTAGACAAAGGCTGGGGCAAGTACAAGTGCGCTACATGTACGGACTTCTACGAAGGCGAAACCCCGATCAATTCCAAGAACCATGTGAACCTTGTGCAGGAGCCTGAACAACCCGCTACCTGCCTGGTGCCGGGCAAGACGGCACATGCGTACTGCGATGCCTGCCAGTACGATGACGGAGGCGGACAAGAGATTTCCACTGAGGGCCACCATGTTTGGGTTACCGACAAGGAAGAAATACCTGCCACCTGTCTGGTCGATGGCAAGACGGCCGCTATGCATTGCGCTAACTGCGAAGAAACCACAGGCGGTGAAGTGATTTACGCTCGCGGCGAGCACGTTTGGGTGACCCTTGAGGAAGAAGTACTTGCCACCTGCGGAAAGGAAGGCAAGACGGCCTTTGAGAAGTGCCAGTTCTGCGATGCGACCAGAGGCGGAGAAACGATTCCCGCGCTTAAACACAGCGGCACGATCATTTACGCCGAAATACCTGCCACCTGCACGACTGATGGCAAGACGGAAGTTATGTATTGCACGAACTGCCAGCAGAACGTCGGCGGAGAAATAATTCCCAAGCTCAACCATCCGGAGGAATATAGGGAAAAAGTGACTGATCCGAAGCCCACCTGCACCGAACCCGGCTACACGGTAGTCACCTGCACGCTGTGCGAGGAGATCGTTGAAGAACGGGAGGAGCCCGCGCTCGGCCATCCGGAGGAGTCTCTGGTAGAAGTCGTCGATCCGAAGCCCACCTGCCAGGAGCCCGGCCATAGGGTAGTCACCTGCAGCAAGTGCGAGGAAATCGTTGTTGACGAGCCGATTCCTGCAAGCACGGACTATTGTGTACTTGAGATGGTGAAGACCGTTCCGCCCACCTGCACCGAGGATGGCTACGACCTCTATGAGTGCTCCATCTGCCATGTAACCAACGAAAAGCGCAATATCGTGGTAACGCCGGGACATAACATGGTAGACGGCAAGTGCACGGTCTGCGGTGCAGCCGCGGGATGCCTCAATGGCGAGCACGAATTTGACAATTCTTGGACTGTAGATAAGACTGCGGTCTGCAGACAAGAAGGACACAAGTGGCGCAAATGCCTGAACTGCGACTACATAGACGAGGAGACGATCCCGCCGCTCTCACACGCGTACAAGAGAGTGGGGGTAGTCGAGCCCACATGCGGGGAAGACGGCTACACCCTGTACGAGTGCAGCCGCAGCGGCTGCACGGCTGAAACCGAAGGTCACTTCCGGAAGCAGGTGAATAGCGGAACCGCCACCGGCAAACATGACTATGTCGCAACTGTGGAGAAGGAAGCCAAGTGTGGCGAAACTGGCGTCAGGAAATACACATGTAGCGTCTGCGGAGCCAACTACACCGAGACCATCGAGGCGCTCGAACATAACTATGTGCTTCAGGAATTCAGCGGACCGATCGACTGCACAGAAGGCTACGTAGAATTGTACGTGTGCGAGTACTGCGGGGACGTACAAACCAAAACGATTGAACCCCGCCTTGATCACGATTATTACGTAGTCGAATCTAAGGATCCTACCTGCACCGAGGATGGCTCCATCACCTACGGCTGCCACTACTGTGATTACAACGAAACGGTGGACGACGAAGCCCCCGGCCATGACTATGGTGAGGATGGTATCTGCACTCGTTGCGGCGAATCCGAGCCGGTGGAATGCGAGCACGAATGCAAGAGCTGGACCGTGGTTAAGGAGGCAACCTGCGTGGACGAAGGTCTGGAGAGTGGTATCTGCGATCTCTGCGGCGATGAAGTGACCCGCACGATCGAACGCCTCGACCACCAGTTCCCTGAGGACTGGTTCGTTGACGAAGACAACATGGGCTCCTGTGACCCGGAGAACCCGGTAAAAGCCAGATTCTTCCACGTGTGCGAGCTCTGTGGAGTGGCGGTGGAAGAAACGTTTGAACCCGTAGAGCATGACTTCAAGTCCTATCCGGAAGGAAATGAAGCTGCCACCTGCACAAAAACCGGCAAGAAGAATTCTCAGCGCTGCGAGAATTGCGGCTACGTCAAATTCGACACGGTTGAGCTTGCTCAGCATACGTGGAAGCAAGTAGAGGCTGTAGAGGCTACCTGCGAGCAGGACGGCATGGAAGCGCACGGATATTGCGAGGTTTGCGGCGTGAACGACGATGAGGAGACATACGGCGATGCGGCCTATGTGATTAAGGCGCTTGGCCATGCTCTGAAGCTCGTGAATGCCAAGTCCTCCACCTGCACCGAGAAGGGTTGGGATGACTACTACACTTGCGAACGCTGCCCGAATCTCTTCAACAAGAACAAGGAACCCATCGACGCCATTCCGGAGCTGCCTCTGGCGCAACATGCCATAGTACCGCATGTAGGAAAGGCCCCGACCTGCACCGAGTCTGGCTATGAGCCCTACGAGACCTGCGAGAACTGCACCTACAGCACCTACAAAGCGCTCGATCCCATCCCCCACAACTGGATTAACGTTGCTGAAGACCGCTATCTCAAGAGCCCTGCAACGCTTGAAGCCGCGTCCGTATACTACAGAAGCTGCAGCGTATGCGAGGTAAGCGCCGAGAGCATCGCCCCGGAGGAAACCTTCGAAGGCGAAAAGCTGGTTCGCGTACTGTGGAACTGGCGTTCGGAAGACGGAGAGATTGTCGTAACAGCGAAGTTCTACCCGGATGACAATGCCGATCCAATCGAACAGGAAGCCGAAGTGGTCAACAACAATGATGGCACCTATACTGCCACGTCCAGCTACGGCATCAATACCTACTCGAACACGAAGACGATCAAGTCGAGCTATGCTGTTTCTGTGGAAAATGGCACCATCGTTAACGAGAAGTCTTCCTACGGTTACGGCGATGTTGTCACAATCAGACCGGCTACTGCGCCTGCGGGCACGGTATTCCTTGGCTGGTACCTGAATGATGAGCTGGTCAGCATTTCTTCTGTCTACGCTCGTACGGTAACGGAAGACTTCGCATTCGTAGCGAAGTTTGGTGATGCTTCCGAGCAGGAATTCCCCTTCGCCTTGAGATGCACTGGATGCAGCTATGATGCCAGCACCGACAAGACCAAGATCACCCTTACCATGGAATGCACCCTGCCTGAGGGCTGCAAGATGGTGAAGTCTGTCCTGTATCGTGTCTGCGGCAACCAGCAGTATACGACCCCCGTGGCCGTTTCTACAGCAGCAGGCGTGACCACAAAGGATCCGAAGCTGACCGGTAAGAACTACTATACGCTGGCTACGAACGTTGCCGGCAAGCATGGCCAGTACTTCTCCTACGTAGGCTACATTGAGTATACCGATGCCAATGGCAAGACGCAGACGAAGTGGAGCAGCGTTGGCTCGCAGCTGATCGGCCCGAACACAACACCGATTCCCTGATCTCAGGTAGAGATTCATTGCGTATATCGAGTAATCGATGGCTATGGCAAGACGCAGACGAGATGGAGCAGCATTGGCTCGCAAGCGAATTGGCCTGACACGGTACCGATTGACCCCATAAAGTAAAACGAAAGGAAATTAGACAATGGAAGACAAGCTTTTTAACCCTATTTTCCAGGTTGTTCCCATTCTAAGCGATCCTTTGCACGTCAGCATCGGCGGCAATACTCCGTCGGAGCCCGGCGAACAAGACCCCCCCATCGTTATTGATCCCGTCGATCCCGTCAATCCCGGTGGTGGTGGCGACGAAGAAGAAGAAGACTTTGAGTAGCATTCAATAACGCCTCAGGGAGCGGCATTTGCCGCTCCCTGGGAGAGCCCAAATAATGTTAGGGCAAGGGGACGCTTCTGCTCCATCCCCTTGCCCTAACTTTTTCCAAAAAAAGGCGCCTTCGCAGGAAATATCCTTGCGAAAGCGCCAAAAATATGCGGATTATTTATTTTTTACCATTCATTTCCCGAAGTGCATCCCGGCGGCTGAGGTTGACGCGGCCCTTCTCGTCGATCTCCATGACCTTAACCCAGGTCATGTCGCCGATGTTGAGCACGTCCTCGACCTTCTCCACCCGGCGGTTTTCGAGCTTGGAGATGTGGATCATGCCGTCCTTCCCGGGCGCGAGCTCCACGAACGCGCCGATGGGCAGGATGCGGACGACCTTGCCGTAGTACAGCTTGCCCACCTCGGGGACGAAGCAAATGTCGTCGATCATTTTCCTGGCGGGCTGCACCGCCTCCGCGTCCACTGCGGAGATGAAGATGGAGCCGTCGTCCTCGATGTCGATCTTGGCGCCGGTGTCGGCGCAGATCTTCTGGATGGTCTTGCCGCCGGAGCCGATGACCTCGCGGATCTTCTCCGGGTCGATCTTCATGCTGAGCATCTTGGGCGCGAACTCGCTCACCTCGGGGCGCGGCTCGGAGATGCAGGGAAGCATGATTTCGTTCAGGATTTCGAGCCTTGCCTTGCGGCAGCGCTCCAGGGCGTCGGCGATGATTTCCATGGTAAGGCCGTCGTTCTTCAGATCCATCTGGATGGCGGTGACGCCCTCGGTGGTACCGGCGACCTTAAAGTCCATCTCGCCGTGGAAGTCCTCCACGCCCTGGATGTCGGTAAAGGTGCGCCAGACGCCGGTTTCCTGGTCGGTGATGAGGCCGCAGGAGATGCCGGCCACAGGCCGCTTGATGGGCACGCCCGCGTCCATCAGTGCCAGGGTGGAGCCGCAGATCGAGCCTTGGGAGGTAGAGCCGTTGGAGCTCACGACCTCGGACACCACGCGGATGGCGTAGGGGAAGTCCTCGACCGAAGGGATCACGGGCAGCAGGGCCTTTTCCGCCAGGCTGCCGTGGCCGATCTCGCGGCGGGAGGTCGAGCGGGCGGCCTTGGCCTCACCGGTGGAGAAGGCGGGGAAGTTGTAGTGGTGCATATAGCGCTTCTCGGTTTCGTCGTAGACGGTGTCGAGCTTCTGCGCAGCGGAGAGCGTATTGAGGGTGCAGATGGAGAGCACCTGGGTCTGGCCGCGGGTAAACAGGCCGGAGCCGTGGACTCTCGGCAGCACGCCAACTTCGGCGGCCAGGGGACGAATTTCGTCCATCCCGCGGCCGTCCACGCGCTTGCCCTCAAGCAGCCAGCGCTTGACGACCTGCTTCTGCATCTTGTAGAAGCAGACCTCGATCTGCTCTTCAAAGTCGGGATATTGCTCGCCAAACTTTTCGGCGAAGTCCACATGTGCCTGGGTCAAGCGTTCCTCGCGGACGTTCTTGTCGTCGGTGTCGAGGGCGTATTCGATCTGATCCATGCCGTAGGCGATCAGATCATCCAGCAGGGCGTGGTTGACGGCGGCCTTCTCGAAGGTGAACTTCGGCTTGCCGATGGCGGCGACGATCTCATTGATGAACGCCACGACCTTGATATTGGTCTCGTGGGCCAGGCGGATGCATTCAAGCAGAATATCCTCGGGGCACTCCTTGGCCTCGGTCTCGATCATGACGACCTTCTCGAAGGTGGAGGCGATGGTCACGAAGCAGGAGCAGGCGTTGCGCTCATCCTGGGAGGGATTGATGATATATTTTCCGTCGAGGTAGCAGACATTGGTGGTAGCGGTGGGGCCGTTCCAGGGAATGTCGGAATAGGCGACCACCAGGGAGGAGCCGATGGAGGCGACGATCTCCACGGGATTGTCGTAATCGTTGGCCATGATGGTGTTGGTGAGCACCACATCGTTGCGAAGCTCATCGTCGAACAGCGGGCGCATGGGCCGGTCGATGATACGGGAGATGAGGATGCCGCGCTCGGAGGGGCGACCCTCGCGCCGGTTGAAGCTGCCGGGGATGCGGCCGACGGCATACATACGCTCCTCGACCTCGATGGTCAGGGGGAAGTAGTCGATGCCGGCCTTGGGCAGCGGAGAGGCGGCGACGGTGGTGAGCACCACAGTGTCGCCGTAGCGGCAGATGGCCTCGGCATTGGCAAGCTCTGCCACCTTGCCCACCTCCACGGTGAAGGTGCGGCCGCCGATATCGGTCTCGAAAATGCGGTGATTCGGGAATTGCTTGTGCGTAACCATAGAAAGAAACCTCCTTAAAATTCATGGCATGGGAGGTTTAGCACTTGAAACCGCCGCCGAAGCCTTCGGCGGTGCTTTCAACTGCTAAAAGAGCTCCCATGCAATTCGTGAAAATGGGCGACCGGGGAGGGTCGCCCAAAGACACAGCCTACGAAATTACTTACGGATGCCGAGCTTGGCAATGATGGCTCTGTAGCGATTGATGTCCTTCTTGGCCAGGTAGTCGAGCAGATTGCGGCGCTTACCGACCATCATGAGCAGGCCACGGCGGGAGTGGTTGTCGTGCTTGTGGGTGCGCAGGTGCTCGGTGAGCTCCTTGATGCGGTAGGTGAGGATGGCAATCTGGACTTCGGGAGAGCCGGTGTCGCCCTCGTGGGTTGCATAGTCGGCAATGATTTGAGTTTTTGCGTCTTTGGAAATCATAATGGTTCCACCTTTCAAAAAATTACCCGCGGTCGCAGTAGTGGGCTGGCGGAGCGCCTCCGAGGCGCGGAGGTCATCCCCCAAAACCGAGAGCCGGGGCCATACCCCAATATAGTAGCACAGAGGATGCAGGTTGTAAAGGAAAAAATGACCTTTTTTCGAAGAATTGTGAAGTATTTTGCCAGTTGCGTCCATTGGCAGATGAATCCTCTGGGAAAGTATGCCCGATATCGCGGCACGCGATACGCCACAGATGCTTCCTCGTGGCAGATGGAACAAAATGTCAAAGAAAGCTGGGACTTTTTTATGAAGATGCAATAAAAAATAAAAATTGCCTGATATTTTCAAGAAAAAAGGATTGAATTTGCTGCAAAAATATCATAAAATAGGAACGATCCAGAATGCAAATCCAAAGCCCTTGGTCGGCGAAAATGCAGCCGCGTGGAGAAATGCTATGCTAAATGTCGTACTTGTGGAGCCGGAGATTCCGATGAACACCGGCAATATCGCCAGAACCTGCGCCGCAACCGGGGCGGTTTTGCACTTGGTCCGGCCCCTGGGCTTTGACATTTCCGACAAGGCCGTGAAGCGCGCAGGGCTTGACTACTGGCACCTGGTGGACGTGCGGGTGTACGACAGTCTGGAGGATTTTTTTTCCAGGAACGGCGAAATTTCTCTCTGGTGCCTGTCCACCAAGGCGCCCCGGGACTACAGCGGGGCAAAATTTTGCGACGGCGACTTTCTCTTCTTTGGCAAGGAGACGAAGGGCCTTCCCGAGGACTTTCTGGCCTGCCATGCCGAGCGCTGCCTGCGCATCCCCATGCGGGCCGAGGCCAGGAGCCTCAATCTTGCCAACTCTGTGGCGATCATTGTCTATGAAGCGCTGCGCCAGCAGTCGTTTCCCCACCTAAAGGGATACGGTAAAATGGCAGACGCTGAATAAATTTTCCACCATTCTGCGGCTTTGTTCCGCATACAAAACATCAGGAGGCAATTATTATGAATTACAACAAGAAATCTGTCCGAGATATTGATCTGGCCGGAAAGCGCGTTCTGTGCCGCTGCGACTTTAACGTACCCCTCAAGGAAGGCAAAATCACCAGCGACAAGCGCATTGTCGCGGCCCTGCCCACCATCCAGTACCTGATTGCCCAGGGTGCGCGTGTGATCCTCTGCTCCCACATGGGCAAGCCCAAGGGCGAGTGGAAGCCGGAGCTGTCGCTCAATGTTGTGGCCGAGCGCCTGAGTGAGCTGCTGGGCCAGGAGGTCAAGATGGCCAAGGACGTAGCCGGCGACGACGCCAAGGCCCTGGCCGCCAGCCTCCAGGATGGCGAGGTCATGCTGCTGGAGAACACCCGCTATATCAAGGGCGAGACCAAGAACGATCCTCAGCTCAGCCGCGATCTGGCCGATTTGGCCGAAATCTTTGTGAACGACGCCTTCGGCACCGCGCACAGAGCCCATTCCTCCACTGCCGGTGTGGCAGACTACCTGCCCGCAGTCTGCGGTTTTCTGATCGAGAAGGAAATCGGTATTATGGGCAAGGCCCTGGCAGATCCGGAGCGCCCGTTCGTGGCAATCCTCGGCGGCGCAAAGGTTTCCGACAAGCTCAACGTCATCAATAACCTCCTGGAGAAGGTGGACACCCTCATCATCGGCGGCGGCATGGCCTATACCTTCCTGGCTGCCAAGGGCTACGGCATTGGCCAGAGCCTCTTCGATGCCGAAAAGGTGGACTACTGCAAGGAAATGATGGCCAAGGCCGAGGCCAAGGGCGTCCAGCTCCTGCTGCCGGTCGATACCGTCGTTGCGGCCTCCTTCCCCGATCCCATCGACGGCCCCATCGACGTGACCACCGTGCCCTCCGACGCGATTCCTGCCGATATGCAGGGCCTCGACATCGGCGAGAAGACCCGTGAGCTTTTCGCTGAGGCGGCCAAGAATGCCAAGACCGTCGTCTGGAACGGGCCGATGGGCGTCTTTGAGAACCCGACCCTCGCCAAGGGCACCATCGCCGTGGCAGAGGCCCTGGCCGCCAGCGACGCCGTAACGATTGTCGGCGGCGGCGACAGCGCGGCAGCCTGCGAGCAGCTCGGCTATGCCGACCGCATCACCCACATCTCCACCGGCGGCGGCGCCTCGCTGGAATTCCTGGAGGGCCTGGAGCTGCCCGGTATTGCCTGCCTGGAGGATAAGTAATTTTCCGTTATTTCAGAAAAATTTTCCGGAATTGCGGGAAAAAAGTTGAATTTTGGTATTGACCAACCAGCAAGCATTGGCTATAATAATGTCTGCTGCGTCGTTAATTCACATTTTGCTGAGAAGCATTTATCAGGAGATTATAGATTATGAACAGAAAGTATCGTAAAACCGTGATTGCCGGCAACTGGAAGATGAATAAGACTCCCTCCGAGACCAAGGCTTTTATGACGGAATTTAAAGCGATCCTGCCCAAGGGCCGCTGGTGCGACATCGCCCTGTGCGTCCCTGCTGTGTGCATCACCACCGCCGTCCGTGCCATGCGTGAGACCCGCGTGGGCATTGGCGCGGAAAACTGCAACGCCAACCCTTCCGGTGCATACACCGGTGAAATTGCCGCCAATATGCTCTCTGACGCCGGGTGCAAGTACGTGATCATCGGCCACAGCGAGCGCCGCGCCATGGGCGAGACCGACCAAGACGTCAACGCCAAGGTCAAGGCCGCCATGGGCGAGGGTCTCATCCCCATTATGTGCTGCGGCGAGAGCTTGGAGCAGCGCGAGACCGGTATCACCAACGAGTGGATTGCCATGCAGATCAAGTCTGGCCTGAACGGCATTCCCGAAGAGAAGATCCGCAAGCTCATCATCGCCTACGAGCCCATCTGGGCCATCGGCACCGGAAAGACGGCCACCCCCGAGCAGGCCGAGGAAGTCTGCGAGCACATCCGTACCGTCATTCGCAAGCTCTACGGCTCCAAGAATGCCCGCGCCATCTCCATCCTCTACGGCGGCTCCATGAACGAGCGCAATGCCTACGAGCTCCTGGCCCAGCCCGATATCGACGGCGGCCTCATCGGCGGCGCATCCCTGGCGCCCGAGAAGTTCGTCCAGATCATCGAAGCGGCCAACCAGCCCACCGTCTAATACAAAAATAAAAAGGACACACAGCATTTGACGAAGCAAATGCTGTGTGTCTTTCGTTTGCAAAAATAGGCTGCGTATTGCAAAAGCGACGTCGTTCCTATATAATAAAAAACAGGTACACGATCCGTGTACACGCCGCTGAAAAAATTGATTTGATGGAGAAGCATATGAAGAAGCTTTTTAATAGCCTTAAAATGCGCTGGCTAACCGTGATCCTGTTTGCGGTGATTGCCGGCATCTATACCGGAGCGGTGATGCTCATCCCGGCCCTGGAGCATACGTCCTTTCAAGACATTGGCATTTCCTACGAATGGTGGGTGATCTTCGCTGTCATCATCGTGGTGAACTGCAAAAAGAATTGGGAAGCTATGCTGAAGTGCTTTGCGTTCTTTTTCATCAGCCAGCCCCTGGTTTTCCTGACGGAAATCGTGTTTGGGAACCTTTCCATCGATCAGGGTATCTATTACTGGCGCCTTTGGCTGCCTGCGATGCTGCTCACGATCCCCGGAGGCTTTATCGCGTTCTATTGCAAGAAGCAGAACCTGCTGGGTAGCATCATTCTGGGCTTGGGCAATACGATCGAGCTTGTAATGGGTGGCTACTATCTGGTGACCTGCGCCCGTGATTTTCCGCGGCATCTGTTGACGACCCTGGTTTGTTTCTCGTCCATTGTGATCATGTCCCTGTGCATTCAGGAAAAAAGAACATACCGGATCCTTTCCATTTTGTTCCCGGTTTGCGCGTGCGCCATCCTGGCTGTGGTGCTTCCGCTGACCGGAAGGAGCCTTTTTTGATCGGATAGAAGGAGGCGCCGATGAGAAAGAAAAAGTGGCCCTTAACGATCCTTTTGATCCTTCTTTGCCTTGCGCTTTTGGCGGGCGTTGGCGCGCTGGCCATCAGCGGCCATGTGCGCCATCGCACCGAGGGGAACATACGCTCCCCCGAGGCGGTGGCCGAGCTGGACGCCGACTGCATCCTCGTGCTGGGCTGCTATGTGCAGGATGACGGCACGCCCAGCGATATGCTCCGCGACCGTTTGGAGCGGGGGCTTTCCCTCTATGCGCTGGGCGCAGCGCCCAAGCTCCTGATGAGCGGCGACCACGGCCGCACCGGCTACGACGAGGTCAATGCCATGAAGGACTACGCCATGGCGGCAGGCGTTCCGTCGGCCGATGTGTTCATGGATCACGCGGGCTTCTCCACCTATGAAAGCCTCTACCGGGCGCGGGATGTATTCCAGGCGAAGAAGGTGATCCTTGTGACCCAGGAGTATCACCTGTACCGCGCACTGTACATCGCCGAGCGCCTGGGCCTGGAGGCCTACGGCGTGGCAGCCGATGACCACATCTATGCGGGCCAGTGGCTGCGCGAGGCGCGGGAGATCCTCGCCAGGGTGAAGGATTTTGGCAAGACCATCCTCCAGCCGAAGCCCACCTTCCTGGGGGACCCCATCCCGGTCAGCGGCAGCGGCGATTGGACCAATGATTGAATATACAAAACGGGCGCACCACAAGCGGTGCGCCCGTTGGTTTTATAAAAATCAGATCACATGGAAGAAATCGAGCAGGCCATAGACATACAGGAAGAGGATGATGGCGGGGACAAAGTACATGAACAGGGGCTTCATGAAGCGCTTCACCTTCAGGCCCTTGCCGGTGTTGGCCTCGGCCATGAAGTTATCCCAGCCCCAGCCGTAGCGTTTGCTGCAGCAGAAGATGGCGAAGATCAGCGAGCCGATGGGCAGCAGGTTGGTGCTGACGATGAAATCCCAGAAATCGAGCCATGCGGTACCCTCTCCGAAGGGCTGGAACTTGAACACGCTGTAGCCCAGCGCCGTGGTCAGGGAGATCAGGAACATGCCCACGCCGCAGATGAGCGAGCCCTTGGGGCGGCTCCAGCCGGTCATCTCGCGGATGCAGGCGAGGATGTTCTCAAACACTGCAAGCTCTGTGGACAGGGCCGCGAAGACCATGAACAGGAAGAACAGCGTACCCCACCAGCGGCCGCCGCCCATGTTGACGAACACGGTTGCCATGGTGTCGAACAGGAGCGAGGGGCCTGCGCCGACCTCGACATTGTAGGTGAAGCAGGCGGGGAAGATGATGAAGCCGGCCATCAGTGCCACGAAGGTATCGAGCGCGATGACGTTGATGGATTCGCCCATGAGGGAGCGATCCTTGCCGAGGTAGCTGCCGAAGATTGCCATGGAGCCGATGCCGAGGCTTAGAGTGAAGAAGGCCTGGTTCATGGCGCCCACGATGACTTCGCCGTTGATCTTCGAGAATTCGGGCAGAAGGTAGAATGTGAGGCCCTCTGCTGCGCCGTCGAGGGTGGCGGAGCGAATGGCCAGGGCGATCATGAGCAGGAGGAGGGCTACCATCATGTACTTGGTGACGCGCTCCAGGCCGCCCTGGAGGTTGAAGCACAGAATGCCGAAGCCCAGCGCCACGGCAATCGCCAGATAGGTGACATTGATGCCGGGGTTGGAAATCATGCCAACGAAGCCGAGGTCAGCGGTGTGGCCGGTGAGGAAGCTGACGAAGTAGTAGATCATCCAGCCGGTGACGACGGTGTAGAAGGCCATGAGGCAAACATTGCCGAACAGGGCGAGGTAGCCGTGCAGGTGCCATTTCTGGCCGGGCTTTTCGAGCTTTTGGTACATCCGGACGGGGCTGGCCTGGGAAGCTCTGCCGAGGGCGAACTCCATGATCATGACAGGCAGGCCCAGCAGAATCAGGCAGAGGATGTAGATCAGCACGAAGCCGCCGCCGCCGAATTGACCGGTCATCCACGGGAACTTCCAGACGTTACCGCAGCCGATCGCGCAGCCGGCGCTCAGCAGGATAAACCCGAGGCGGCTGCCTAATCTTTCTCTTTCATTTTTCATGCGAAATTCTCCTTCATTAAAATTTCTCCTGGGAGACATACTTTATTTTAGCAATGTTTTAAATCAATTGCAACTCTTTCTTTCAAATTATCCCAAAATTCCAAGAGTTCTGCGCCTGTTTCATAGGCACATTGGCAGAAAGGATCTATATTTCGCAGCGGTTTATTTATTTTGAAGGCGGCTCCTGCTGAATTTTTTCCAGGGTTTCCGCCAGAACGGCCGCGCGAAGCGCACGCAGATAGGGGTCAAAGTCGCACTCGGCGGTGCCATACGTTTTTTGCAGCTCGTATTCCAGAGGCAGCCAGGAGGTGATGGGCGCTTCATTGTGCTGAATGACTGCCTCGATTCGGTCGAGGGCCTTGTAGAGCTTTGCCTCCGGGCTTTGCCGCGCTTCCATTTCAGCGAGGAGTGCCTGCATTGCCTCCGAAAGCTTTGGGGGAAGCTGGGCGATCCAGGCATGGTAGAGCTGCTGCTCCAGGGCGGTGTCCTCGTCGGTTTTTAAGAAGGCGGGCTTATCGCCGGTGAAAATTTCCCCCAGGTCGTGGATCAGGCACATCGCAGTCACCTTGTCCATGTCCAAATCCGGGTATTCGTCCCGGAGGAGGAAGGCCATCAGCGCGATGCGCCAGCTATGCTCGGCCACGCTCTCCCGGCGGCCGGTGGAGGTGTCGCTGTGGCGGGGGATGTTCTTCAGCCCCTCGCACAGGTGGACAATGGAGAGAAACTGTTTCGGTTCCATCATGTTACCTCAAAATAGAATCATCATCAAAATCGGCACCGTCGGGACGCTCAGGAGTGTGGACAGGAACACGCCCGAGGCCGCCACATCCCCCGGCCCATCGTATCGGGCGCAGAACAGTGTGGCCGAGGTGGCGATGGGCATGGCCGCCATGATGACACAGATGCCAAGGATCAGCGGATTGCCAACCAGAGGCGACAGCAGGAAATACACCGCCAGAGGGAGCAGAATCTGCTTGCCTATGGAGAGAAGATACAGCCGCCAGTTGGTCAGCACCCTCCGAAGCGGCACCAGCGAAAGTCCCACGCCGGTGACGATCATGCAAAGGGGGCTTGTGATGCCGTTTACCATGCCAAGCGCATCCGTCAGGAGCCTTCCGGGCCGGCAGGAGACAATCGCCTGCCTGGCGGAGGTCAGGTAGATGAGATAGGCCGTCAGTGCCGCGAGGATCACGGGCTGCAGGAGCATTTTGAAAGAGAGGGGCGTATCCCGCGAAACCTGCCGGACGCCGTAGGTGTAGGCGAAGAACTGAAAAAACAGGTTGAATACAGCGGCATAGAACACTGCCCCCTGTCCATAGACGCACCGCACCACCGGAAAGCCCATGAAGCCGATGTTGGAGAACACCGTCATGAATCGATAGATGCCCGCATGTGCCTGCGGCACATGCAAAAGCCTCGGAACGAAATGCGCAAGCGCGATGAGCGCCAGAAAGAAGGCCAGGGCAATGGCCGTGAGCATGAATAGCTCCGGGATGGTCAGTTGGGCCTCCCCAGACAGGACGCTATAGACGATGGTGCAGGGGTTTGTGATGTACAGCACCAGCCGGGTCAGGTGCCGATTGGACTCTGCGGTCAGCACCCGGGTCTTCCCTGCGAGGAAGCCCAGGGCGATCAGCGCAAAGAGCAGCAGCATTTGAGAAAAAATTTGTGAGGTATCCAAAATTTGGCTCCTTTAGTTTGGCAAAAGCTCGGCTTGATTCGGAGCGGCGGTGACTTCCTCTGGGCTGAGGCCGGTAAGAGTTTCATAAGCAGCCAGAGCCTGCTGGAGGTTCGTCATATTTCCCCGCAGGGTGTCGTTTAGGGCATTCGCCTGATCCAGCTCCTTCTGCACATCAGAAATGGCCGTCTCCAGAGAGTTAATGCGCGAGGTCTGCGCGGCAATCCGGCTGTTTTGTTCATGCAGGTAGTGAAAAAGCCCTGCCGCCAGCCCGATCAGGCAAAGGATCACAAGCGCACTCACCGCCAGCCAACGGCGCAGCCGACGTCGGCTCCTGTGCAATTTTGGGAGGAGCTGCTCCTCTCGAATGGGTGCAGGCTTCGGCGCTGTGGCCATGGGCCGCTGCACCCGGCATTCGGCGCACAGGAGCGTCCCCTCCGGCACGGTTCGGCCGCATTTCAGGCAAGTCATTGGGCGTCCCCCGCTTTCTTTGTAGGTGTTTGTGTTATTTTTTCAGCGTCAGTTCATCTGGGGTCAGGCCCTCGCTGCGGAGCATTTGACGCATGACCTCGATGTCCGCGGAAATATCCAGCACGTCTGTGTCAAAGAGCTTGTCGAGCTGGCGCTCATAGCTCTCGGTTAGCTGGTCGAGCATGGCGCTGATCTGCGCCTTGGCCTTGCGAATGTTCTCCGTCTCCACCCCCTGCACCTCCAATTGGGCGTAGGTCTCCAGAATTTTCAGGGTTTGGGGCAGGTAGTAGTCCATAAAGGTGCGAAGCTCGCCCTCCCGCTCGGGGTGCTTGGCCAGGTAGCGGAAGATTTCGCCGGTTACAAGCTCAATGCGGTCAATTTTGCGGGAGATTGCCTCGTCTTGGATCAGGTCATTGTCGTGACGGATGCGTGCCAGTACTTGTTCGGCCCGATCGTCGCGCTGGGGAGCGGGGTCTTCCTTCGGCGGCTCCGGGCTTTCCGCGCTGTACTCGGTGAACATCAGCCTGCCGTGCTTGCGGTCAATCCAGGCCTGGGGCCAGTAGCGCAGCTCCACCATTTTTTGGAGGTCGGAGAGCACCTGCCGGTAGGGGCGGCCGGTGCGGTCGGAGAGGGCGTGGATGGCATAATAGTCGTGATTCGGCTGGATGATGCTGGCATATTCCTGCAAGCGTCGGGATTGCCGCGTCCGCAGAAGGCCGTATACCGTCAGGTAAATGCCCAGAGCCACCAGCCCAGTTGGGAAAAGCCCCTCCTTAAAAAAGGCCCGAAGGCCGGTGAACGCCGACATAGTTTGTGTCAGCGAGAAAAGCCCCACCCCGCCGATGCACAGGCCGAGGACAAACATAGGCTTGCCGAAGCGCAGCTTTTTGAAGCGTTTCGATTTTTCCTGCGGTTGGGCAGGCTTCTGATTTTGCACCGGCACAGCCCACTGGGCAGCCTTTTGCCGGGTACGCTCGGCCTGCTGTCTGGCCTGCTCTGCCCAGTACTGGGACTGCTGCCGAGCGCGGTCGGCCTGCTGCTTGGCCTGGTCTGCCCAGTCCTGGGCGCGGCGGGGCTGGGCCTCGTCTGGCTGAGCCTCCGACCAGGCGTCCTTTTGTCCGGTGCTAAGATTCATGGCGATATCCGGCAGGACATGGCGTCCCTTCAGAATTGCCAGCACCACGCCAATCGGCCATGCTGTAAGAAAGGCGCCTACAATAATAAACGTCCAGATCAAATCGCTTCGCTCTTTGCGTTTGTGGTGTTCGCGTTCGTCCATAGGGCAGTCTCCTGTTCACGGAAGGATTTTGCTTGGCTTGAGGTAGCGCTCCTCCTCAGAGAAGATGCAGCCGCAGTATTTCTGCATATAGAATCCCAGCGCCCGGGCGCGATTCTGCCCTTCCTGAAAATAGGGGCGGAAATCCCGATAGAGGAACTTCACCCCATAGGCAAGCGCAGCTCGCTCGGCGCATTCGATCATGAGGTCGTGATTTTGGTAGGGAGAAATGAAGAGCGAGGAGGTGAAGGAATCGAATCCCTCTTGGACTGCCATCTGTGCGGCGGCAGAAAAGCGCAGGGTATAGCAGGTGACGCAGCGGCCCGGAATATCCTCCGCCACCGCCCGCACAAAGGGACGAAGCCCATAGTCGTTTCGCTCGATGAGCTTTAAGTCGATAGTTTCCGCATAGTCCCGCAGGCAATTCCGGCGGCTGCGATACTCGGTAAAGGGGTGGATGTTGGGATTGTACCAAAAGCCCACCGGCTCTATGCCCTCGCCCCGCAGGGTCTCGATGCACATATTCGAGCACGGCGCACAGCAAATATGCAGCAGCGTCTGCATCCGCTCACCTCCCAAAGCTCCGTTTTTGTACCTTATATATTATCACAAAATGCGACCTCTTACAAGCAATTTGGCGGCAGATTTCCTGCAACACAGGGGACGCGCAACACAGGGGACGGTTCCCTGTGTCGCATGACACAGGCCGCAACACAGGGGACGGTTCTCTGTGTCGCATGACACAGAGACCCGTCCCC
>JAZLFG010000057.1:0-17741 GCA_045615685.1 Faecousia sp.
CAGGCTTTAGCGGTTTTTTTGACAGTCTGAGCGTGTCAGTGTCAAAAAAGTTTTTGACACGCTGAGGCGTGTTTCAAAACTTCGAGGAAGTTTTGAAAAACGGTTTGATTGAACGCGAAGGGCGGGCCTTGCCCCCCTTCACTCTTCCCCCTGCGACTCAGTCATCCAGGCTTTAGCGGTTTTTTTGACAGTCTGAGCGTGTCAGTGTCAAAAAAGTTTTTGACACGCTGCTCTTTTCTTCGCGGGGGACAGCGGGCTTTTTCATACAATTTTGATTTTAAAAATCTGGAGGATTCTATGGAATACAAAAAAACTTTGAACATGCAAAAGTCCGGCTTCCCCATGCGGGGCGGCCTGCCCAAGCGGGAGCCGGAAATGCTCGCCCAGTGGAACGAGCTCGACCTCTACAACGAAATGCTCAAAAAAAACGAGGGAAAGCCCCGCTTCTCTCTCCACGACGGCCCTCCCTTCTCCAATGGCGATATCCACATGGGTCACGCGCTCAACAAGGCGCTCAAGGATTTTATTGTGCGTATGTATGCCATGCGGGGTCGCTACACCCCCTATATCCCCGGCTGGGATAACCACGGTATGCCCATTGAGTCCGCCATCATCAAGCAGAATAAGCTCAACCACAAGGCCATGAGCATCGCCGACTTCCGCTCCGCCTGCCAGGATTTTGCCCAGCGCTATATCGACCGGCAAATGGAGGGCTTCCGCCGCATGGGCGTCGTGGGCGACTGGGCCCATCCCTACAAGACCATGGACAAGGGCTTTGAGGCCGAGGAGGTCAAGGTCTTCGGCGAGATGTTCAAGAAGGGCTATATCTATAAGGGCCTCAAGCCCGTGTACTGGTGCCCCAAGGACGAGACTGCCCTGGCAGAGGCCGAGATCGAATACCAGGACGATCCCTGCACCACGGTCTATGTCAAATTCCCCATGCACGACGACCTGGGCAAGCTGGCGGGCTTCGATCTTGCCAACACCTACTTCGTGATCTGGACCACGACCATCTGGACCCTGCCCGGCAACCTGGCCATCGCCCTGAATCCCCGGGAAACCTATGCGCTCGTAAAAGCGCCCAACGGCGAAATCTATATCATGGCAGAGCCGCTGACCGAGAAGGTCATGGGCATTGGCGGCTTTGACAGCTATGAAATCTTGGCCACCTATCCGGGTGCCTTCTTTGAAAATATGCTGGCGCGGCATCCCTTCCTGGATAAGACCTCCCGGCTGCTGCTGGCCGACTACGTCACCATGGATTCCGGTACCGGCTGCGTCCACACCGCCCCGGGCTTCGGCGCGGAGGACTACCAGACCTGCACCCGCTACGGCATCAAGATGGTAGTGCCCGTGGACGATCAGGGCCGCCACACCGACTATGCCGGAAAATACGCCGGCCTCACCACCGACGAATCCAATCCCATCATCCTCAAGGATATGAAGGAATCGGGCCTGCTGTTTGCCCAGGAGGAGGTTGTCCACTCCTATCCCCACTGCTGGCGCTGCAAGAGCCCCATCATCTTCCGTGCCACCCCGCAGTGGTTCTGCTCCGTGGACGCCTTTAAGGACGCCGCCGTGGCTGCCACCGACGATGTGCGCTGGATCCCCACCTGGGGCAAGGAGCGGCTGATTTCCATGATTCGGGAACGCGCCGATTGGTGCATCTCCCGTCAGCGCCGCTGGGGTCTGCCCATCCCGGTGGTCTACTGCAAGGACTGCGGCAAGCCCATCTGCAACGACGAAACGGTCGGCTTCATCTCCGGCCTGTTTGAAGAATTTGGCTCCAACGCCTGGTTTGAACGCGAGGCGAACGATCTGGTGCCCGAGGGCTTCTCCTGCCCCCACTGCGGCGGCAAGGATTTCGAGAAGGAGACCGACACCCTCGACGGCTGGTTCGACTCCGGCTCGACTCATTTTTCCGCTATGCAGCGCGACCAGGGCTTCTGGCCGTCAGACCTCTATATTGAGGGCGCGGATCAGTATCGCGGCTGGTTCCAGAGCTCCCTGCTGATTGGCGTGGGCGCACTGGGCAAGGGCGCCCCCTTCCGCGAATGCGTGACCCACGGCTGGACGGTGGACAGCGAGGGCCGCGCCATGCACAAGAGCCTCGGCAACGGCATGGACCCGGCTGAAATCATCGCCAAGTACGGCGCCGACATTCTGCGCCTGTGGGCCGGCTCCGCCGACTACCACGCCGACATGCGCTGCTCGGATGAAATCTTCAAGCAGCTCAGCCAGAACTATCTGAAATTCCGCAACACCTGCAAGTTCATGCTGGACAATCTGGTGGACTTCGACCCCGAGCAGCTCGTTGCCCCGGAAGCAATGCCGGAGCTTGACCTCTGGGCCATGACGAAGCTCAATGAGCTGCTTGTCCGCTGCGAGAAGGCCTATGATGAGTATGAATTCTTCACCGTGTCGCATGCCATCAACGATTTCTGCGTGCTGGTGCTCTCCTCGTTCTATCTGGACATCATCAAGGATCGCCTCTACTGCGACGGGGCCGACAGCCTCAGCCGCCGCAGCGCGCAGACCGTCCTCTACCTGACCCTGGGCGCGATTGCCAAGCTCTTTAGCCCGATTCTTGCCTTCACCTGCAACGAAATCTGGCTGGCCATGCCGCATCGCGCACAGGACGATCCCCGCAACATCCTGCTCAATCAGATGGACAAGCCCTTCGATGCCTACCAGCTCGACGCCGACCGCATGGAGGCCTGGCGCAGCGCCATCGCGCTTCGGCAGGACGTCAACGGCGTTTTGGAGGCCGCTCGCGCCGAAAAACGCATCGGCAAAGCCCTGGAAGCCCAGGTCACCTTGTGCCCCGGTGACAGCAGCGCCGAGGCAGTCTGCAAGGCGGTGGAGGGAATCAACCTGAAGGATTTGTTTATCGTTTCCGAGGTTTGCTTTGGCGACGCTCCCGAGGACGCCATCTGCGGCCAGGGCAGCAATTTCCCGGGCCTCACCATCGCCGTCAGCAACGCCCCCGGCCAGAAGTGTCCCCGCTGCTGGGTGCAGACCCAGGCGCCCGGCGAGGATAACCTCTGCCCCCGCTGCGCCGCCGTGGTCGCCGCTCTGCCTGCGGATCAGCTAGAGCTCTAAACTGTAACAATATCAAATCGCAGCGCACCGACCCTGATATGCACCCTTTATGAGAGACAGTGAATAAAGGGCTCTATGTCAATGGTTGGGCTAGAGACAAAATGAAATAGTATCAGATCGTGTCGGAGAAAAAACTCCGGCACGATTTTATGTGGTTCTATAAGTCAAAATATGTTTTTTTTTGAAAAAAAATGTATTTTGTTCTTGCATTTAAGGTAAATATGCGTTAATATATTTATCAGGAATCGATGAATCTCTTTTCTTCGACACAGGGGGAATGATATATTTATGAATGAAAAATCACTTGTTAGCGTTAGCCTGTTGTTTGCCTTTAGCATAGTAGGTTATATCACATACGTCCGCGCTGTACTAGACCAAGATTCGTCCATGATTATTATCACATCGCTTATTTATTTCTTCCCGATATTCATTGGATTTGCAGATGATATTCAGAGCCTTATGATTGGTAATCGTCATCTTTTTGTAATGCTCTTGGTATGCTTCCTTATTGGACTGCTTTATACATGCAGTCTTTGGGCATATCTTTCACTCAACATGCAGAATTTTAATAATATCAAAATTTCGGTTTTTATGCGTGCTTTGCTTATTGTACTTCCTGTGAGTTGCATCCCGATAAAAGGGTATCCTTTATTTGTGAAGATCATGCAACTGTATAATCGGTCAATCAAGAACGAAACGATACATTAACCCATTCATTTTTGTATAAAAAGGATTTTAATATGAATGAAATTTATATTGCTATTATTGCGCTGGGAATTGCTATTCTATTTTCTATATTTGCAGCCTATAGAGTTGTTGTTCACAAAAAAAACATATGTGTTCAGGGCAAAGACCAAAATAGCGATGTTCACTTAGATGATATATCGAAGAAATATTTGCGATTAACTAACATTTAATATTCCAATTAATACCATCGTCCGAGGGAATACCATATGAAAAAAGCAACTTTTGATAGTATTTGGCGTATTATTGTAATGCCGACATATCATCAATTATTTACTACGCATGGGGGGCTTTTTTTGCCTGAAAGCGCTGCAAATGATGTAAAAAAGCATTATTCAGATACAATAGATTATGCAAAAGAACACTATATGATTGACGAAAACGGAGTACTTAATCGCCATAAAGTTGCGGCTGCATTTATGATTGCAGTTTTAAAAGCAAAACCAATAAAAAAGATTGATTCACAATATTATAGATCAGATGAAAATGGTAATGCGCAGATATGGACATTCAACGAACATCTCGCAATTACGTTAGCATTTTCAATTCTATGTACTTTTATTGATGCACGAGTTGATTATGCTTTTTCCAAGGTAATACTTCCACGCTCAGTTTTTGAGGACGTTTGCTTAGAAGACCGTCAGATATTTAAGGATGGAATCCCAATTTCAGCGAAAGAACGAGACTCGTGGGAATATGAGTTATATCAGATTAGACACTCAGGCGCATATAATATATTGGCGTTTGCGCATATTCTTCGCGATATTGAGGAAAAGGCTCGATTAAAGTTTTTCCTTGCGCATCCAGACATTAAGCCTACACATCCAGATCCTCAGTATCTTTCTGATACGATATGTCAAATACCATCTATTGAAGAGTTGATGGAGAATACGCATAAACATAATTAAACTCACATGAAATGGCAGCCGTATGATTAGCATATGGCTGTTTTTTATGGCTCTACCCCAACGATTGACATAGAATCTCTATAAGTATGGCAGGCCGGTCTAACGCGGGAGACGTTCGGCGCGGTAGAGGTTCAGGCGGATGTGGGCGGTGTCCCGGAGAGTATTGGCGCTGGCGGCACGGGCTGCGCCCTCCTTTGTGATGCGCCAATAGTGGGGCGTCATGGCCAGCAAATCCTGGATTTGCGTCCCGCTGGTTAACATAATATCGAATTTCAGCTCCTGCTGTGCCAAGAGCGCAAAGCCCGGAAGGTCGGGAGAGAGCGCCTTATCCCGGTGGGTCACGGTAGGATAGATGAGTGCTTTGAGCTGATGTAGATGGTCATCCTCGGTGAGCGCCTGCACATACCAGCCTCCGGGAGCCAGTACCCGGTGAAATTCTTCCGGAACGGTCAGGGCAAACAGAGAGAGCACAGCGTCAAAGCTTCCAGCCGAGAAGGGCAGCCGGGCAGCGGTGGCCACCAGGTAGTGTGCCCCCTTATCGGCGCCTGCTGCCAGACGCACCGCGTCCCGGGAAATATCAACGCCCCAGCGGTTAAGGGCCGGAAACTGTGCCCCAAGCTGCCGGAGGTAATAGCCTTCTCCGCAGCCCACATCAAGAACCCGCCCCGACCTTTCCAGGAGTGCGCCTACCGCCTGGGCAATGGGTGCGTAAAATCCGGCCTCCAGAAACCGCCGCCGGGCATGAACCTGGGCCAGGGTGTCGCCGGGATGGAGCGAATGCTTCTGCTGTACCGGCAGCAAGTTTACATAACCTTGCTTGGCAACATCAAAGCAGTGCCCGCCGCTGCAATACCAGGCAGGCGACTCTATGGCAAGGGGTGCGCCGCAGATCGGACAGATGAGGCTTGACATAGGCTGGGGTTCCTTTCGTTTTTCTGTATCATACTTCGTTTTTAGCCGTTCGTCAATGGATGTGCAAGAAAAGGCGAAAATGGGGTATCCTAAGAAAAAATGCAAGGGAGAGGTTCTGTTGAGAAAACTATTGTGTGTGTTTCTGACACTGCTGGTTCTGACGCTTGGATCGTCCGCCACAGCAACAAGCTATGTGGCATTGACCTTTGATGACGGCCCCAGCGGGGAAAATACCGAAGTGCTGCTCGAAATGCTGGAAAAACGGCGAGTGCAGGCGACGTTTTTTCTCTGTGGCTACCGGATCGAGGCTTACCCGGATCAGCCTGCTTCCCTCAGCAAGGCAGGACACGAGCTGGGCGTACATGGCTATAGCCACACCTGCTTTGACACCATGGACCCGGAGACCCTCCGGGAGGAGCTTCAGGCAACCACTAGCCTGATCTATGAAAAAACGGGGAAGAAGCCGGTGCTGCTGCGTCCTCCCTGCGGCGCATGGAACGACACGGTGCGGAGCGAATCCCGGGATGCGGGGCTTACGGTGATCCTCTGGTCGGTGGATCCGAAGGACTGGAGCTGCCACGACAGCGCCGAAATTGCCCGCCGGGTGTGCGAAAAGGCAGAAAATGGCAGCGTTATTCTGCTCCACGATATGCACCAAAGCTCCATTGACGCAGCAGCAAAAATTATCGACACCCTCCGTGCGCAGGACTATGCGTTTGTGACCGTATCAGAGCTGGCGGAGTTGGCCGAAAGTGAGATCCGCCCCGGAGAGGTCTACAGCCAATTCAGCGCCGCCCGAGCGCCGGAGTCGTAGGGGTGTCGGCTGCATTTGAGATAAAACAGACAAGGTACAGTGTCGCATGTGCTAGTTCTAGCAAGGTTTTGGGACTGTTTCGTTTGAACCGCTCCCTATCAAATCGACAGATGAAAAAACAAACCGTTTTCTCCAGGGTCTCAGAAATGAGATCCTGGTTTTTTAGGCAACTTGCAGTAGGCTACAATAGCTGTTGAAAATGCAGCAATGAATGTGCCGGGCACCGCAGAGATACATATACTGAGTTGAGCGCTTTGCTAAGCGCTTTTCCTGAATTTTTTATGGTGGAGGGATACTATGCCAGTCTATAATAATAATCATTACAGGAACTTTGGCAATTGTGGATGCCGCGGGCCGGCCGGGCCGATGGGGCCACCGGGTCCACCGGGTCCGCAGGGTAGACCAGGCCCACAGGGTAGACCAGGCCCCCAGGGTAGACCAGGCCCCCAGGGCATACCAGGCCCGCAGGGCGAACCCGGCCCCCAGGGTATACCAGGCCCGCAGGGTGAACCCGGCCCGCAGGGTGAACCCGGCCCGCAGGGCGGAGTCGGCCCGCAGGGCGAACCCGGCCCGCAGGGCGAAGTCGGCCCGCAGGGTGAACCCGGCCCGCAGGGCGAACCCGGCCCGCAGGGCGAACCCGGCCCGCAGGGTGAACCCGGCCCGCAAGGTGAACCCGGCCCGCAGGGTGAACCCGGCCCGCAGGGCGAAGTCGGCCCGCAGGGCGAAGTCGGCCCGCAGGGTGAACCCGGCCCGCAGGGTGAGCCAGGTGTGGCAACTACCAGTCAAAACGCACTGCTTTACGGTATTCCGTCTCGGTCAGTGCAAAACGGTGCGGCGATTACAATGCCGAATAACGTGATCAACTCTACAGGCGACATTACTGCATCCGGGACAACAGGCGTCACACTCACCCCTGGTCAGTATTTGGTCAATTTTGAAGCCAATGCAAGCCGAGGCAATAGCGGTCTCGTCGGCGCAGCACTGGCGCTCAACGGCACAGTACTGCCTTATGCCGTGACCAATCTCAACACCAACGGTGGTGAACAGCAGCGTCTTTCCGTCTCTACAATCCTCAACGCCACTGGAAACGATGTGCTCACTGTCGTCAACAACAGCGGTTCCTCCAATAACTATGAAAACAGCAACCTCACCGTTGTAAAGCTGCAATAAAAAATAAAGATCAAGAAAATAAATGCCAGTCTTTTCGGACGATTTCGAATGCCCGAAGTAAAAATCAGGCTTCGATATTTTTCTTAAAACACGCGCAGACCCCACTTTTACCATAGTAGACAAAAGTGGGGTCTTTTTTGTGGAGGCGTTTTTCAAAGCTTTGAAAACGGTTTGATTGCACACGAAGGATGGGCCTTGCCCCCTTCACTCTTTCCCCCTGCGACTCTGTCATCCAAGTCTTTGCGGCTTTTTGACAGTCTGTGCGTCGCTCCGGCAGAGCAATGCGCGGCGGCAGCTCTGCCGCCGCAACCATAATTTTTGCCGCAGACAGATCACTTTTCATGCAGGCTCCATTTTTTGTTTAGCTTTCGTCCGGCAGCGAGAGGTCGTCTGGGAGGGCTGCAAGCTCCTCCTTCAGCTGAGCATAGAGCTCCGCCGGAACTCGGTAGGCATAACCCTGCTCGTACAGCGCTAGCGCATTCTCAATCTCCAACACCTGGTAACGGTTCGGCTCTCGGACGCCCAAGTCCGCACAATAAAGGGGTGTATAGCTGTAGTCGGTAAGGGTCGTCTTGCCGGTCCAATTATTTCGGGTGAAGGTTAGCTGGAGCGCCAGGCTTGTCTGTGCGCCAGATTTGGTGGAATCGGTGTAGAAATTGCCAAGATCATAGGCCGTGACAACATCCTTGGCAGAGCCGTCGCTCAGTGTGACGGTCTCGGCTTCCAGGGGGCCCACCAGGTGGGAATGGGTACCGATAATGGCGTCGGCTCCGTTTTCGTACAGGAGACGGGCGATTTGCCTCTGCGCCTTGCTTACCTCTTGGCTGTATTCGCTGCCCCAGTGCACCAGGGCAATGATCACATCGGCATCCTGCTTTCTGGCCTCTGCCATCGCATTGGCAATGCCGTCGGTGTTCAGCTTACTGTAGTTGGTATCGTAGTCGGAGTAGAGAAGGTTGACAGCGTACTCGGTATGCTCCGGCAGGCTCATATTGCCAAGGCCCTTGGTAAAGGCGATAAAGGCCACCCGCACCCCGTTCACCTCCCGGACGGTCACACCGCCGCTGTCGCGGCGGGCCTGCTGGGAAGCAAAGGTACCCACCGGCTGCATTCCGGCCTGCTTGATGACGTCGATGGTATCCTCCAGGCCGGACATGCCCCCGAGGATGGAGGTGGAATTGGCTGTTTGCAGCAGATCAAAGCCCAGGCCGGCCAGGGTATCGGCCAGGACTGCGGGAGCGCTGGAGGTAGCCGAGCCATAGGGCGAATCCGCAAAGATGCACTCCAGATTTCCCACCGTCAGATCCGCTTGCCCCAACAGGCTCGCCACACCGAAAAAGCTGGGGGAGAAGTCATAGCTATCCGCCTTGCGGGCATCGACCAAGAGCGAGTCACTGATGGCAATGTCGCCCACAGCGGCTATGGTCACGGTGGAAAACTTCTCCGACTCATGCTGCGCCTCCTGCACTGGCTTCTCCTGCTTGCTGCCGAGAAGACCTGCAAGGATCCTGCCTCCGTCATTCAGAATTAAAATAATTGCTCCGGTCAGAAGAACAATGGCCAACACGGTAATTAAGGCAGAAATCCGCTGGCGACGTTTACGCTTGCGGCGCTGCTGGCGAAGCCGGGTCAGCCGATCCTCTCCGGGGCTGGTCTGGTGATCTTGTCCCATGATATGCTCCTTGCAAATGCGTCGGTGTTTTTCTATATTGTGACATGAAACCGCAAAAAAATCAATCCCTTTCACGCCTTCTTTATGAAAAAAAGAATTTCCTTGTACATATAAAGCAGATGTGTTATACTGACAAAAACACGCTGCATTTACATCAGGAGGCTTCCATGGCAAAGCGTAGAAAACGAAAAAAGCATCCCATTCTCATTGCCCTGCTTGTGCTGCTCCTGGCTGGAGCTCTGCTTGTGACCCTGGTGGGCACGCGCATCTACATGCGGCGAACCGGGGAGAAGTTCTTTCCCTCTCTGGGCCAGACGGTTCGCCTGGGTGGACAATTTCTTGGGAACCTCCTGTCGCCGGAGGATCAGCAGGTGCCGCTGAATCCCTACACCAAGACCGACTACTACCGAAAGGGCAACCTGATCCACTGCGCCGCCAGCGAGGTATCCCGGGCAGGCATCGACGTCTCCTCTCACCAGAAGGAAATTGACTGGCAGGCAGTGGCAGATGCTGGAATTGATTTTGCCATTATCCGGGTGGGCTACCGGGGCTACACCGACGGAGCGCTGTTCTGCGACACGACTGCGCGGCAGAATATCGAGGGTGCTTTGGCCGCCGGGCTGGATGTGGGCATTTACTTCTTCTCTCAGGCCACATCCGAGGAGGAGGCCCTGGAGGAGGCCTGGTTTGTGCTGGACTCCATCGACGGTTACATCATTCGCTATCCCGTGCTGTTTGACTGGGAGGGCATCTCTGCCGACGCCCGCACCGATCAGGTGACTGGCCCGGAAATGACGCAGTTCGCGCAAGCCTTCTGCGAACAGATTGCCCAGGCTGGCTATACGCCCGGGATCTATTTCAACCAGAGCTATGGATACAACCACTACAATCTTTCTGCCCTGCGGGATTACGAATTCTGGCTGGCAGAATACGCCGACGCCCAAAGCTTTGCCTACGAGGTGCAGCTATGGCAGTATAGCTGCGAGGGCAAGGTGCCGGGTGTGGAGACTTCTGTAGATGTAAATCTGTGTTACCGTGATTATTCTGTGAAAAAGAACTGATCCACATACGACAAGAAAGGCGGTACATTCAATGAAAAAGGTTTTTCGCAGCATCCTTTCGCTTCTGCTGTGCGTTGTTCTGCTGGGAACCATGCTGCCAGCAGGATCTGCTGCCCAGCCGGCTCTGGATTACTCCGGGGCAGACAAGATTTTTGCCGGCCTTTATGCCACGATTCTGGGCAAAAAGGCTGTCATGAACGATGAAACCCGGGCAGACGCCGTAGAGCGCTATCTCGAAAACGCCGAGGGCGTGGTACCCGGTTCGGTGCGCCGCACCGGGAACGATCTGACCTGGCAGACGCCGGAGGGAATCTCCTGCCGCTTCAGCCCTTACCTCTACGCCAGGATGACCGGCTGCCAGAGCGCTTCCTCTGCGCCGGTGGAGCTGCCCGAGGAGGCGGCGATAAAAGCTGCCACTGCCTCAGCAAGGGATGTCTATCTTTTTGGCCCCTACTACGGCCTGGACGAAACCTTCGACTTCAAAGCCGGCAGCTACGATACCTGGGGTAAGGCACTCGCCCACTGCACCGGCGGCAGCTTCGACCGGTACACGCAAAGTCGGGCAACCATCGATGCTCTGGCTGCCGCCATAGAGGACGCTGCCGTTGTCCTGATCGACAGCCACGGTGAAACCGACAGCGACTGGCGCACCTCCTACATCTGCCTGCAAACCGACCGGGGCATTACCCAGGACGACTATGCCTACGACGAAGCCGCCGGAGTCTGCCACGCCTACTACGGTGGAAGGAACGGTCGTGCCGGCTTCTATGAGGTGGATGGCACTGCCATCTCCAACCACATGGAAAAGGACGCCCCCGGCAATCTGCTCTGGTGCGGCATCTGCTTCGGCATGGCCACCGAGGGCATTTGTAAGCCAATGCTGGACCGAGGGGTTGGCGTGGTCTACGGCTACTCCCAGGAGGTCACGGTTGGTGCGGATGATTGCTGGTTCGGCACGGCCATGGAGGTGCTCAGCGACGGTGGCTCCATGAGTGATGCCGTGGCTGCTGCTAAGGACACCTGGGGCGCCTGGGATTACTCGCCCACGATTAGCGCCTTCTATGATTGGCCCAGCGAATGGACCAGCCACACGCTGCGTGAAGCCATCGACGCCCGCAGCGCTTTCCCTGTGGTGGCCTCCAATCTGGACGCCTTCCCCCAGGATCCGGACACGCTGCAAACCGTGAAGAGCGATTGGATCCTTCCCCGGCTGGAGGTGACCGTGGCGCTGGAGCTGCCCGATGGCGTGAAATGCCGCGATCTGCATGGCTATCTCTACGATGACGGCAGACTTCCCACCCCCCTCGGCACACCCCGCAACCAGGAGCACGCCTATTCCTTCGTAGGCTGGAGCCCGGTAGAGGTACCTCTCCAGACGTCCCCTCCGACGCCAATTTACGGTCCCGGGGAAGAATTCCGCATCGGCTATCCAGACGATGACGATCCACTGAACTTCCGGGAGGATTCTGTCCTTTATGGCGTCTATTCCTATTTAGAAGGCGAAGAGACCTTCTATACCACCCAGGTACCGGACGGAGAATTCGATCCGTTTGACCCCAGTGCGCTGTTTGACGACATGCCCTTCGGCACCTGGTACTACGACAGCGTGCGCTACGGCCTTGCTCAGGCGCTTGTGAACGGCTATACCGATGGCACCTTCCGTCCCGGCAATACCATCCGGCGCAGTGAGGTCGTGTCCATCCTCTACCGGGCCGCCGGTTCCCCCACGAGCTTCGATGAGAAAATTTTTGCCGATGTGGAGCCCACGAGCTGGTACGGCAGCGCCGTCGCCTGGGCTGCCCAGAACGGGATCGTCCTGGGCTATGACGATGGTTCGTTCCGCCCGGATCAGCCGGTTACCCGGGCTCAGCTTGCAGTTTTCTTCTACCGCTATGCGTGCGCGTCGAGCGAGGACACCTCCGCAATTGTGCCCTTCCCGGATCAGGAGAAGGCGCCGGATTGGGCGAGGAAGGAGCTTTCCTGGGCTGTGACCGCTGGGCTTGTCAACGGCAATTCTGTAGATGGCAAAAGCTATCTCCAGCCGCTGCACACCGCCACCCGGGCGCAGTTTGTGACAATCCTGCAGCGATATTTGACTTCGGATACGATAGATAAAACCAGATAGGAGGAAGCCCTTTGCTTGCCAGCAACCTTTCAATCAACGACGCAGGGCATCTTTGCTTTGCGGGGCAGGACGTCTGTGTGCTTGCCCAGCGCTTCGGCACCCCACTGTACCTGATGGACGAGGCGCGCATTCGGGCAAATTGCCGCACCTATTTGTCCGCCTTCCGGGAAAGCTTTGGCGACCATGCCGTGCCCGCCTATGCCAGCAAGGCAGCCAGCTTCCGGCGCATCTATGCACTCATGCGCGAGGAGGGAATGTACATTGACGTGGTCTCTCCCGGCGAAATTTATACCGCCCAGAAGGCAGGCTTCCCCATGTCACACGCCTTCTTCCACAGCAACAATAAGACAAACGCGGATATTGCCTATGCCATCTCCTGTGGCATCGGCTACTTCGTGGTGGATGGAGAGGATGAGCTGACACAGCTTTCCCGGCTGGCACAGGAAAAAGGCATTGTGCAGCGGATTCTCCTGCGTCTGACCCCCGGCCTCGATCCTCACACCTACGAAGCCATCAACACCGGCCGGGTGGACTCCAAATTCGGCACCAGCATCGAGACCGGCCAGGCGGAGCCTCTGGTAAAGCTGGCGCTGCATCTGCCGAATCTCTCCCTGGAGGGCTTCCATTGCCATGTCGGCTCTCAGGTATTTGAGGAGGATATCTTCCAGCGGGCCGCCGATATCATGGTGGACTTCATGGCGAAAATGCGAGCTGCCTACGGTTACACCGCTAATATTTTGAACCTGGGCGGCGGCTATGGGGTGCCCTATGTAGAATCCGATGGAAGCGTGGATATTCCCGCCCGCATTGGCGAGGTGGCTGCGCATATCAAAGCGCTTTGCGAGAAGCATTCCTTCCCTATGCCCTTCGTTGTGATGGAACCGGGCCGCAGCATCGTGGCGGATGCCGGCCTGACGGTCTACGAGGCCGGTTCCGTGAAGCGCATCCCAGGCTACAAGAATTACGTCAGCATCGACGGTGGCATGACAGACAACCCTCGCTATGCGCTATATGGCGCAAGGTACACTGTCCTCTCCGGTTCCCGGGCAAGCGAACCTGCAAGCTTCCCGTGTGACCTTGTGGGCCGCTGCTGCGAAAGCGGTGACATCATCCAGCCGGGGATCCTGCTTCCGGAGGCAACCCGCCGGGGTGACATTATCTGCGTCTGCACCACCGGGGCCTACAACTATTCCATGGCCTCCAACTATAATCGAGTGCCCCGTCCCCCCGTCGTGATGCTACGGGAGGGTGACGCCTACCTGGCTGTCCGCCGGGAGACGTTGGAGGATTTAATCGCCCTGGATCTGTAGGGGCGGTAAATTTGCACATTGAAAAGGTGGGGCTATATGTTGAACCGGGCCTTCGGCCGCATTGCCTGCGACAGTGAGGATCTCATCCGTTGACCTTTGCCAGCGCCTCCAGCGACAGCTCTCCGGCCAGCAGAAACAGCGCATCCCGGAGTACCGTTTCCACCGGCAGTCCGACCCGCTGGGCTGCGGCTCGATAAAAGGCGGCTGTGACCGAATCCAGGGTGAGGGTAATGGCTTCCATATAAACGCCTCCTGTCAAGAAAATAGCGATTCTATTGCGCAAACACTGCAATATTCTATGCAAAGCCTTGACAGATGTGATAAAATATCTATTGAATCATTTTCCGAAAGGATGAATAGAGTCATGGCAAAAGAGAAGAAAGTGGAACAAATTACCGATATGGAGGTGGACTTTGCCCAATGGTACACCGACGTGTGCAAAAAGGCGGAGCTCATCGACTACTCCTCCATCAAGGGTATGTTTATTTATCGTCCCTATGGCTATGCGATCTGGGAGAACATCCAAAAGCTCATGGACGAAGAATTCAAGAAGACCGGTGCGGAAAATGTCTACATGCCTATGCTGATTCCTGAAAGTCTGCTGCAAAAGGAAAAGGATCATGTCGAGGGCTTTGCCCCGGAGTGTGCCTGGGTCACCATGGGCGGCAATGATAAGCTGGAGGAGCGCTACTGCATCCGCCCCACCTCCGAGACACTGTTCTGCGAGCATTATAAAAACGTCATCCAGTCCCACCGGGATCTTCCCAAGATGTACAATCAGTGGTGCAGCGTGCTGCGCTGGGAGAAGACCTCCCGTCCCTTCCTTCGCCACCGGGAATTCCTGTGGCAGGAGGGCCACACCATGCACGCCACTGCCCAGGAGGCCATCGAAGAGACCGAGCGAATGCTGAACGTCTACGCGGATTTCTGCGAGAACATCCTGGCTATGCCTGTAACCCGCGGCCAGAAGACCGACAAGGAAAAGTTCAACGGCGCGGAGGCCACCTATACCATTGAATGCATGATGCACGACCGCAAGGCTCTGCAGGCTGGCACCTCCCACTACTTCGGCGACGGCTTTGCCCGGGCATTTGACATTACCTTCACCAACGAGAATAACCAGCGAGCCTATCCCCATCAGACCTCCTGGGGCGCTTCCACCCGCCTGATCGGCGGCATCATCATGACCCACGGCGACAACAATGGCCTGGTGCTGCCCCCGAAGATCGCCCCCATTCAGGTAATCGTGGCGCCCGTGGCCCAGCATAAGCCCGGCGTACTGGAAGCCGCCAGAGCGCTTCGTGATGCCCTGGCTGCTGCCGGCCTAAGGGTTAAGCTGGACGATTCAGACAACTCCCTGGGCTGGAAATGCGCCCAGTGGGAGATGAAGGGGGTACCCCTTCGCGTGGAGATCGGCCCTCGCGACATTGAGAACGGCCAGTGCTGCATGGTGCGCCGGGACAATCGGGAGAAGAGCTTTATCTCCCTTGCGGATGCGCCGGAAAGCGCTAAAGCCCTGCTCGCGCAGGTACATGACGGCCTATATCAGCGTGCGCTTAAAAATTTGCAGGAGCACACCTATGAGGCCCACTCTCTGGACGAGGCCAAGACGCTCCAGGAGACCCGAGGCGGCTTCATTAAAACCATGTGGTGCGAAGATCTGGCATGTGAAATGCGCATGAAGGAAGAAGCCGGCATGTCCTCCCGGTGTATGCCCTTTGCGCAGGAGAAGCTGGGAGAGGTGTGCGCCATCTGCGGCAAGCCCGCGAAAAAGATGATCTACTGGGGCATCGCCTACTGATGCGCCATTGCGCCTTCTTCCAAAACCGGGAATGCGAATATTTCCCCTGCCATGAGACGCCAGATTCGGAGCGTTTTAACTGCCTGTTCTGCTTCTGCCCCCTGTACCATCTGGGGGAGAATTGCGGAGGAAACTATGCGATTCAACGCGGGGTAAAGGACTGCTCCCATTGCCTCTATCCCCATGAACCAGCACATTACAGCGAGATAATGAAAAAACTAGCGGCCGAATTGAGCGGGAAGCCAGATATTTAGCCAGCCTCTTGCATACCGCTCAGTATGCGGCGATTCAAACGCACAAGTGCAAGCTCGCACAGCGCGAGGATGCTTTGGTATCCTCCCTGTGTGAGCTTTCCTTCTGAAATTACTCTCAGAAACTGCCCACCGCTTTCGCCTGCCATTGGCCGTGTCGAAGGCTATGCGTAAATTCATTTTTACCGATCGCAACCCATTTGAAAAATGCAAAAAATTGTGGATGTATAGATAAATTGTAATTTGACGGAGGTTTTGGGAGATGAAAGAAGAACGAGACAAGTATGTTAATGTATGCCCTTATTGCGGCGGGAATGAGATTATTGAGGCTTTTCAATCCGCTTACGGAGCGATAACCGCTGTTCAGAATAAATGGGGAGGTAGCGCGCTCTATCATTCTGTTTGTCGTAACTGCGGTAGTGTTGTGCGCTCTTATGTTAAGGACCCGGAAAAACTGCTGAAGAAAAAAGACAGAAATCAGAGATAAACTTCAGTTTGTCGAACCAAATAAACGCAAAAAAGGCATTACCGACTGCATAAGTCAGTAATGCCTTTTCGTTGTATTCAGATAATCTTTACTCACAAACCGCCGGGAACTCAGAATAAATGAGTTTTGACGGCTGCTATCATTTTGCTATCAAATCGAGCCTTGAAGGCTCAAAAACCCAGTAAAATCAAGGGTTTTCAGACTTCACAATTTATTCCCACTCGCTCTTTGATTTCTTAATCTAAACAATTTTGTTTATGTGATTTAGCTCGTGGAATTTATATTATCTGTATTATCCCAAAAACTTGGGCTATCCAATTTTTTGTTGCCAATATGTTGCCACAGAAAATGACTTTCCGATCATGTTCAAGGAAAATTGTTAATCTTCATCAGAGTCCAACGCAAGTCCTGCCAGTTCCTGTAGTTTATCTTTCAGTATCTGTTTGTCCGGAAGTCTGAGCGTATAGTCCGAAACAAGTGTCGGGGACATACTGCGGCTTAATGCATATTCGACCACGGTATCATCTTTGCTTGCACAAAGAATCAAACCCACGCTTGGATTCTCGTTGGGTTTCTTCACATCCCGGTCCAATGCTTCGAGATAAAAATTGATCTGACCGATATGTTCCGGCTTGAACTTGCCAATTTTCAACTCAATCGGCACAAGGCAGGACAATGCACGGTTATAGAAAAGTAGATCGATATAGAAATCCTGACCGCCGACCTGAACACGGTATTCTTCGCCAATAAACGTAAAATCCTTGCCAAATTCAAGGATAAACTGTTTCAAATTTTCTATAATTGCCTTCCGAAAATTGCGCTCTGAATACTGCTCCGGCAAGTCAAGAAATTCTAAAACATAAGTATCAAGAATGCTGTTACGAACATTTTGTGGGACGAGCTCCGGCTGTTGTTTTCCTGCCGAAAGCATATATCTCTCATAATATGAACTGTCAAGCTGTCGTTCAAGTTCTCGGGATGAATAGTTCTCTTTTACCGATAATGCAATATAGAAATCCCGTTCTTCTTTAGATTTTGCCTTTGACATTATCATAAGATGATTTGTCCAGCTTATTTGTGTCAGCAGCGCTGACACAAATTCATCATCTTTGTACGTTTCGTAAAACTGCTTCATTCTATATAATCCACGACGAGTGAAGCCCTTGACCGTCGGAGCCACATCAGAAATATATGCAGCAACCTCCTCAATGACCTTATCACCAAAAGAGGACTTCGCACACAAGTCCGAAAGGTATTCACCGACATTCCAGTACATATTGATAAGCTCAGCATTGATTGCCTTTAGTGCACGTCCTTTTGAGTTTTCAATAATCGAAATTATCGTCCCAAAATCATTGGTGTTTTTTACTATGTCTTCCGACAT
>JAZLFG010000058.1:0-14121 GCA_045615685.1 Faecousia sp.
CTCTGCCCTGGGTCTTACTGCGAAGATCGGTGGCATAGCCGAACATTGCACTCAGTGGGATGTTCGCATCGATCTGAGACGAACCGTTCCGGGGGATCATGCCAAGCACGTTGCCCCGGCGGGATGAAATATCGCCGATGACGTCGCCGGTGTACTCTTCCGGCACAATAACGGAAACCTTCATGATAGGCTCCAGGATGACCGGCTGGGCCTTGCGGCAGGCCTCCTTAAAGGCCATGGAGCCGGCAATCTTGAAAGCCAACTCCGAGGAATCGACCTCATGGTAGGAGCCGTCGTACAACGTGACCTTCACATCCACAACGCCGTAGCCTGCCAGAATGCCAGCCTGCATCGCGCCCTGGATACCGGAATCCACCGCCGGAATATATTCCTTGGGCACCGCGCCACCGACTACCTTGTCGATGAACTCGTAGCCCTTGCCGGTCTCGTTGGGCTCTACCAAAATCTTCACATGGCCGTACTGGCCCTTGCCGCCGGACTGGCGGGCATATTTCATATCCACGTCCGCCGTCTGCTTGATGGTTTCCTTATAGGCAACCTGGGGGACGCCCACATTGGCTTCGACCTTAAATTCCCGAAGCAGGCGATCCACAATAATCTCCAGGTGGAGCTCGCCCATGCCGGCAATGATGGTCTGGCCGGTCTCTGTGTCGGTGTAGTGCTTAAAGGTGGGATCCTCCTCTGCAAGCTTCCCCAGCGCGATGCCCATCTTTTCCTGGCCTGCCTTGGTCTTGGGTTCAATGGCCACGCGAATCACAGGCTCCGGGAATTCCATGGACTCTAAAATGATGGGATGCTTTTCGTCGCAGAAGGTGTCGCCTGTGGTGGTATTTCGAACGCCGACCGCTGCCGCAATATCGCCGGAATAGACCATGTCCACATCCTCACGATGATTGGCGTGCATCAGCATAATCTTGCCCAGGCGCTCGCGTTTATCTTTGGTAGAATTTAGGACGGTCTTTCCCTTCTCAACTGTGCCGGAATAGACACGGAAGAAGCAGAGCTTCCCGACAAAGGGATCCGTCGCAATCTTAAATGCGAGGGCGGAAAAGGGTGCTTCATCGGACGCGGGGCGGAACTCCTCTTCCTCGGTTTTGGGATTGATACCGGAGATGCCCTTCTTGTCTAAGGGGGAGGGCATATACGCCACGATGGCATCCAGCAGCTCCTGCACACCCTTATTGCGGTAGGACGTGCCGCAGGTGACGGGAATCATGCGAACTCCGATGGTGGCCTTGCGGATGGCCGCCTGAATCATGTCCTGGGGGACCTCCTGGCCGTCGAGGAAGAGCTCCATAATCTTGTCGTCCTCGTCGGAGACAGCTTCCACGAGCTTCTCGCGGTACTCCTGCGCCAGCGCCAGCATATCCTCCGGAATTTCTTCCTCGCGCATATCCTTGCCCAGCTCATCGTAGAACACGAAGGCCTTCATCTTGACAAGGTCTATGACGCCTCTGAAATCGGCCTCTACGCCGATGGGTAACTGGATCGGAACTGCGTTGCATCTCAGCCGTTCGTGCATCATTTTGAGAACGTTGAAAAAATCCGCGCCCATGATATCCATCTTGTTGACATATACCATACGGGGTACATTGTACTTGTCGGCCTGACGCCAGACCGTCTCAGTCTGGGGTTCAACGCCGCCCTTCGCGCATAGAACCGTGACGGAGCCATCGAGCACGCGAAGGCTGCGCTCCACCTCTACGGTGAAGTCCACATGACCCGGCGTATCGATGATATTGATGCGGCAGCCCTTCCAGAAGCAGGTGGTGGCGGCAGACGTAATGGTGATGCCGCGCTCCTGCTCCTGTGCCATCCAGTCCATGGTAGCCGAACCCTCGTGGGTCTCGCCCAGCTTATAGGTGCGGCCGGTGTAGAACAGGATGCGCTCTGTGGTAGTGGTCTTGCCTGCGTCAATATGCGCCATGATACCAATATTTCGAGTATTCTCAAGTGCGTATTCTCTCGGCATGGAAATGCTCCTTCGTTACCAACGGAAATGAGCATACGCCTTGTTGGCTTCCGCCATCTTGTGCGTGTCCTCGCGCTTCTTCACGGAGGCGCCGGCATTGTTGCAGGCGTCCATGATCTCACCGGCGAGACGCTCTTTCATGGTTTTTTCACCGCGCTTGCGGGAATAGGCTGTGAGCCAGCGCAGACCGAGCGTCTGACGACGATCCGGCCGGACTTCAATCGGAACCTGATAGTTTGCACCGCCGACACGGCGGGTCTTGACCTCCAGCGTAGGCATGATGTTTTCCATTGCCTGCTGGAAAGCCTCAAGGCCGTTCTTACCGGTCTTGTTTTCGACGATCTCGAATGCTCCGTAGACTACCTTCTGTGCTACGCCCTTCTTGCCGTCGAGCATGATGCTGTTAACGAGCTTTGTTACCAGAACCGAATTGTACATCGGATCGGGTAATACTTCTCTCTTGGGAACATTACCTCTTCTGGGCACTTCGCTTCCCTCCTTCATAGAATGATTTCATAGGTACTTCGAACGGGTCTTGCCCTTCGTTGGTGCCTGCCAAGAGGATTTATACATCTATATAAAAACGCTTGGCAAGGCGCTGCCTTGCGATAAGGCGTGAAGTGTGCAATAGTGGGATTCGCAGGATTACTTCTTCTTGGCCTTGGGCTTCTTCGCACCATACTTGGAGCGAGCCTGCATACGGCCCTGGACGCCCTGGGTATCGAGGGTGCCGCGAATGATGTGGTAACGCACGCCGGGGAGGTCCTTGACACGGCCGCCGCGGATCAGCACCACAGAGTGCTCCTGCAGATTGTGGCCGACACCGGGGATATAAGCGGAAACTTCATATCCATTGGTGAGGCGGACACGAGCGATCTTTCTCAGTGCGGAGTTCGGCTTCTTCGGGGTCGTCGTTCTGACTGCAGTGCAGACGCCTCTCTTCTGCGGGGAGGACAGGTCGGTAGACTTGTTCTTCAGCGTGTTGAGGCCCTTCTGCAGAGCGGGAGCGGTGGACTTGTAGAAGGCCTGCTCTCTGCCCTTTCTGACCAGCTGGTTAAAAGTAGGCATAGATTTCTCCTTTCTTAAATAGTAGCTGTTTCCAGCGAATATATTGTCCCGAAATACGGCAAAGTATTCCGATAGGACCAAAATTTGACGGCTTACCGGAGAATTCCGGCTGCCGCAGCGCCGACATCGATGCCGCAGGCCCTGCCAAGCTCCTGCATAGCGGGCACCTTGATGCATTCCGCCCCGGCTTCTTCACATAGCTCCGCCAAAGGCTCGGTCAAGCGGGGGTCAGCGTCGTCTGCAAGAAAAACCTTCCTCACAGCGCCGCTCGTCAGTGCACGGCGCAGCTGCTTGATGCCCACGACCTTTTTGGCCGCTTTCAGCTCCTCAAGCATGGGTTGCACCTCCTTTGGGGCAATGGTATATTTGCCCACGCAATAAAGAATTATAGCAGAATGTACAAGAATAGTCAATAAAAATCTCCATTTTGCTTAATAAATTTTTTGTAGAAAACATAATTCTGGAGAGAACCCGCCCCAAAAACGCAGAAAAATCCGGCTTCCATACCACTGAAAGCCGGATTACGCGGACAACATCTGCCCACAGCACAGTGCTACTCGCAGGAATTTCATTCTCCGTACATTGGAGGAGCTGTTTTCTTCTCTACGCCGCTGCAAAGCGCCGCTGCAAAAACGCGATAGCCATCGTCCAGCCGTACTTCGATGATTCCATCGCCACCCAACTGGTACTCGTAGCCCACGCCAAAATTTGACTGGTCATCCTCCGTAGGCGTCTGATCCTCGGGAACTGTGGAGGTGATGTACCCATCCGGAGTGCCGCAGCGGGCTGTAACCGTGCTGGGATTGCCAGTGTCAAGATAGCAGATACCTCCTACCCTGACCATGCGCACTGTTTCTTCCGCGCTTGTCAGGTCGGGTTCCTGTGCAAGTGGAGGCAGCGCTTCTTCCCGATCCGTCGCGTAAAGTGCCCAACCTTCTGTGGCAAAGACGTTTCCGACCTTGATCTCCTCCGGGATAGAGCACAGAAAGATTATCTCACCGTTCCCGTCATAGGCGATAATCTGTCCTCCCGCAGCATTCTCTATACCTTCAAGCTGCAACAGCTCTACCTGCTCTCCCACAGAAAATTCGTCTCCAGAAGGTCGGATATAACCATCCTCCGCCTCGGGCAAACGCACCTGGATCAAATTTACTCCTTCTTTTCCGACAGTCAGATAGTAATGAAGGGGTTTTTGCGGATCCCCGAGCGTCGTAAGGAAGGAATATAGCTTGGCATTGTCCACCCACCACGCTTCCCCTTTCCAGTTCAGCTCCAACCGTCCGTCCGCCTCATTGATCCGGCAACTTTTTTCGGCATAGGTCAGCTCCAGTCCATAGGGCGGTGTAATGCCTGCATTGGACGGATTCGGAGAAAAACAATTTTCAGGAAGTGTATGCAGAAGCTGCACCAATTCTTCCTTTTCTACGTCATTCAGTGCATAGCCAGTATCCCAGCGCACCGCAGAGGTAATGTCCTCTACACGCACATTGCTCGTCCATTCATAGGGATTTTTCGTCTTTGGGCCTGTCAGGAAGCACACCGCAACCGCAATACAGGCAACAACTGCCAAAAGGACGAGCCAAATCGCGGGTTTTTTATGATGCAGCACAGATTTCACCCGTTCCTTTACCCCAACCCCACCAAACGCCAGCGGGCAGGCCGCAATGCTCCTACGTGGCAGGCTGCAATCCAGAAGTGTCTGAGAATAGGCCGCTCTGCGCTTCCCGTCCATATCCCGAATGACAGCTTCATCGCAGGCAAGCTCAATGTCCCGGCACAGCAGGATATAGCCCAGCCAAATCAGCGGATTAAACCAGTGTATCGCCAGAAGCAGATATCCCGCAGGCTTCCAGCAGTGATCCAGCCGCCGAAGGTGCATTTTCTCATGGGCCACAACATAGTGAAGCGGCACACCCTCCAGGCTGGAGGGCACATAGATACGCGGCCGGAAAATGCCAAGAATAAATGGCGTTGCCACCTCGTCGCAAGCAAATATTCTCTTCCGAAGAAGAAGCGACGCCTTGACCTTTTTCTTCAATCGGAGATAGCTCCATACCGCATAGCCCAGCATTCCCACAAAGCCGCAGCCCCAGACCTTGGCCGCCAACGAGAGATCCGGGGCAGGTGCTTGTCCCAATGAGGATTCTTCCGCCGACGCAGATAGGGATACCTCGATCATTGGCTTTTCCGTTTTACCGTTATATTGAAAATATTCCGTCTGCCCATACTCACCAATCAAATTATAAGCAGAAAACCTCGTGGGAATTGAGAACGGACACACAAGCCGCACTGCTACAATCGCCCAAAGCAGGCAAATCATCCACTTCGGTGCCTTTCTCAGGAAAAGACGCAGCAAAATCACAACCGCAACCAATATTCCTCCGGCAACGCTTAGATTGAGCAGCCGGACAAAGCTTTCGTTCATGCCTCCTCCCCCCTCTTGAAGGCGTCGATCATCCCCTGAATCTCTTCGGCTTCCTGCACCGTCAGATTCTTTCGGGAAATGAACGACGCGATAAAGGCAGGAAGAGAGCCCGCAAAGGTTTCCTCCACAAACTGCTCGCTTCTGGCCGCATAGAACGCGTCTCTTGACAGGCAGGCGCTGACAATGCCATTTTGATTCTGAAACAGCCCCTTCTCGCAAAGCTTGCGAAGCACAGTATAGGTCGTGGGCTTTTTCCAATGCAGCTCCCGTTCACAGATTTTTACCAGCTCTCCGGAACTAATCGGCGCATTCGCCCAAACAATATCCGCAAAACGCGCCTGAATCGCACCAAGCTCCATGTCTGACATAAGGCAACCCTCCTTGGTTTATCGTCAATAAACTTCTCGTATAGTTTATCATAGATAAACCAGTTTGTCAAGAAAAAAGGCCTCCGGATTTTTCACCGGAAGCCTTTGGATTTTCTTCGATTAGCCCTTGAGTGCAACCTCAACCGCGACTGCCACAGCGACTGTAGCGCCGACCATGGGGTTGTTGCCCATGCCCAGGAAGCCCATCATTTCCACATGGGCAGGCACAGAGGAAGAGCCAGCGAACTGTGCGTCGGAGTGCATACGACCCATAGTGTCGGTCATGCCATAGGAGGCCGGGCCTGCTGCCATGTTGTCCGGATGCAGGGTACGGCCGGTGCCGCCGCCGGAGGCCACAGAGAAGTACTTCTTGCCCTGCTCGATGCATTCCTTCTTATAGGTGCCGGCCACGGGGTGCTGGAAGCGGGTGGGGTTGGTGGAGTTGCCGGTGATGGAAACATCCACGCCCTCGAAGTGCATGATGGCGACGCCTTCACGGACATCGTCGGCACCGTAGCAGCGGACATTGGCCCGCTCGGAGGTGGAGTAGGGAATCTCACGGACGACCTTCAGTTCTCCCGTGAAGTAGTCGAACTGGGTCTGCACATAGGTAAAGCCGTTGATGCGGGAGATGATCTGCGCCGCGTCCTTGCCCAGGCCGTTGAGGATGACGCGAAGCTGCTCTTTACGGGCCTTATTGGCATTGCGGACAATGCCAATCGCGCCTTCGGCGGCAGCGAAGGACTCGTGGCCTGCCAGGAAGGCGAAGCACTTGGTCTCGTCGCGCAGGAGCATTGCGCCCAGGCGGCCATGGCCGATGCCGACCTTGCGGTCCTCAGCGACAGAGCCGTCGATGCAGAAGGCCTGCAGGCCAATGCCGATGGCCTCAGCGGCGTCGGCGGCGGTCTGCACGCCGGACTTAATGGCGATGGCTGCGCCTACGCAGTAGGCCCAGCAGGCATTTTCGAAGCAGATGGGCTGGATGCCCTTGACGATCTCATAGGGGTCGAAGCCCTTTTCCTTGCAAATCTCGCGGCACTCCTCCACGGAGGCAATACCATAGCTTGCGAGAACGCCGTTGATCTTATCAATTCTTCTTTCGTAGCTTTCAAACAGTGCCATCGTCTGATCCTCCTTATTCCTGACGCGGGTCAATGTACTTGGCGGCGCTGTCGAACTGGCCATAGTGACCCTTCGCCTTTTCCAGCGCATCCGCGGCGTCAATGCCCTTCTTGATAAAGTCCATCATCTTGCCGAGGTTGACGAACTCGTAACCGATGATCTCATCCGCGTCGTTCAGCGCCACGCGGGTGACATAGCCTTCGGCCATTTCCAGATAACGGGGGCCCTTGACCTTGGTGGCAAACATCGTGCCGACCTGGCTGCGCAGGCCCTTACCCAGATCCTCCAGGGATGCGCCGACGGACAGGCCGTTCTCAGAGAAAGCGCTCTGGGTGCGGCCATAGACGATCTGCAGGAACAGCTCACGCATGGCGGTATTGATGGCGTCGCAGACCAGGTCCGTGTTGAGCGCTTCAAGGAGCGTCTTACCGATGAGAATTTCAGAGGCCATGGCGGCGCTGTGGGTCATACCGGAGCAGCCCAGGGTCTCGACCAGAGCTTCTTCAATGATGCCATCCTTCACGTTGAGGGTCAGCTTGCAGGCACCCTGCTGGGGTGCGGACCAGCCCACGCCGTGGGTAAAGCCGGAGATGTCGCTGATCTGCTTTGCCTGCACCCACTTGCCCTCTTCGGGGATGGGAGCCGGGCCGTGATATGCACCTTTGGCCACAGGGCACATATTCTGTACTTCAGTCGTATAAATCATGGCAAAAATCCTTTCAATGTAGTTTTCGGCAGAATACTGCCGAAAGACCGGGCAGAAAAGGTGCTGCCCAAATTTCCAACGCTATTATATCGAATGGGATTTCACTTGTCAATGTGAGGTCTTCAAAAGAAGGCGAAAAAAATACGGTAAAACCCACCGATTTTTGATGAATTTTACCGTATCTTATGATATTCCCTCACTCCGCTGCTTTGTAAACAAAGGCGTTCGGCAGGGGGCGGCCATAGGGCAGCGCTTTATTGCCGCAGCGGGTGACATATTCCCCGTCATACCACATAATGGCGGAGGAACCACCATCCAGGTTCATGGCCTGCATACAGTCGTATCGGGCCAGAATATTGGCGCATTCAACCACGCCGGTGCCGATGGAGTCCACCTGACGGCCCTCGATGACCAGCATCATAATGTCATGCGTTTCATTCTGGCCAATGACCGCGCGGGGATTGATCGCGTTCCAGCCGCAGTTTTCATCCACCAGGATGTTGCCGTCCACGATCAGCGCCGGCGTGAATTCCACTGCGTCGGTAGTACCCTCAGAGACCTCCGCCTGGGCGTCGGTGATATAAAGAAGGTTGTCCGTGTGCAGCTCAGCTCGCTTATTGCTCCAGTCCATGTGGGCTTTGCCGTATTCTACACCGTCACACATGGCGTAACCGGCCAAGGTGCCGCCGTTGCCTGTGCCGCTGGGATCAATAAAGCCGCTGGCGGTCATAGCCAGAATGCCATTGTGATTCTCGGCAATGACTCCGGCATAGCTGCCGTAGGAACCAAGGGCGTCTGCCACCTGTATGCTCACACGAGATGGATCCTTGGCCAGCGCGAGGACGCCAAGATAGCCGCTTCCCTTCACCCGGATCAGCAGTGCGCCGTTCTTGGCATCGACCGCAAGCACCTGGTCGCCCTGCACGGTGTGGATGTCGGTGCCCTTATCGCCAATAGCGGCCTTGTTGATCTTAATGTGATCCCAGCCATTTGCAATTACATCAGGATACTTTTCCACATAGGCTTCCATAGATTTTTCGTCGATCTCATAGAACAGCTCGAAGAAAGCTTTCCGATCCTCCGGGATATCCGGCTCTTCCGGCTCAGGGGGCGTCACATGATAATCCTTAGGCTCGTCCGGTTCCTTTTCTCCCTGATTCCAGCTGGTATTGATGCCAATCTGCGCTTCCTGCGCCCGGGCAACCTGATCGGTCACCGCCGAAACCACAGCGGGAGGAATGAAGTAGGTAGCTAACCAGTGATGGGACAAAGTGGACATTGCGGTCTCGATCCAGATGGTACGATACTTGGCTATAAAGGATATATTGGAAAAAACTGCAGTGCAATACAGTGCCTCCAGCATAACCAGTACCAGAACGATGCTGATGATGCGGTCGAGCACGGTGCGCTTTTCCTTTTTCTTCGTCTGCCGCTTGCCGCTTTTTTGCAGGCGCGGAGAACGGGAATTCCCGAAAAGCTTGATACTCACAGGGAACATAACCTCCTTGCTGCGTAATGCTAAGCTATATCTAAAGTATGATACCATATTTCGCAATGAAATGCAAATAATTAAAACGGTGTGACATTGTTGTGATTGCGCATAAAATGGTAATAGCTCCGCTCTTTTGCTTTTTTCTAATTATATCATACAAAAAATTAGAAAACAATACAAAATTGTCTTCTTTTTTCCTCTTTAATTTGGCGGAATCCATTATTTTTGCAGTGACGCTTGACAAGGCGGGAAAATGCGGATAGAATATAGAAAACTCAAAGGAGGGCGGAGCCATGAACCATTTGTCCCATACTGTTCCCATGATGATGTGCACGACCGCCTACGTCTTTTCCCTTTGAGCTTTTGTAGAGGGAATATTACGCAGGCGGTTATGGTGCGTGCCATAGCCGCCTTTTTGTATCTAATTTATTAAGGAGGAACACATCATGGCAGAATTACACATCGGTACCCGCTGTGTCCAGGGTGGCTATACCCCTGGCAACGGTGAGCCCAGGCAGATCCCCATTGTCCAGAGCACTACCTTTAAATACGCAACCAGCTCCGACATGGGAAAGCTCTTCGACCTTGAGGCAAACGGCTACTTCTATACCCGTCTGCAAAATCCGACCAATGACTATGTTGCTGCAAAAATTGCCGCGCTGGAGGGTGGTACCGCCGCAATGCTCACCTCCTCCGGCCAGGCCGCCAATTTCTATAGCATCTTCAATATCGCCTCTGCCGGCGACCATATCATCAGCTCCACAAGCATCTATGGCGGTACCTATAACCTCTTTGCCGTCACCATGAAACGTATGGGTATTTCCTTTACATTCGTCTCTCCGGATGCCACCGACGAAGAGCTGGACGCCGCCTTCCTCCCCAACACCAAGGCCGTATTTGGCGAGACCATCGCCAACCCCGCTCTGACGGTGCTGGATATTGAGCGCTTTGCCAATGCCGCGCATCGTCACGGCGTTCCCCTGATCGTGGACAACACCTTTGCCACCCCCGTAAACTGCCGGCCCTTTGAATGGGGCGCAGACATCGTGACCCACTCCACCACCAAGTATATGGACGGCCACGGTGTGGGCGTCGGCGGCTGCATTGTAGATTCCGGCAAGTTCGACTGGACGAAGTTCCCCTATCGCTTCCCCGGCCTGTGCACTCCCGACGAGAGCTACCACGGCGTCACCTACACCGAACGCTTCGGTCTGGCCGGTGCCTTCATCACCAAGGCAACAGCCCAGCTCATGCGCGATTTCGGCTCTATCCAGTCTCCCCAAAATGCCTTCTACCTGAACCTGGGCCTGGAGAGCCTTCATGTGAGAATGCGGCGTCACTGCGAAAATGCTCTGGCTGTCGCGCAATTCCTGCAGCAGCACGAGAACGTCGCTTGGGTGCAGTACTGTGGCCTGCCCGGTGACAAGTACTATGCACTCGGTCAGAAATACCTGCCCAACGGCTCTTGTGGTGTGGTTAGCTTCGGCGTAAAGGGTGGCCGCGCTGCCGCCGAGCAGGTCATGGGCAAGCTCAAGATTGCCGCCATTGAGACTCATGTGGCAGACGCCCGCACCTGCTGCCTCCACCCCGCAAGCTCAACCCACCGCCAGATGAACGAGCAGGAGCTGGCCGCTGCCGGTGTCGGCGCTGACCTCATCCGCTATTCCTGCGGCCTGGAGGACGCGCAGGATCTGATCGACGATCTGAAGCAAGCATTGGAATAATTGAAGGAGTGAACCATTATGCCGATCAAAATACCGAATGCGCTTCCCGCAACCAAAGTCCTGACCGATGAAAATATCTTCGTCATGACCGAAACCCGCGCCATCTCTCAGGATATTCGTCCACTGCAGCTATTGCTTCTGAACCTCATGCCTACCAAAATCTCTACCGAGACGCAGCTTGCCCGCCTTTTGAGCAACACACCGCTGCAGGTGGAGCTGGAGCTGATGCAGACCTCAAGCCATGTGGCAAAGAATACCTCCCGGGAGCATATGCTGAAGTTCTACACCACCTTTGAGGCGGTGCGCGATCGCTATTTTGATGGTCTTATTATCACCGGTGCGCCGGTAGAGCAGATGCCATTTGAGGAGGTGGAGTATTGGAAGGAGCTTTGCCAGATCATGGAGTGGAGCCGTACCCACGTCTACAGCACCTTCCACATCTGCTGGGGCGCCCAAGCCGCCCTCTACTATCACTATGGCATCCCCAAGGTCTCCCTGGATAAAAAGCTCTTTGGCGTCTTTTCCCACCGGGTTGAGCGTCGCTCATCGATGCTCCTGCGGGGCTTTGACGATGTATTCATGGTGCCCCATTCCCGCCATACCACCTTCCGCCGGGAGGACGTGGAGCGGTGCAGCAAGCTGAAAATTCTCGCATCCTCCGAGGAAGCAGGAATCTACGCCATCTCCACCGAGGGCGGCCGCCAGGTGTTCATCACCGGCCATTCGGAATATGACGCACTGACCTTAAACGCAGAATACCTGCGGGATAAGGAGCGAGGTCTGCCCATCGAAAAGCCGAAAAACTATTTTCCAAACGACGATGATACAAAAGCCCCGATCGTTTCCTGGCGTAGTCATGCCAACCTTTTGTACCACAATTGGCTGAACTTCTATGTCTATCAAACGACGCCATATCTGATCGACTCCATCTCCCCGGTGATCTGACCAACATTTAAAATACGATAAAACCCACCGATGTGCTCGGTGGGTTTTATTGCAGACTTTTTGCGTACTGGCTGGGCGTGAGGCCGTATTTTTCCTTGAATTGGCGGGAAAAATGATGCACAGTGGAGTATTGCAGCATCTCGGCAATTTTGGTAATATTGAGCGCACCTTCCCGGAGAAAGCGCTTGCTCTCTTCCAGCCTGGCCCTTCGGATATATTCGCCCGGCGACAAGCCCAGACATTTATGAAACAATGCTGACAAGTACGAAGCACTGAGATCCACCGCCTCTGCCACTGTGCCAACCGTCATGCGCTCATAAATATGTGCCGCGATATAGCGCTGGGCCTGGCAGACAGCGGTATTTTCATTGTTTGGCACTGCTGGCAGTCGGGCGGGGTTCTCCCGCAGCGCCGTCAGAAGGAGCTGCTGCAAAAGGCAAACGCAGAGCGAATGGCTAAATCCGTCGCCGCGCTTTTTCTCTTCCATCATCTGCCAAAGAAAACTCTGTGCATTACAGGCAAAGACCCTGTCTGTAAGCTCTACGCTCTCCAGGTCAAAGCTCACAGAAAAAAAGGCTGCCCGGACGTCCACATCACAGTAGCACATATGCCATTGCGCTCGATCCAGAATCAGCATTTCACCCGGATGGAGCGTCCAATGCATCCCCTCTGCCACGCAGTGGAGCCCTCCCGCGCACACATAGGTCAGCTCCAATGCCCGGTGACTCTCTCCTTTGAAAAAGTAGCCACGTTCTGTCTCCTGATAGGTCAGTTCAAGGACATTTTTGACGCGAAGCTGCTGCACCGACGGAAATTCTTCGAGACCTTTCCAGTCAAAAAAACGCTCCAGCTCTGCATTTTTCGGTGTCCTCAGCGTTGCCGTGCAGAGCTGAGAAAACGGGATCAACGCGAAATAAACGCCCGGCTTTAAAAAAACCGGCTGATCCAGGAAAAAATAGGAGAAAGTTGCTTTATCTGTCGATACCGCCAATACTGCCCTCCCCTCTCCGCAGCACATATATCCGTGATCCTCCGGAAGGCAGAAGCCGCAGATCTTTTCCGGAATTGCTTGCAGACGCCGCACCCGGGTGGAAACGCCCGGCGCAAAGCCATAGTTTGGCTCATCCTGTAGAAATCGTTCGCCAAATTCTAAAAAATGTTCATTGTCCAGCGCTAGGATCACAGTCTTCCCCTCCCCTTTTTGTCGTGCATTTATCATACCACAATTTTTCCAAAAGCCAACCCCATTTTTGCAATCATCTGGCACCATAAAATTGTTTCTTTCTGGTGCTATGAATGGGTTCAATTTTGTCGTATGATTGCAAATAATCCCAAAGAAACGAGGTAGCTCAATGAAACGCATCGTCAGCATACAAGATATCTCCTGCTTAGGCCGTTGCTCCCAGACGGTCGCCCTGCCTGTCATCTCCGCCATGGGCGTAGAGTGCGCCATTTTGCCCACAGCAGTGCTCTCCACCCACACCATGTTCCAGGGCTTCACCTGCAAGGATTTGTCCGATCAGCTTCGCCCCGTGGCAGACCACTGGGAAAAGGAGGGCTTCCACTTTGACGCAATCTACACCGGCTATCTCGCCTCTGCCGCCCAGATTGAGGAGGTCTGCAGTTTTTTCCGCCGGTTTCGAAGTCCGGACACCCTGATCTTCGTAGACCCCGCTATGGCAGACAACGGCAAGCTTTACCCTGCCTTTGGCCCGGAGTTTCCTGGGGAGATGGCAAAGGTTTGTGCTATGGCCGACATCGTCGTGCCAAATTTGACGGAAGCTTGCCTTCTGACCGACACACCATATGAGGAACACTACAACGAAGATTTTATTCGCTTGCTTCTGCAAAAGCTCTGCGGCCTGGGCGCGAAAAAGGCCGTGCTGACCGGGGTGGGCTTTACGCCGGAGCAGTTGGGCGTCATGGCCTATGATCCGACAGAAAATCACTATTTCTCTTATTTTTCCGAGTGCTTGCCCACCAATTACCACGGCACCGGCGACCTGTTTGCAGCCACCTGTATTGGCGCAATGATGGAGGGGAATACGCTGGCCGATGCGTTAAAAATTGCGGTGGATTTCACCGTGGAGTGCATCCGCATTACCGCCACCGCCGGGCGCATCCCATGGTATGGGGTCGAATTCGAGCGAGCCATCCCCTTCCTCCTGCAAAGGATGGGCAAAACACTATAAACACTAAAAAATCAGGGTATACTGCAAACAATTTCATTGCAGTATACCCTTTTTCATCCGCCCCGGCAAAGCCGGGGCGGATGTCA
>JAZLFG010000059.1:0-12675 GCA_045615685.1 Faecousia sp.
GACGCACATCATGTCGGGTGCGTACAGGATATCGTTGTTCAGGGTGTTCTCCGGGCCGACGATGATGCCGTGGTAGGTCCAGTTGAAGGGATCGTCCACCGGGCAGGAGTAGAGCACGTGGTTGTTGGAGCAGTAGTGGTTCTTGTCCATATCGTGGGAGGAGCAGAAGTACAGACGGTACTGGCCGGGATGATCCGGATCCTCGAAGACATGGGGTTCGGTGTCGGGGTTGTAGTCCCACAGCGGCAGGAACGGGTTGCCCTGCTGCCACTGGCTCTGGAGGGCAGCGATGGCCGTCTTGGCGTAGTAGGTCTTGAGCTGCACATCGGCAGCGGGCATCACGAAGCTGTAGCCGGTCGCAGTGCGGGTCACAGCAACGTCCTTGCCGTCCACCGTGGCGGCAGTGACATTCATGATGGTCTCGTCGGCCGTCACCGTGATGGTGTCGCCAGCGTCAGCCTTGGTCCGGTTGAGCTTCACCACATGAGGCGCCGTGATCTTGTAGGCGCCGCCGGTGGTTTCTTCCTCGACATCGCCGAAGGCAGCGGGATTCCACAGGTAGTCCTCAATGTAGATGCGCAGAAGCTGGTTCCAGGTGTTGAAGTCGTGGGCACCGGCAACTCTGAGGGTCTTATAGTAGCAGCCGGCTGCTTCGAGATTGTCGGTGTTGGTGTTGGTCGCATTGTTGTACATTGCGCTGTCGTACTGACCGAGGCCAATGAAGATGTGCGCCTGATCCAGGTTCGGGGTCTCCATCTTGATGGTCTCCATGCAGCTAAACAGACCATAGTAGCCGAAGGAGGTCGCGTCGGTCTCCAGGATGTACTTGGAGTAGCGGCTGCCCATGGACAGGCCGGCGACGGAGCGATCCTCAGCCTTTGTGGAGACGTTGTAGTTCTTCTCCACGAAGGGCAGAACGACGTCGTAGAGGCTGGCAAACTTGCTGTTCTGGTCGCCGATGGCGCCGTTGTTCAGGGACAGGGACACCATAACGGCGGGCTCTGCACGGCCTTCCGCAATCAGGTTGTCCAGAATATTCTGGGCGCTGCCGATGCCCATCCAGTCGGACTCATCCTGGCCGGAGCCATGGATCAGATAGATGGTCTTATAGGGTTCGGCTCTGTCTTTGTCGTAGCCATAGGGGAGATACACCGCCATGTAGTGGGTTCTCTCGTCAATGGTGTAGGGCACATAGCTCCAGGTGCCCTTGTCTTCGCTTTCTCTGGGAAGCTCAACCTCACGGGCCTTCAGAAGCTCGTTGTCCTGCTTTTCGTCATAGGGGACGTAGAGAGCATTGTAGGCATCCTTGGTATCCCAGTTGCTGTTGGGGCTCCACTGCGGATGGTTGGCGGGGTCGGGCATCATCCGGCGGCCATTGTCCACGTTGAACCAGTACTGGTTTGCACCTGCCGCCAGAGGCAGCTCATAGTACCAGTAGCCGTCGCCAAGGTTCTCCATGGGCTTCTTATACTGGCTGCCGCCACGGCGCATCATGCCGGGCTTGTACTCGGTCGGATCATAGACCTTGGTGTCGGTGAGGTCGGCGTAGTTGCTGAGGTTCAGGTCGCCGCAGAAGTAGACCTGCGTGGCGTTGGGATCATAGTAGACGAACTGACCGGTATAGCCGGTGGGAGAGTCGGGATCCTTCACAAGCACGGGGCCGGGAACGGGCGCATCGGAGCCGGTGCCGGGCACCAGAACGGTCACAGGCTCAGAGTTGGCAGCGACGCCATTCTCAGAAACCTTCACGCTGACCTGCACAGTGGTATCCTTTTCAGCCGGAGTGACCGTGCCGTCGGCGGCAATGACCGCTTCGTTGCTGCTGATGAATTCAACCGCATAGCCATGAGGCGCCTTCACGCTCAGGTTCTCGTCGGTCTTCTCGGGCAGACTCTCGGCCATGTAGTCGGCTGCCTGCTGGGCGGCCCACTCCAGAACCTGCGTGTCGCTTCTCTGCTCGACGCCGTTGAGCGAGGTGACGGCCACATACTCGAAGGCCAGCTCAATATAGTTGTTGTTGCCATCGTCCTGCGTGCAGAACAGGCCGAACTTCGGATCCACATAGTCGAGGTTCTCGACAGTGCCGCCGTTGACCCAGTTCTTGCAGTCGGTGGAATAGGAGACGGTATAGGTGGTGCCGTTCTTTCTGATCTTGTAGTAGAGGGTTGCAGTGTTGTCTGCATTCGGGCTTGCGTAGGTGACATCGAGAATGTTGAAGGAGCTGGAGCCATTCTCGTAGGCAGGCTCAACGCGCAGATTTCTCTGGGCATTGTACTGGCAGTTGATGCGGATGTAGTGATCCTCGTCCTGCCATGCAAAGACCTGGGTCTGCTGATAGATATCCTTCGGAAGCTGCGGATAGAAGGACTTGACGACCACTTCCCAGTTGCCCTGCGCGGGCATCAGGAACACGTTCGTCCAGGGGCCCTACGAGTCAGCCTGCTTGGCCATGTAGATGCTGCCCTTCTGGGTCGGCATGACCAGGCCGGTGCCTTCCTCGAAGCGATAATACGTCCAGGGACGATCCTCGGTGGGATCCTTGACCTCGTGGAGGATTTCCCAGTTGTCGCTCATATCGCCGTCGGCGAAGTAGTCGTCCTGCGGGCCGTAGTTGAAGCTCAGGGAGTACTTGAGGGACTTATTGCCCACGCTTGCGGTGACATAGGCGGTGCCGAAGGGGCCGTCGAGCTGCTCAATTTCCACCACGGTGGACTTGTTGGCAGCAATCGCGGAGATGACAGGGGCCTTGTCGCTGTCCTTGTCCACCTCGAAGTTGTAGATCTTGACGGACGGATCGAAGCCGAAGCTCTCGCCGTTTATCTTGATGTCGGACAGCTCGGGTGCTTCCACTACGGGTGCAGCCTGGCCGCCCTCGAAGGTGAGGCTCTTGAGGGTGAAGGTGTAGCCCTCGGTCATGCCGGTGTAGGCGTCGATCACGATGCTGTCAGCCTCGATGCCGGTGGCTTCATAGGTGAACATCTCGGTGAATTCGTCGCCGTCGGCGCTGCGCAGGCACGTGTAGGTGTCGCCTTCCTTGACGAGCTTGTACCAGTAGGTGCCGGCGGAGGCAAGACCGGGCGTGGAATTCAGGTTGGAGGAATCGGCGGTAATGTTGCCATCGACGCGCAGGAAGTTCTGCATTGCGCCGTCGCCGCCGCGAATACCGGCCAGATTCTGGAAGTCATCGCCTTCGGAGGCGTAGAAGCCGAAGAACTGATAGTAGCCGTTTCCGGCAGAGCCGGTGCTGAAGTCAAACTCCAGAGCGGCTTCCCAATCGCCGGAGACAGGCACGATGACCACATCCTGCGGGTTGGTGGCCTGATCGCCGGAATTCTGGCCGTTGCAGGTCTCAAAGGCAGGACGGGTGGCAACCAGGGTCAGGCCTTCGCCTTCCTTGACCGCAGCGCTGTTCTGGTTGAAGATTTCGTACTTGTCCGCATCGAGCTCGGTGGTGAAGTCGATGTTCGGCAGGCCTGTAGCCTCGCCTTCGAGGGTGAGGCTCTTGAGGGTGAAGTTGTAGCCCTCGGTCATGCCGGTGTAGGCGTCGATCACAATGCTGTCAGCCTCAATGCCGGTGTCGGCATAGGTGAACATTTCTTCAAATTCGTCGCCGTCGGCGCTACGGAGGCACGTGTAGGTGGTGCCGACCTTGGCAATCTTGTACCAGTAGGTGCCTGCGGAGGCAAGACCCGGGGTAGAATTGAGGTCGGAGGAATCGGCGGTAATATTGCCATCGACGCGCAGGAAGTTCTGCATTGCGCCGTCGCCGCCACGGATACCGGCCAGATTCTGGAAGTCATCGCCTTCGGAGGCGTAGAAGCCGAAGAACTGATAGTAGCCGTTTCTGGCAGAGCCGGTGCTAAAGTCGAACTGGAGCACTGCTTCCCAATCGCCGCCGACGGGGATCACGATGGCATCCTCAGGATTCGTGGCCTGGTCGCCGGAGTTCTGGCCATTGCAAGGCTCGAACGCGGGACGGGTGGCCACCAGAGTCAGGCCCTCGCCTTCCTTAATCTCGGCCGTGCTCGGATTGACCACGTCGAACTTGGAGGCGTCTGCCGGATTCGTGAAGTCAATCGAGGTCACGCTGACGCCGGAGGACTTGACCTTGCATTCAATCTCATAGGTCACGGAGAGGCCGGATTCCGGCTCCGTGGAGACAATGGTGATCACGCCGGGCAGCTTCTCGGGCAGGTTCACCTGGACGTCCAGGCCTTCCTTGGCAGTAGCTTCCACCACGGGAACCTTGGCGCCGGCTTCCAGCGTCATTTTGTAGCTGTACTTGTCGGGCTTGAAGTTCTTGAGCGTTTCGCCGTTCACGGTGATGTTGTCCACATCACAGGAGATATCGACATAGGCGACGAAGTCAGCGGTGACCACATGGCCATCGAGCTCGCCGGTGACGGTGACAGTCGCAACACCGGGGCCGACTGCCTTGATCACATCGCCTTCCACCTTGACCACGCTGGGACGGTTGGATTCATAGGTGAAGCTCATGCCTTCGGGCAGAGCGGTGGACTTGAGGGACTTAATGATGGAGGTCTGCTCCTTGATGATATAGCCGTAAAGCTTCTCGTTGTTCATAGCAACGGTGAGCTGCGGGTTAATGGTGGCGCCCTTGTCGAAGAACAGGCGCTGCTCGATGCCGAACGCCTCGTCGCCGACCTGGTTGGCCTTGACGGTCAGCAGCTCGGGATACTCGTCCATCGCACCGGAGACGGTGAAGTCCTTGGTCAGGTTGGCATGGGCGGAGTCCTCGCCGACCTGCACCTGATAGCGGCCGGTATCGACCTTGTAGCAGTCGTCATCTACATCATAGAAGGCCAGATCGGGAATGGCAACCTCCAGAGAGATGGTCTTCGTCTCGCCGGGCTGGAGCTCGACCTTCTTGAAGCCCTCCAGACGACGGATCGGACGGAGCAGCTCTGCGGGAGCGTCGGGCTGGGCAATGTAGAGCTGGGTGACTTCCTTACCCGCAACCTTGCCGGTATTCTTGACGTCGAAGGTGACCTTCACGGTGTCGTTGGCGTCATAGGCGGTCTTGTCGATCTTCAGGTTGGAGTAAGCGAAGGTGGTGTAGCTCAGGCCGTAGCCGAACGGATAGGATACGGGCACATGGCCATCATAGTACATATAGGTACGGCCATGGCTGCCGTTGGTAGCATACAGATTATAGTCGCGGATGCCGGGGATATCGGAGTCGTTCTGATGCCAGGTGGAGGTCAGGTGGCCGGAGGGGTTGACTTCGCCGGTGATGATATGGGCAAAGCCGATGCCCTTGCGGATGCCGCCGAAGGAGGACCACAGGATGGCCTTGACATCATTTTCGAACTGCGTGACCTGCATGGGGCCGCAGGTCTCCATGATGGCAACGGTGTTGGGATTCAGCTTGCCCACATTGGAGATGAGGGTCGCCTGATTGTTGGGCAGGACGATGGAGGAGCGGTCACGGCCCTCGGCGGAGTAGCTGTTGCCGGTGCCGGTGACAACGATGGCCACGTCGGCATTGCGGATGGCTTCCTCATTGGCAGAGGTCAGGGAGTTGCTCGTGATATAGGTAAACTTAACGTCGGGGTTGATTTCCTGGAAGGCTTCGGTGAGGCCCTCCTGGATGTTGATGCGCCACTTCTCATCCTCGGCATGACGCTGCTCAGAGGAGTAGAGGCCCAGATACATATCGGTCTGCCAGGAGCCGACAACGGCCACATTGTAGCTGCCGGTCTCGGGAATGTTCAGGGGCAGCAGGCCGTCGTTCTTGAGCATGACGACGCCCTCTTCCACCTGACGATCGACGATGTCGATGCGCTCGGGGGTGTAGTTGTTGATGCCGCGGGCAGCCTGGTCGGCCTTGCGCTCGTTGGCAGCGATGGTGTAGCCGTTATTCTCGTCGAGCTCGCCGGTGGAGATACGGGCGGTCATCAGACGATGGACGGAAATATCAATGGTATTCTCGGTGAAGGTACCCTTATCGGTCTGCACGCCGGCATTGACCATGGCCGAGGCCTGGGCATTGTAGTCGCCGACAGAGGCGCTGATGCCGCTGTTGCATTCCAGATCTTCGCCGTGCGCCAGAGCGCCAGCCATCTGCTCCACACCCGTCAGCTTCACACCGGTGCGGGGGTTGGTGTAGTTGAGGTTGGAGATGGTCTTGGCGGAGTCGCAGTCGGAGGTGATGTAGCCGGAGAAGCCGAAGGTCTGACGCAGCAGGGTGTCCATCAGGTAGGAGCTGTAGGAGCAGGGCTCACCATTGAAGGAGCTGTAGGCTGTCATGACCGAACGGACGTCGGCGCCCTGGATGACTTCGCGGTAGGGAGCTGTGAAGTATTCACGCAGCGCGCGCAGGTCGGAGGTGGCGCCGCCGGAGGTACGGATGGCCTCGGTGTTGTTGGCGGTGTAGTGCTTGATGGTGGTGTGCGTCTTGTAGTAGCCGGTGGGATCGAGCATATTGCCGTCCTGATCCTTACCCTCCATGCCGAGGACAAACTGCGTGCCCATGACGCCGGTCAGGTAGACGTCCTCAGAGTAGGACTCCTCGTTGCGGCCCCAGCGGGGGTCACGCTGCATGTTGACCGTCGGGGAATAGAAGTTCAGGTTGAGGCAGTTGCCCAATTCGTTCGTGATGGCACGCTCGCGGATCTCGTCGGAGATTGCGGTGGCGCCTTCGTAGTAGAGCTCGGGATTCCAGGTGGAGGCCATGGTCAGGCTCTGGGCATAGCTGACGTTGTCCTTGGTGCCTTCAGACTGGGGGTTCATGTTGTCGCGCAGGAAGCCGTGGAGCGCTTCACTCCACCAGGAGTATCTGCCCAGGCTCTTGGTGGCCGTGGTCTTGAGTGCGCCGCCGCCGAGCTGAGAGGCGGGGATGGCAGCCGCACCTTCCACAAGCTGGGAGGCCTTCTGCTGGAGGGTCATACGAGCCACCAGGTCGGCAGCGCGCTCCTCGAAGCTGTACTGGGGGTTCTCATAGATCGGGATCGAGGGATCAATGGGTTCCTCGGGTTCCTCGGGCTCGCCGCTGGTGAGCTCTTCGTAGATGTACTGCGCAATGGCAGCATGGCCCTCTTCGTTGGGGTGGATGTTATCGGGGAAGAGGGCAGCCATGTCCTTGGTCGCCTCATGGACGTCCAGGATGGGGCAGTCCATCTCCTGCGCAACCTTCTTCAGCAGGGGCACGATGTTGTCGTGGATGCTGGTGGGGGGCAGGCCGAAGCCGCCGTTGCCAAAGGCAGTGGCGCAGGTGGCGATGTAGACCTCGGGCTTGGAGTCCAGCGCACGGTAGGACTCAATCAGCTCCTTGGCATCCGCCTCAAACTCCGCGCCCTTGTTCCAGCCCTGGGCAGGGGGAGAGTCGTTGGTGCCCAGCATGATGATCACGATATCCGGCTGGAAGCTCTTGGAATCGGTGTAGACATTGGTGTTCCAGACGGGGGTGCCGCCGCTCTTCAGCAGCGTGATACCGTTCTGGCCGAAGTTCCGAACGTCATAGTCGGGACCGAGCAATTGGCCCAGGACAGTCGGCCAATTGTTCTTGATCTGGGTTCTGCCCCAGTCGGCCGGGTTGTGGCCATAGGTGATGCTGTCGCCGACGCAGGCGATCTTGATCGGTGCATCCGCTGCGGATACAACGCCAGCCGGCAGCAGACCAAGGCACATCGCCAGGCAGAGGGCCAGCGCCAGAAGTCTTCTTACATTGTGTTTCATGTGTTTCCTCCTTATAGTTTCGTAATAAAAGATGTCCCAGACCCGCAAGGCCAGTCTGTGCACATCTACTTATAAAAAATATTTTAACCACCACACCATCCAAATTCAATAAAATTCCCTCGCTTTTCAGAAAATCTACAATATGTATAATTATACCTCCTTAATTTGTGCATTTTTCTGGATATGTCGCCGCCAATGACCAAAATTAGCCGACTTGGCGGCGCAAAGAATTTCCTATGCTCCAATGGCATCTGTGAAAAGTTACAAATTTTTCAGGATGCGTTTCCGTCAACTAATTTGTTATGCGTTTAAATCTTGGAATTTCCTAGATTTTTCCTGTGGAAAGCCTGTGGAAGCTGGGGAAAACTTTTTGAATCCCGCAAAGGAAATCGTATATATTGAAGAATTATGTCTACTTATATCCTATACCTTGTGGTTTTGTCTGCGCTTGTCTACCAGGGCTGTGGGGCTGTGAAAACCGACGAAGGCTTTTCTCCCCGGGAGAAAAAAATCATTTTTTGCCCTTTTGCGCCAGGCGGTTTTTATGCTATAATCACTCTCGGCGAGTCGTTTCCACACCCACACTCCGCTGAATTTTCTGCCTTTTTGAGGTTTTATCATATGCTCGAACTGTTGTCCCCGGCTGGCTCGATGGAGGCCCTGCGCGCCGCTGTGCAAAACGGCGCGGATGCGGTCTATCTGGGCTATGGGAGCTTTAATGCCCGACAGGGCGCAAAAAATTTTACCACCGATGAGCTGCGCGAAGCAGTCAAATATTGCCATATCCGAGGCGTCCGGGTGCACCTGACCCTGAACACCCTTGCCACCGACCGGGAGCTGCCCCGGGTCGCGGAGCTCATCCGCACTGCCGCCCTGTGCGATGTGGATGCCTTCATTGTGCAGGATCTGGGCGTCGTCAGTCTCTGCCGCCAGATCGCGCCGCACATTCCCCTCCACGCCTCCACCCAAATGTCCATTCACAATCTCGAAGGCGTGCGGCAGGCCGCCGCCATGGGGCTTAGCCGGGTGGTGCTGGCTCGGGAGCTCGATCGTCAGCAGATTGCCTATATCTGCCGCAATTCCCCGATCGAGATCGAGGTATTTGTGCACGGTGCACTGTGTATGTGCTACTCCGGCCAGTGCTATATGTCCGCCATCATCGGCCGCCGCAGCGGGAACCGAGGCCAGTGTGCCCAGCCCTCCCGCCTGCCCTATGGCTACAGCCACTTCGAAGCCAAATACCCCCTGAGCCTCAAGGACAACTGCCTGCTCCCCTGGCTGCAGGAGCTGGAGGCCATGGGCGTTGCCTCTATCAAAATTGAAGGTCGCATGAAGCGGCCGGAATATGTCGCCATCGCCACCAAGACCTACCGCAGCGTCCTCGACAGCGGCCGGGTCAACCGCCGCCAGCTCTCCGATCTGCGCGACGCCTTCTCCCGGCAGGGCTTCACGCAGGGCTATTTCATGGGCCAGACGGGGCCGGATATGTTCGGCACCCGCACCGATGCGCCCCCCAATGAGGCCCTCTTTGCCCGGGCCAGAGCCAGCTTCGAGCGGGGCGAGGCTGCTCGTGTGCCGGTGCAGTTCTACGCGGTCATCAGCCGGCAGCAGGGCAGTATGCTCGCTGTGCAGGACAACGACGGCCACATCTGCAAAACCACCGGCCCTGCCCCCTCTGAGGCCATCAACCAGCCCATCGACGAGGCGCTGCTATCCTCCCGCCTGTCCAAAACCGGCGGTACCCCTTATCACTGCACCGGTGTGCGCAGTGTCATTGAGCCGGGGCTCACCCTGCCCGCCTCTGCCGTCAACGCCATGCGCCGGGAGGTGCTGGATCATCTCACCGCCCTGCGGGGTCGCCGGGATGCGCCAAGGCTCGGCAATTTCACCTCCATCATCCACTATTCCGGCGCGGGGGAGCCGCCCAAGCTCACAGTATCCGTCACAAGAGCCGATCAGCTCATTCCTGCCCTGGCCGATGCCGCCATTGTCTACGCACCCCTGCACCTCATTTGCGATGAACCCCGTGCCTTCCGTGCCCTGCCTCAGGAAACAGAGCTGGTGGCCGTGCTGCCCCGAATTATCCACGACCGAGAGACTGCCCCCCTGGTGGCTAAGCTGGACGCCGCCTACGAGCGGGGCGTTCGCAAGGTGCTCACCGGCAACCTGGGCCAGCTCTCTATCGCCCGCTCCCGAGGCTTCTCCCTGTGCGGTGATTTTGGCTTCAACGCCTTTAACTCCCGTACCATGCTGGAGCTGCGCTCCTTAGGCCTGATTAGCGCTACCGCTTCCTTTGAAATGACCATCCCTCAGATTCGGGATCTGAGCAAGGCCATCCCCACGGAGCTCATCATCTACGGAAGGCTCCCGCTGATGCTCACAGAGAACTGCGTCATTCAGAATCGCAACGGCTCCTGCGCCTGCCGCTCCGGCAGCACCAAGCTCATCGACCGGGTCGGGGCAGAATTCCCCATCATCCGCGACGGCAATAGCTGCCGCAGCGTGATCCTGAACGGAAAGAGGCTCTACTGGCTCGACAAGCAACCAGAGCTTCAGCGACTTGGCCTGAGCTACGTCCGCATCCAATTCACCACAGAAAGCTCCGCCGAGGTCGCCCGGGTTATGGAAAGCTATCGCACCGGCGCCCCGTTTGATCCCGGCGCCTGCACCCGGGGGCTCTATGCCCGAGGCGTGGAATAAGAGGCATATTATGATCATACTGGCATCCAAATCCCCCCGGCGGCAGGAGCTGCTGGAAAAGCTGGGGCTCACGTTCACCGTGTGCCCCGCAGATATTGACGAAACCATGGATCCGGCCCTGCCCCTGACCCAGGAAATCCGCCGCGTCAGCCGGCAGAAGGCCCAGGCAGTCGCCCCGCAGGTGGGGCAGAACGACCTCATCATCAGCGCCGACACCGTAGTCTGCGTGGACGGGCAGCGATTGGGAAAGCCCGCCGACGAAGAAGCGGCCAAAGCCATGCTGCGCCTGCTCAGCGGCCGGACGCATGAGGTGGTCGGTGGGGTCTGCGTGCTGCTGGGCAGCCACTGCGAAACCGCCGCTGTCACCACAAAAATCCACTTCCGTCCCCTGTCTGAGGCGGAGATTTGCGCATACGTGGCCACCGGCGAACCCATGGACAAGGCCGGAAGCTACGGAATTCAAGGTTTGGCTTCGATTTTTGTAGACAGATTGGACGGAGACTATTATAATGTAATGGGCTTGCCCCTTTGCACGCTGGCCGGTATGCTGTCCCGCTTCGGCGTGAACGTCCTGTAAAATGAGGTGATGGCTTGAACAAAGACAAATCCACACGGCGCACCCTGATTATCCTGATCGCTGTGCTGCTGACCATTGTGGTTGCGGTCAGCTCGGCGCTGGTCACTGGCACTGCCGCCGGAAAGAACGTCACGCAATCCCTTCTGACCCCTTTCGAAAGCGGCCTGTCCGCCCTGACCCGAACCGCAGAGCGATTCTATAATTATGTGTTCCGCTATGAATCTCTGGAGGCAGAGAACGCTTACCTCAAGGAGCGCCTTGCCGCCATGGACGATGAGATTCGCTCCATCGACGCCCTCCAGAGAGAAAACGAGCGACTTCGCAGTGTGGCAAACCTCCTCCAGGAGCATGAGGACTACAAGCTGTTGTCCGCCTATATCATTAGCTGGGATTCCAGCAACTGGCGCAATACCTTCACCATCGGCAAGGGCACCCTCTCCGGTGTCCAGGAGGGGATGTGCGCTGTGACAGAGCAGGGCCAGGTCATCGGCATCGTCACCGAATGCGGCACCAATTGGGCCACCGTTACCACAATCCTCGACTCCTCCCTGCAGATTTCTGCCACCCTCTCCTCCTCCGGCTACAACGGCAGCGTCCAGGGCGCCTACAAGACCGACAAGGAAAATCAGCTCCGCATGGAGTACCTCTCCACCGAAGCCGTCATCCGCAACAACGACCAGGTGGTCTCCACCGGCTCCACCCTCTATCCCCGTGGCCTGATCCTGGGCTACATCGTAGACGCCGGACTGGACGGTACGGGCGTAGCAAAGTACGCCATCATTGAGCCCGCCGCCGACTTCGACACGCTGGAGCAGGTCTTCATCATCACAAATTATGTAAACGAATAAGCAAAGGACGGGCTTCCGATTTTATGCGGAAACCCGTCCTTTTTACAACGGTTGACAAAATATTCGGCCTGATGTATCCTATTTCTGATGCTTGCATCGGGAAAGGCTATCGATTGCGGTAGGCGGTTGGTCCTCCATCCCTGGAGGGCATCTTTTCCCTCCGGAAAGGAGGGCGGTGCGTATGGTGACATTCACGGAGCTGTTTTTACTCCTCTCGCTGATTGTGTCGATCATATCACTTGTTGTTGACATAACAAAAAAGAAATAACCGCCCAGGCTAAAGGTACGGTTATTTCTTAACTGTTACTGAGGGCTAACCGTCTACTCGGTAGCCTTTTCCGCTATCATTATAGCAGAAATTTCAATCCTGTCAACGTCTTTTTCCAGATGCTTCTTCGCACTTTATTAACAAAATTCTACAAATATACTACAATACCCGCGATGCTTGCATCGGGAAAGGCTATCGATTGCGGTAGGCGGTTGGTCCTCCATCCCTGGAGGGCGTCTTTTCCCTCCGGAAAGGAGGGCGGTGCGTATGGTGACATTCACGGAGCTGTTTTTACTCCTCTCGCTGATTGTGTCGATCATATCACTTGTTGTTGACATAACAAAAAAGAAATAACCGCCCCAGTCCAAAGGTACGGTTATTTCTTTAACCTTATTGAGGGCTAACCGTCTACTCGGTAGCCTTTTCCGCTATCATTATAGCAGAAATTTCAATCTTGTCAACGTCTTTTTCCGGATATTTCTCTGCCTTAATTGACAAAATTCCACAAATATACTACAATATTTCCGATGCTTGCATCGGGAAAGGCTATCGATTGCGGTAGGCGGTTGGTCCTCCATCCCTGG
>JAZLFG010000060.1:0-4679 GCA_045615685.1 Faecousia sp.
GTATATTCCTTACCGGTAGCGTCCTTATAGGTGATGTAGCCTACATAGTAGAGATCCTTTGCGCTATTGGAAGCGCTGAAGGTCAGGTTCAGGTTGTAGATTCCGTTGGCAGCGGTGGCCCTTGCCTCAGTCTTCTTTTCCTGCGCAATCACATCATCTGCGGACAGCGGCACATTGCTGTAAGCGCGGTACATGCCGACGCTTACGATCTGGTAGCCGGTGGGCAGGGACCATTCCAGGGTGAGGATCGTCTTATACTTTCCGGAATTATCGTCATAGCTGCGTCCGTTGTCCTTTGCGGAGTAGACCGGCTGAGGCGCAGGCTTCGACTCAGAATAGCGGGCCTCCAGGGTGAAGCTCTCTGTCACGCTGCGGCCATAGATCTCGGAGGAGCTGACCAGGATGCCGTTGACGTACCATCCGTCAAAATACTTCCCGGCGGGGACTGTGGCCCTGACAATCAGCTTGTCGCCATAGCTGTAGCTGGCTTTCTTGGTGGAGATGATTTCACCGTTCAGCACATGGACCTCGTAGCTTCTCTGGATGGCCTTTGTAGCGGTATACGTCTCGCCTCCATAGGTGGCGGTGGCGGCATAGGTGTATTTGTCCTCGGCAACGTCAACCTGTGCCACGTCGGCTTCAATCTCCCTGCTTGTGCCGTCCGGCCAGGAAAGGCGAAGCTGCACGGTGGGATGGTCGCCGACCATGTGCCAAGCCCAGCTATGGGACGACGGCTTCACGGGCTCGCCGTAGGAGAAGGTCTTCTCTCCTGCTTCGCCGCAGCGGCTGCAGGAATAATAGTAGGTCGCGGCCGCATCGGGTGTCGCTTCGCTGGCGAGATATTCCGGTGCAGGATTTTCGCGGCTATAATCATGTCCCAGAGCGGCCACCTCGTCGCCGATGTAGCTGTTGCCGCACAGGGCGCAGGTGTAAGTGGTGTAACCGCCCTCAGTGCAGGTGGGTTCGGTTACTTGGGCTTCGTAGTTGTGGGAAACGCTCACATAAATTGCATCGGGGGAGGTGAACTCCGCGTCCTTGGTTCCGTCGCCCAGGAGGAAGAAGCCGCGCTCTTCCACGGCACCACGCTCGGGGAAGGGATTGCCGTTTGCGGCTTCGTAGTCGGAATTCAGGGAGTAGAGGTCGGTCTTGGAGTCAGCCAGGACGGTGGAGACACCCGCATAGGCGTCGTCTACAATGGCCAGATTCACAGAAACATAGGCGTAATCCGAGGCGTAGGAGGAGGTGCGGATGGAATAGAACTTGGAAGCGTCCTCGTCTGCACCCAAGGTCAGGGGGATCACATTGCCATCCTTTACAATATTGAAGCAAAGGTTTGCTGCGGCATCGCCATTTAAGATGGCTTCCCACGCGGCGTCGCTGATGTCCTCGGGCTTGGAGACCTTGAACTCCAGGCGCATGGGCAGCACGAAGGTGTTGGCCAGGAAGTCGGGGTCGTCCAGGGGCAGATACACACCGCCGGAGGCATGACCCAGCTTAAAGGCAGCGTCGCTCTTGGAGGAGTTGCCGCGGGCAGCCCACATGGGGATATTGAAGGAGGTGGCGGCCAGCAGTACATCTTCGCCCAATGCTTCCTCAGAAACCTTCTCGGAGGCGTCCACATAGGTGCCCACCGTCACATCCAGCAGGTCGAGGTCAGCGCGGTCCGCGTTGAGGCCATCGATGTCGGCCCACATGAGCTGGGCGCCGGCAGGGCCGGAGTAGCGAGCCATCTCCAGCATACCGTCGGCCATCATTTTGGTCATTTCCACGATGGAGGATACGGAGATGCGCTCGTTGGCGGAATGCCACCAGCGTTCGTTGCCGGGGATAACGGCGCCGAAGGCGGTCATCTTATTGAAGTAGTTGCCGGCCAGGGTGCCGCCGGTGGTGCCAAGGGGATAGGTGATGCCGCTCAGGTCGTACACATCCTCAAATTCTTCGGGATCATAGTCCATAGAGGCCTTGTAGCTGGCGAACTGGAGGGCGGTCAGCAGGTTGTCGTGGCTCAGGTAGAGGGAGGGATTGTTGTATTTGGAGAACTTGCCCAGGGTGAAGCCGGCGTCGTTGAAGGCCTTGGTCACAGCGGCGGTGGCAGTATCGTAGTCCTCCTCGTTGATGTGAAGGTTGCGTATGTACATGGGAATTCTCAGCTCGTCGCTGCTTTCCACATAGAAGGGATAGCTTTCCATATTTTCATTGGAAATGCCGCTCATCAGGGCGATGGTCAGGTTGGGAGCACCGTTGTCGGCGTTGCGCAGGAGCTCCTCGGGGATGCCCATATACTTGCCGATATAGGCGTCGCCCTCCTCCTCATTCTGGAAGAACAGGGAGACAATGCCGTCGGCGGCCTTTTTGAGGTTGAGGTCAGCGTCAATTTCCTCCAAACCAAGGCCAATCAGGTACATACCCCAGACCACGGCGTTCTTGCCATACATGGGTGTGGGCTGCTCCATGGCCACATCGGTGTTGATTTCCAGGGTCAGAGTACCGGCCTCGGAATCCTGGACGAGAGAGACCTTGGCGAGCTTGCCTGCCGCATCGGTGAAGGACCAATCCTGGGCAGCGGCGGCTACCTGGATTTTCTGAATGAAGGCGGCGATGTCATTGCGATCTGCCTCTGCCGTGTTCAGCACGAAGATGGCACGGGAAGCAATCTGGGCGGCGCTGCCGTAGACGATGTCCTTCAGGGTGGGGTCATTTTCGCGCAGCGTCACGCCTGCGGTGGCCTTGGCCAGACTAAAGGGCTTGCCGCTGTCGCCTGCCAGGCTCATACGCAGCGCGTTGTCGCCGGTGAAGCTGAGATTCTGGGTGTTGCCCACGATGACGGGGAAACGGGAGTCGGAGGTATAGCCCGCAATGGGGGTTTCCTCACGGTTCAGGTATTTGTAGGCCCAGTTGTCGTAGAAGCCGGGGCTGGAGGTATAGTAGGGGATATCCATATACTTGAGGGTGTTGGCCACGGAAGGAACGCCGGGGTTGTTGTCCTCGTAGGCGCCCATCACGATACGGATGCGGCGGTCAAGCGGCAGACCGGCATCCATCAGGGCCTTGGCTGCGTACAGGGTGGCCAGCGTGGGGCCGCTGTCGTCCTGGACGCCTGCACCGTAGACCCAACCGTCCTTTACATAGGGGGTATGGTAGGCAGTTGCATCCAGCTCGCCGTCAAAGTTTGCCCAGCGATTCAGGTTACCGGGGTTGGAGACAGAAGAGGTGGGGGAGTCCAGATGGCTCAGGGCCATGATCATCTCGGGGGCATCGGGGTCGCCGATTTCCACGTAGACGTACTTGTCGCCCTGGCGATGTACCACGGTCTCAAAGCCCAGATCCTTAGCCAACTGCTCTACCCAATTGAACTTGTTGGTCTTTCTGGTGCCCTCGTTGCGGTTTGCCTCGGTGTCGGGCACGGCGAAGGGGTACTGGCTGGGGGTGGAGCCTGCGCTGCGGCTGCCATAGGAGATGGAGTCGTAGCTGGAGCCGGTGGCCAGGCCGCCTACCAGGCTCAGAGGATCCATCTTTCCGCTTGCCACAGTGGCATCGCCCACATAGCCGCTCAGGTCGTCTACGATGGAATGGATGACCTCGCGCTCTTCGTCGGTGACCTGCACCTGATACGTTACATTAGGCTCAAAGCCGGAGGCGGTGAGTGCCTTCCCGCCGGCGAAGGCGCTTGCTGTCAGCAGTCCGGCGAGCATTGCAGCAGCCAGAATAAGGCTGAGAATGCGCTTTGTTTTTGTATGGGACAGTTTCATACGTTTTCCTCCTTAATCATGAATTATTTTTCGGTAGTTATGCGCCTTTAAACCACTATTTGGCGGCGGTTTGTCGCATGATTATACAATAACACTAATACTGGCTTAGTGTCAACAGAAATGTCAAAGAAAGAGCCCGGAACTTTTGCAAGTGCCTGAAAATTGAGGCTTACGCAAGAAGAAAAACGATCGCCGCGTTGCTGAGAAAATTTTAGATGTCAATCATACGGCTTTGTGCATTGTGCACAATCTTATCCGGGTAAGAATTGGTAAAATAATAGATTTTTAGTCTGAAATTGTATAGAAGTTGAATTTTTGGGGAAATGGTCTTATTATTAATATAATGTGAGTAAATGTTCTGTTTTGTGGAAATATTTGGAAGTTTTATAGGGCTGGATATACAAAATAAGAAGTGATAGCGACGCTTTTATGACGAATATAGGGTCTTTTTTCGTTTATAACCTCATAGATTCATGTTTATATGCTAGCGATCTATGAGATTGTAAAAAATCCTTCGCGTTGTGCCCGGGACGTGGTGCAAATGAAAACCTTTATTATGGAAAGGAGGACGGATGTCCAGGGCCGTTTCTAAACGGAAAAACAATGGAAGCACACACATTACATAAGGAGGCAACTATGAAAAAAGTCAACAAACTTCTATCCCTGATTTTGGTTGTCTGCATGCTTCTGGGGATGCTGCCCGCAATTACTGTAGCAGCGGCAGAGCCCGGAAAGTTCATGGAGATCACCAGCGGTAGCAACCGCTACCTGTCCACGGTTGGTTCCAATGCCTTCAACGTATTTATGTACGATAATACGTTCTCGGGCACCTTTGGCGACCAGCACATGGGCGGCATTGAGCTCTCGCTCAATGACCTTCGTATCGCCACCAACGGCGACCTGCACATGCTGCCGACTCCGGAGCAGTGG
>JAZLFG010000061.1:0-16272 GCA_045615685.1 Faecousia sp.
TGACAAAATTCCACAAATATACTACAATATTTCCGATGCTTGCATCGGGAAAGGCTATCGATTGCGGTAGGCGGTTGGTCCTCCATCCCTGGAGGGCGTCTTTTCCCTCCGGAAAGGAGGGCGGTGCGTATGGTGACATTCGCGGAGCTGTTTTTACTACTCTCGCTGATTGTGTCTGTCATATCACTTGTTGTTGACATAACAAAAAAGAAATAACCGCCCACAGCCTAAGCGCGCGGTTATCTCTTAACCAAAGCGGGGGCTAACCGTCTACTCGGTAGCCTTTTCCGCTATCATTATAGCAGAAATTTCAATTCTGTCAACGTCTTTTTCCAGATGCTCTTCGCACTTTATTGACAAAATTCCGCAAATATACTACAATACCCGCGATGCTTGCATCGGGAAAGGCTATCGATTGCGGTAGGCGGTTAGTCCTCCATCCTTGGAGGGCGTCTTTTCCCTCCGGAAAGGAGGGCGGTGCGTATGGTGACATTCACAGAGCTGTTTTTACTTCTCTCGTTGATTGTGTCGATCATATCACTTGTTGTTGACATAACAAAAAAGAAATAACCGCCCCCAGCCTAAAGGTACGGTTATTTCTTAACTATCCTGAGGGCTAACCGTCTACTCGGTAGCCTTTTCCGCTATCATTATAGCAGAAATTTTAATTCTGTCAACTTCTAATGAGGCAATTTTTATGTATTATCGATCCTTTCACAGCGCCATGCAGGAACGGTTTGGCTGCAAGGTCTACAAGCTGTCGCTCGATGGCGGCTTTGGCTGTCCCAACCGGGACGGCACCCTGGGAACCGACGGCTGCAGCTTCTGTTCAAAGCTTGGCAGCGGCGACTTTGCCGCACCCCCAAGCCAAGACATTGCGAATCAGCTTGCGCTTGCCCGGCAGCGGGTGGCCCACAAGAATCCCGGCGGCAAATATATCGCCTACTTTCAGAGCTTCACAGGTACCTATGCCCCATCGGAACGGTTAGAAGCCCTCTATTCCGCCGCCATAGCACCGCCGGACATTGTGGCGCTGGATGTGGCCACCCGGCCGGACTGCCTGGGGCCGGAGGTGCTGGAGGTACTGTCGCGTATGGCGAAGCGCAAGCCCCTTTGGGTGGAGCTGGGCCTGCAAACCATCCATCCCACCACCGCCAGAGCCATCCGCCGGGGCTACGAGCTACCGGTATTCGACGAAGCCGTGCAAAATCTGCACAAAATTGGGGCGGAGGTCATTGTCCATCAAATTCTCGGTCTGCCCGGAGAGACGCCGGAAATGATGTATGCGACCGCCCGTTACATCGCCCACAGCGGCGCCGAGGGAATCAAGCTCCACCTGCTCCACATTCTGGACGACGCCGGGCTATACCGGGACTATCTGGCCGGAAAAGTGCCGGTGCTGGAGGAGGAAGAATACTTCGCGCTGCTGTCCGAATGCCTGCGCCTGCTGCCGCCGGAAATGGTCATTCATCGGCTTACCGGCGACGGCGCAAAGCGGCATCTGGTAGCTCCCCTGTGGAGCGCCGACAAAAAGCGCGTGCGCAACCATATGGCCCGCTATTTTGCCTCTCACAATGTCGTACAGGGGAGCAAATATTGTCCGGAACCGTGTTTTTTAGAAGGTGTCAAATAAAAGCACTTGACAAGCGCGGCTTTTTTCTGTATGATATACCGGCTGGCAAGCTTTCTAGCTTGACAGAAGAGGAGGCGGGGTTATGCGGCGAAGCGAGGTCATGGGCCGGGATACGCTGGCGCTTTTGCTGGACTACTACGGCGACCTGCTCACCGAGAAGCAGCGCACCTACTGCGACCTTTGCTACAACCAGGATTTTTCCCTCGCCGAGATCGCCGAACAGACCGGCATTTCCCGCCAGGGCGTACACGATTCCCTGCTTCACGCCGAAGCGGCTCTGCGCGAGTTTGAACAGATCCTCGGCTGCGCGGCCCGGGATGGGAAGACCCGTGAGGCAATTTCCCAAGCCGAGGCCGAGCTGGCACACCTGCTGCATCACGCAGATTCCCAGGTGCGCACATCTGCCCAGCGCGTGTTGGACGCGCTGCAAACCATCAGGGAGTAATATGCTATGGCATTTGAAGGCTTAACCGAAAAAATATCTGCAACGTTTAGAAAGCTGCGCGGAAAAGGGCGCATCACCGAATCCGACGTCAAGTCGGCCATGCGAGAGATTCGGCTCGCCCTTTTGGAGGCCGACGTCAGCTACAAGGTCGTGAAGGACTTCGTCAAGTCCACCACCGAGCGCTGCATTGGCTCAGACGTACTGGAGAGCCTGACCCCCGCCCAGATGATCGTTAAGATCGTCAACGAAGAGCTGACCAAGCTCATGGGTGCGGAAAATCAGAAGCTCACCACCAACCCCAAGGGCCCCACCGTGATCATGCTGGTGGGTCTGCAGGGCGCAGGCAAGACCACCAACGGCGGCAAGCTGGCAGGTCTTCTCCAGCGGCAGGGCAAGCGGCCCCTGCTGGTGGCCTGTGACATCTACCGCCCCGCTGCCATTACCCAGCTAGAGGTCGTGGGCGGCAAGCTGAATGTGCCCGTCTTCCAGATGGGTACCACCAATCCCGTGGACATTGCGAAAGCCGCCATTCGCCATGCCACCCAGCATGGCCACGACATGGTGCTGCTCGACACCGCGGGCCGTCTGCACATCGACCAGCAGCTCATGGACGAGCTGAAGAACATCAAGGCCGCCGTGCAGCCCAGTGAAATTCTCCTGGTGGTGGATGGCATGACCGGCCAGGACGCGGTGAATGCCGCGCAAAGCTTCAACGAATGGCTGGATATCACCGGCGTGATCCTCACCAAGCTCGATGGCGACGCCAGAGGCGGCGCTGCCCTCTCGGTCCGCGCTGTCACCGGAAAGCCCATCAAGTTCGTGGGCCAGGGAGAAAAGCTCGACCAGATCGAGCCCTTCCACCCGGGCCGCATGGCCTCCCGCATCCTGGGCATGGGCGATGTGCTGACCCTCATCGAAAAGGCCGAGACCGCGATCGACGAAAAAAAGGCCGCCGAGCTGGAAAAAAAGCTGCGCACCGCAAAATTCACCCTGGCCGACTACTACGATCAGCTCATCCAAATCCGCAGTATGGGCTCTGTGCAGGACATGCTCGAAATGCTGCCCGGCATGGGCAACCTGAAAAATGTGGAGATCGACGAAAAGGCGCTGGGCCGCACCCAGGCCATCATCCAGTCCATGACTCCCTATGAGCGGGAGAACCCCGCCTGCCTCAACCACAGCCGCAAGCGCCGCATCGCTGTCGGCTCCGGCACCTCAGTCGAGGAGATCAATCGCCTGCTCAAGCAATTCCAGTCGATGCAGAACCTATTCAAGCAAATGACGGCTCCCGGCGCATCCAGGAAAATGAAGAAGCTGGGCCGCCAGTTCGGCGGGATGCCCGGCATGGGCGGCGGAATGCCCGGTGGATTCCGGTTCTAAAGGATCATCGCCCGCAAAGGGCTTGACAAATAAAACTACAATTATTTTTGGAGGTACTCCCATGGTTAAGATCAGACTCAGAAGAATGGGCGCCAAGAAGGCTCCCTTCTACCGCATTGTTGTCGCCGACTCCCGCTTCCCCCGCGATGGCCGCTGCATCGAGGAAATCGGCACCTATGATCCCCTGACCAACCCTGCCACCATTCAGGTGGACGCTGAGAAGGCCCAGCAGTGGATCAAGAACGGTGCGCAGCCCACCGACACGGTCAGAGGCCTGCTCAAGAAGGCCAACGTCCTGTAAGCCGGGGTTTTCTGTATGATGAAGGAACTCCTGCTCTATATGGCAAGGAACCTTGTCGAACATCCCGACGCCGTATCTGTCACGGAGGTTCCGGGCGACGTCACCGTACTCGAACTGCGGGTTGCGCCGGAGGATATGGGCAAGGTGATCGGCCGTCAGGGTCGAATTGCCAAGGAAATTCGCACGATCATCAAGTCTGTCGCCCAGCGCGCAGGCACGAAGGTCACCGTGGAAATTTTGGACTAAAAAAAATGAGACTCGTCAGACGGGTCTCATTTTTTGCATTATTTAAGTACGGTTCTATTGTGATCTATCGCAATTGGCGCATTACAGATAGACCTGATTCGACTCCTCCTGCACCTTGCGGTTAAGATATACCGCAATGCCCTTGGTGCCTTCGTTCACATTTGCGGATTCATAGGTGCCGCCCCAGGTTGCCATGATCCACGGATCTACCAGGTCATCAGAATCATACATCGCGTTAATTCCCGTCAGCGGACGGTATACCTTATCCGTGGTATAGCATAAGTAGACATACTTTCCTCCCGCGCGGCAGTTCAGGTCCACATCAATTCTCTTATACTTTGCTGTAATGCCATCCAATGTGAAGGATGCCTCGCTCCAGGTGATTTTTTGGGACGATTTTACAAGGCAAATGTTGGTAATGGGCGTCCCTTCGCAGGATAAATAGTAACGCACATACATATAAAGTCCGCCCGCGCCCTTATTCAAATCCTTGTCCAGCAGAACCTGATAATTCGGACACTGACTCTTTGCCGTGGTGCTGTTCTTATCGGAGCAGATTGCAATTTCGGTGACATAGAACGTCTCCAGCTCACTTAGACTGCAATCGCGCACATTGGCGCCATCAATCGTCACGTTTACTCTGCTTTCCAGATGCTTGCCGTTGCCAATGCTCTTTGTCACCAGCATGGAATAATTGCCCGGCTTTAACGCCGAGGTGTAATAATGCCCGTTTACATCCGTTTTAAGGAAAATGGGGCTTTGGTCGGCTCTTGCCGTATTGAAGCGCGTATGGCCCTCTGCAAATCGGATGAGGGCGCCATTTACGGGTTTTTGGGTTGCTGCATCTGTAACAATGCCGCTGAGCGAGTATACCCGCTTCGCGGGATCATACGCCGCCTTGGCATCAGAAGCGCCGGAAATCTTCACCTCATCAAACGCAGCCTTGATGACCTTGATCTTATCCTCGCTCAGCTTCATGCAGTACGCCGCCTGCAGCACCGCAACGCGGCAATCTACAAAATTGCATTTCGTAAACAGGTAGGGCATGGAGCGGAAGAACAGCGTGGCCAATTCATGCCGGGAATTGGCGGACGGCCAATCTTTCTGCATCAAATATGCCGCATGGGAGATAATTTTGCTGTTTTGGTGCACATATCCGTTGTCATAGCTTGCGTTGGGATCCATGATGGAATCATAGGTGATATGGGTTGTGAGATTCCGGAAGCCGTTTTTCGAGTAACCGTCCACGGTTTCGCCCATGATATCAATGATGCCGTCCTGAATGAGCTCGCCCAGGATATCGGAGTACGCCTCATTGACAGCGCCGCATTCTCCGCGATAATAGCTGCTGCCCTTCCAGACATCGTTAGAAACCGCATGGGTAAACTCATGCGCAAGCACGTCGAGGCCATTTGCGATGTGGCGGCCATTGCCGATGCAAATCTGCGTATGCTTATAGCCGCCGGAATAGAAGGCGTTGACATACGGATTGCTCTCCGGGGTCTGCTGGCCCTGCGAACCGGAGGACGGGCACCAGTAATTCACCGTGATGTGCGTCAGCTTATTTTGGTTATCCGATCCGCTCCAGCCGAGAATGTTCTTATAGTAATCATAAATTTTCAGAGCGTGCTCATATACCGTGATGGCTTCTTTATTGTTCCCCATATTGCTCAGGGTTTTATCGCCAACCTCTTTGCCCAGGGTGTCGGTCTTGAGCTGTGCATCATAGATACGAATGTTTTTCTTTGGATCCCAAAGCTTAAAGGTATCATCCGGGCGGTTCCAGCATACAGGATACGAAATATACCTGTCCAACATGTTTTTCGACTGAATATTAACGACCTGGTTATAGTCGCAAATCAGGGAAATCGTGTCCACAATGGCGCCCCCATTTGCGTTGACAAAGTAGCGCTTTTCTTCGGTGGAGACCACCCAGCATAGCGTGGCTTTTTCGTTGTCATCCACATAATATTGCAGGCCGGCATTATCGGCGATCGGTTTGCCCGAGGCTTTCCGCACGATCTGCTCCGCTTCCTCTGACGATACGGTAACGGCATCGTTTGCTGCAATCGGAACATAATAGCCGCTTACCGTATCCGCAACGCCTTCGTCGCTGACCGACATCACCATTTGATGTCCGTACACCGGAATCCCCTGACTATACTGCTGGAATCTGTAAAACTTCGTACTGCCAACCTCATATTCACTGTCCGCCGAGAACTCCTGCTCCGCGTTTTCGAACTTCATCAGATGATGGATGTTGTTCAAAGCCTTGATTGCCTGCTCCGCTGACTCGATCTTGCTGTCTGTAATTTTCCCTCGAATAAAGGAGGGCCGTTTGCGCTTGTTCTCCAGGACCAATGCCTTCTGCGCATTTAACCTCTGAAGATTTTCAAGCTCAAGCTTCTCTGATGAAAAAACAGGCGTGCCCTTCAGTCTCTGAAACTCCGGCTTTTTTTGCAAAGCCTTTCCTGAAATTCTTTGTATTTTTTCTTCCATGCAATATCCTCCATAACAACTTCAGACAATATCTGTAAATTTGGCTTTTCTCTTATATATTGCAGTTTTTGTTTTTAAAAAGCGCCTTCCAAAACTGCGACCGAAGGCGCCGGTTCCTCGATCCTCGGGGTGGATCTGCCCCGAAGAGAAGTTCATTCCTTCAATTGGACAGAGGGATCCCGCACACCCCTTTTCTTTTTAAAATCGTATCCCTGTAATTATAAAAACAAGATCTGTTCGCCATTGTGCGGCTATCTTGTTTTTTACATTTTTTGCAAAGACCGAACGGTCATCGGTAGCCAATCACATACAGAAGCACAATGCACACCGCGGCGCACAGCATCAGAAGTGCAAAGGACAGGTTGCCGGTGATTCGGTAGGTGGTGCTGCGGATGGTTTGCCAGGCACGGTAGCTGAGCTTTGCATAGCGATGCTCGCCCTCTTCTTCCTTGCCGTGGCGCACCTCCCAATGATCCACCCGGTCGCCCATGCGGTAGGGTAGGGTCTCCAGCGCCGTCTGCTCGCTGGGAATGCGGCTCTCGCGGTAGACGCTCTTGCGCAGCACATACACCAGAGCGTCCGGCAGGTCGATGAAGGCGTGGCTTAAAAGGGTAACGGCACGGAAGAAACCGCGTGCCAAAGGATTCGTCAGGCGGTTGTTGCCGACCATCTCGCTGCCCTGACCCAGGGGCCAGCGGAGCAGAAAGCGGAAGGCGGGGGCTGTCAGCTTGTTTTCTCCAAAGATGGCACAGCACCAGCCCAGCGTGCCCGGAAGAACGCGCAGCAGAAGCGGCCGATAGACTCGGTCTTCCAAATCAAGCTTTTCCGGCCATAGGTTGACATAACATCCATCCCGCATGAGCCATTTTCGCACAACCACGCCATAGACCAGCGCGCCGATGGCAATGGAAATGGCGGCTCCCTTGAGATTTTCCGGCGATAGGTAACGCACCGCATGGGATAGCGGCTCCACGCAAAAGAAATCCGTGCCCAGATCGGCAATGGCGTCCATGGAGTACCTCGCGCTCAAGCCGAGCACCGGTAGAAGCAGCGCCGGAAGAAGCAGGGCCAGGGTGCTTCGAAGGTTCATGTAGGGTCGTTTTTGTGTAAATTCCGCCTGGTTTTCCGGATGTTTTTCTATAAACAGGCAGACATAGAGCTTCGTCATATAGGCAACCGTCAGGCCGCCGGAGATCAGGAACAGCCATTCCACTGCCCGGTAGCTCCCCGCTTCCACAATGGCCTCGTGGAGCAGCGTCTTGCTGACATAACCATTGAGCAGCGGCACCCCGGCAATTCCGGCGGCGCCCAGGAGGAAGGCGATGTGGAGCGCCGGCTTTTTCCTGCCAAAGCCCCGAATATCGTTGAGATTCAGCTTGTGGAGGTTCATGAACACCACCGCCGCGCAGGAGAACAGCACCAGCTTAAACAAAGAGTGGTTCATCATGTGCAGAAGCGCACCCCGGGCAGCGAGGGTATTTTCCTCCCCCAGGATGCTCATCATGCCCACGCCCACGAGCACAAAGCCAATCTGGGACATGGACGAGCAGGCCAGCGTCCGCTTGAGGTCGATGCTAAATAGTGCCAGCACCGCGCCCAGTACCATGGTGACGGTGCCGAGGGCCAGAATCACCCGACCCCATACGGGGTCATAGCGGAAAATCTGGCAGGAAATCGCCAAAATGCCCCAAATACCGGATTTTGTCAGCACGCCGGACAGCAGTGCCGAGGCCGGCGCCGGGGCAACCGGATGCGCCTTCGGCAGCCAGATATGCAGGGGGAACATGCCCGCCTTCGCGCCGAAGCCGAAGAGAATGCAGCCGCCCGCGCAGTAGAGTGTGCCCTTGGCAGGGCACGCCAGCACCAGGGGATAGAGCCTTGCCAGCTCCGTAGTGCCCAGCAGATGCTGCAGGAGGAACAGTCCCATCAGCGCCACCAGGCCGCCGATCACCGCCACCGCGAGGTAGGTGTTGGCCGCCCGGATTGCACCGGGCGTCTCGTCCTGGAGCACCCAGGTATAGGAGGTGAAGGACATCACCTCAAAGAAAATAAAAGCTGTAAATAAATCGGCCGCCAGGAATACCCCCATCGTTGCTCCGAGAGTGAGGAGGTTGAAGAAATAGTAGCGCCCCCGCCGGTGGTAGTGGGCAAAATATTCATCCGACAGGGCCATGGTCGCCAGCCACATGAGGGCGATGACCAGGCAATAGACCTTGCGGAAGCCGTCAAGCGCCAGCCTGAGGCCAAGCGCACACACCTGGCCCACCTGGATCGCCTGATTTTGGCCGAAGAAGCATAAAATTGCAGCGACAAATTCCATGGCCGTGACACAGATTGCCACATGGCTTCGCGCCTTTGCCGAGGTCTTGCCCAGGAAATAGCACGCGAAGCCCCCGGCCATGGGGAAGAAGATCAAAAACAGCAGCATTTGTTCACCTTCCTTAGAATAATTCGGCAATTTTCGCCGCCGCCTGCTGAATCGGCGAGGCGAATAGACCGGTGCACACGATGCCAAGCGCCAGGATCAGCATGGGTACCGTCATTCGCCAGTTCGCCTCCCGGACACCGGCCAGGTCGTGCTCGGAGCCCTTTTCCGGGAAGTAGGCGCGGCATACGGTGGTCAGCATATAGATGGCGGTCAGAAGGGCCGCCGCCAGAAGCACGCCCGCGCCCACATAGGCAAGCGGCGTCCCATTGGCTGCCGCCGCCGTGAGCAGGCTCCATTTGCTCACAAAGCCTGAAAGGGGCGGAATGCCGATGAGCGCCAGGGCCGACACCGTAAAGCAGGCAAAGGTCACGGGCATTCTGCGGCCCAGACCGTTGAGATCGACAAGATATTCCCGTCCGCCCTGATGGAGCACCGCACCGGCGCAGAAGAAGGCCAAAATTTTGATCTCTGCGTGGAAGGCCATATGGAGCAGGCCCGCCGACAGGCCCTCCGGCGTCATCAGTGCCACGCCAAAGAGAATATAGGACAGATTTGCCACCGTGGACCAGGCCAGGCGGCGCTTCCAATGGCTCTCCTTCACTGCGCGGGACGCGCCGTAGAAAATTGTGAAGATGGCAAAGGCCAGCGCAAGACTCTGCGCCCAGGTGCCGACCAGCAGCTTGACGCCGTAGGCATACCAGGTCAGGCGAATGATCGCAAATGCGCCCGATTTGACCACTGCTACCGCGTGGAGCAGCGCCGTGACCGGCGTGGGCGCGACAGAGGCCTGGGGCAGCCACCGGCAGTTGGGGCACAGCGCCGCCTTGACCCCAAAGCCAAAGAAGCCCAGGGTGTAGAGGATCAGCGTAAACTGCGGCCGGGCATAGGGATAGGTGCGAAGCAGGCCGCCCAGTACGAAGTCCCCGGTGCTGCCGTTGGAGATCAGGAACAGCATAGACGCAAAGGCAAAGGCCGCCCCGCCCAGGGAAAACACAAAATAGGTGCGCGCCGCCTTGACGGCTTCGGGGGTGTTGGTGTGCAGCACCAGCGGCACAGTGGTGAGGGTCAGAAGCTCATAGAAGCAGTAGAGCGTGAAGAGATTGCCTGCCATGGCCACGCCCAGGGTGACGCCGTAGGCCATGGTAAAGAAGCCGTAGAAGGGCGCTTTTCGTGGATCGTCCTTCATATATTCAAAAGCATATAGGGTGGTCAGCGGCCAGAGGGTGGCAATGATCCCGGCAAAAAATCTGCCAAGCCGATCAAAGCGCAGCACCAGCGTCAAATCCTCGGTGAGACTGAGCAGGACGCACCGCTCTTCCCCGCAAAAGAGGATGAGTGCCCAAGTGAGGGCCGATGCGGCAAGCACCTCTGCCATAAGAAGAATGCGGCAGTGCCGTTCCTTCACAGGCTTAAAGAATCGCTGTCCCGCGCCCGCGAAAATCGGGAAAAGAATCGCGGCAAGCATAAAATATTCGTTCATATTGGGCCTCACTTATCCAAACAGCGCGTTTGCCAAGGCGGTAAACTGCCCGGTCAATGCGCCGGAGAATATGCCAAGCACCAGCGAAAGTACCGCCAGAAGCACGATGGGCAGCCACATCAGCGCACCGCCCTCGTCATTGCGCTCCGGCACCGCCGCATCCTTCCCGGGGAAGAAGCCCCGGATGGTGATGGGCAGCAGATAGCCCGCCGTCAGGAGTGCCGAAATCAGCAATATCACCGGCGCAAGCCAGCTAAACACCTGCATCCCGGAGGCCAAGGCGCCCTCGGCCAGATACCATTTGCTCACAAAGCCGGAGGCCGGGGGAATGCCAATGAGCGCCAGGGATGCCAGGGTGAATGCCCAGAGGGTCTTGGGCATTGAGCGGCCATAGCCAAGAAATTCGTCCACATCGTGTGCGCCGGTATTGAAAATAAAGGAGCCGGCCACTAAGAACAGGCAGATTTTAATGACTGCGTGGAACAGCAGGTGCAAAAACCCGCCAAACGCCCCCTGCGGGCTCAGGAAGAACAGGCCCACCAGAATGTAGGAAATCTGGCTGACAGAGGAATAGGCCAGCCGCTTCTTAAACTGCTTTTCCCGGAAGGCCATCATAGAGCCCATGAGCACCGTGAGCAGGGCAATGGACAGCCACGCCTTCTGCACCCAGGTGCCCCGCAGGAACTCCGCCCCCACGCTGAAGAACACGATCCGCACAATCGCCAGCACACCGGCCTTCGCAATGATGCCCGAGAGCACCGCCGAAGCGGGCGCCGGAGCTGCCGGATGAGCGTCGGGCAGCCAGCCGTGGAGGGGATACATACCGGCCTTCGCGCCGAAGCCCAGCACACCGAGGAAAATGACCACCCGAAGGAGCGTTTCATGTCCCTCTATCGCAGCAGGATTTAAGCTGCCGCCGGGCACAAAGTCCAGGGTAGCTGCGTAGCGGGACAGGAAGAAAATGGCACACAGGGCCAAAAACGCACCCGCAATGGAGTAGAACAGGTATTTGAGCGCCGCCCGCACCGCTGCCTGGGTTCGATCGTGGAGCACCATGGGCATAGACAAAAGGGTGATCATCTCAAAGAACAGGTACATGGTGATGAGGTTGGCCGCCAAATCCATGCCCATCAGCGCGCCCTGGCTGAGCAGGAAGAAGGAATAAAAGCTCTCCTGCCGCTCAGAGTGCTCCATATAGCGAAGCGCATAGATCCCCGCCAGGAGAAAACCGCCGCCCGTCACCAGCATGAACAGCCGGGAAACCTCGTCAAGCCGCAGAGACACCGTAAGACTCTGCGTCATGGAAAAGAGGGTCAGCGCCGCGCCCATCCTGGGCAGCACACAGGCAATCGCCTCCACGCCCAGCGCAATGACCAGCAAAAGCTTCTTCGATCCGCCTTTGAGGAACCGCATGAGCACACCGCACGCGACGGGGAAGAAAATCACAAACAGCAAAAGTATTTGATCCATAGCATTCACCTTCGTTATAGACTCAGAACATGGTTAGTCCGCGCTCCAAAATGTCGATCAACGGCGAAGCCGCCACACCGGCAGTGAGATTGATCAGGATAAACAGCACTGCGGCCACCGCATAGGTACCCCGATGGCTTCGGGAAGGCGGCTGCAGCTCGGCGATGGGGCTGCTGTAGATGCGCAGCACGGTTCGGGCAAAATAGAGGGTATTGAGCACCGTGCTCAGCGCAAGAATGATGAGGGTAGGCACCATCTTGACATTGGCACGAAATGCGGATAGCGCAAACAGGTATTTGGAAATAAAGCCCATGGTCAGGGGCAAGCCGATCATGCTGAACGCGCCAAAGCTAAAGGCCACGCCCGCGAGCGGATCCTTCCAGGCGGAGCCCTGCAGGGCCCGGAAGCGCTTGCTGCCGCCGGCGGTGTCGCACAGCCGTGCGGCGGCCAGGAACAGCGGCGGCTTCGTAATCGCGTGGGTCAGAATGTGGAACAGCGCTGCGAGAATGCCAAGCTGCGGAGAAATGCCAATGCCCATGTAGATGTAGCCGATCTGGGCAGCGGAGGAATAGGTCGTCATGCGGAAAATGTCATTTTCGCGCATGGCGCTGATCGAGCCTACGATGATGCCCAGCGCACCAAAGGCATAGAGCACATTCTGCACACCGCATTCGTAGAACACCTCGGGACTGAACACGTCAAAAATAATCTTAATCAGGAAGAAACTGTAGCCCTTGGAGATCAGTCCGGACAAAATGCCGGAAGAGCTCGGAGTCGCATAGCCGTAGGTATCGGGCATCCAGAAATGGAACGGGAAAAGGCCACTTTTGATCGCAATGCCCACCGTAATGAGACAGATGGAGGCTGTCAGCGGCAGGGTATAGAGCCCGTGCGACCAGAGCGCCGAAACAGAACGCTTGAGCTCCGGCATCAGCAAATGCCCCGTGACATTGTATAGCAGCACCACGCCAAGCAGGAACAAACCCGAGCCCAACAGAGAAAAGATCATGTAGCGCACAGAGGCCAGGGTCGTTCTGCCCCACTGGCGGATCATCAAAAGGCCGCACGAGGACAGGGTGCAGATTTCGATGAACACATAGCCGGTAAAAATATCGTTGGTATAGACCAGCACCAGCAGCGACGACTGGGCCAAATCCGCCATCACATAGTAGAGATTCGCCTTCTCCGGCTGCAGATCCTCCCCCAGATGCTTGCCGCCGCCCAGAAGGCACAGGCACATCACCGCCGAAAAGGCCATGGAGAACAGGGGCTCCAGCAGGCTGATGCGCAGCTCATTGCCCCAGGGATGGGGATAGTGGCCCATCAGATAGTTGACCGGCTCGCCCAGGCGGAGGATGTAGAGCAGCAGCCAGGCAGAGGTCACGGTGATCGCCCCGGTCAGGGCCAGGCTTAGCCGCCGGGCCGCCTTCCCGGGCAGCACGCTGGATACCACCGCGCACATGAGCGACGCTACCACGGAAAACAGGGGGAAATTGACACTAAAGCTCATGTTCCTTCCTCCTGTTCGCGCAGCGCTCGCATATAAATCTCATCCATATTTAAGGTATGGTAGCGCTGATACAGCCGCACCGTCAGCGAGAGCATCACTGCCGTCACGGATACGGACACCACGATGCCCGTCAGGACCAGTCCTGCCGGAATTGGGTTTACATAATCTTGCGCATTGGTGACGCCCTCCACCAAAATGGGCGCGAGCTTGCCCCGGATATAGCCGATGGAGGTGAGGAAGAGGTAGACCGCCGTATCCATGATATTGAGGCCGATGATCTTCTTGAGAAGATTGCGGTGCAAAAGCAGCGTCGCAAAGCCAATGGCGAAGAGAATCACGGCCACGCACTGGATGCGGCTGGCCCACAGGCTGCGCAGAAAGTCCGCCATCAGATTCGCCCCCTTTGGAACAGGGAATAGAACCCATACATCGTGCAGGCCACCACAACGCCCACCGCGATATTGAGGGGCAGGATCAGCCCCGCCGAGAAGATCGCGCCGGGGGTGCCGGTGGTGAAGATCGTTTCCAGCCCATTGGCTCCGCAGTAGAAGGAGTAGCACTTGGCCACACTGTAGAAGCACAGTGCACACAGCACAATGATCCGGAAGGTGCGAAGGTTTAAGATCCGCTCCAGCTTCGTAAATCCAAAGGCGATGGCATAGAGGATCAGCGCCCCGCCAATGACCGCTCCGCCGGAAAACCCTCCGCCGGGGCCAAGATGGCCGTTGAAAATCACGTAAATGCCATAGACCAGCGCCATGGGCACGATGACCCGCGCTGTCTGCACCAGGATGGGATCGCGGCGCATGATATTGGAGATCCGCTTCGGCTCCACCGTCGGCACTGCGGTCAAAAGCAGGATCAGCACCGCCGTCGTAGCAGTAAAGAGCACATGGGATTCGCCCAGTGTGTCGAAGGCGCGGTAGTCGAGAATCACACCGGCCACCACGTTTACAGCGCCGGTTTCCTCGAGGCCGTTTTCTATGTAGCGCTTTGTAACCGCGTTGTTGACCGGCACCGAGTCCCGGCCGAAGGAGGGAAGCGCCGCCACCGTCAGAAGCAAAAAGCTGATAATCACCGTGCACAGCACCGCGGCCAGAATTGGGTACAAATGCTGGAAGGTACGAATTTCCTGCGTTTCCAGGGATTGCAGCGGCTTTTTCGTCCAGGAGGTGTCTTCGGTCTGCCCGGGGCGCTCGGCGTGGGGGAGATTGAAGGTGCTGTCGGTGAAGCTCAGCTCCCCTGCGTCCCATTGCCGCAGCCAGGTGCGAAACTCATTTTTCATCTTCCGCCGCCTCCCGGATGTCACGAATTTTTTTCAGGGTCAGGAACAGCAGCACGCTGGAGATTCCCGCCCCCACGGCGGCCTCCGTGACCGCCAGATCGGGCGCCTGCAAAAGCGCCCAGATCACCGACATGATCACGCTGTAGGCCATGAAAATGACCAGCGAAACCATGAGGTTTTTACTCAGGCAGGTGCAGATGCCGCACACCACCACAAGGCCCAATAGCGCAAGCTCAAAAATATCAATCGGGGTCATCGGTCTGCCCTCCCTCCATTTGCATATGACGCGTCAGATCATCGTCGGTCATAATCTCCAGCCGCCCCACCAGATGGGACGCAATGGGACTGCCGATCCACAAAATAATGAGGACGCACAGAAGCTTTGGGATATAGGCCATGCTGCCGCCCGCCACCATCAGGGCGCAGGCAATGCCCGCGATGCCCAGGGTGTCAAGGATGGCGGCGCAGTGCATCCGGTTCATAACGAAGCGAAACTTGAACACACCCAGGATTCCGAAAAAAATGCAGACCAAGCCGAAAACGGTCAGCGCTGCGCTGACCCAGAACCGAATTAGTTCACTCATGGCGCTTCACCTCCTGCATTTTGGCGCTGATGCAGACCTTGGCCAGCACCACCACTGCCAAAAAGCTAATGATGGCATAGAGAATGCACACATCCAGCAGCCAGCTCTGCTTCAACCAGACAGACAAAATAGCCAGCGAGGCCGAGACTAAGGTGCCGATCATATTGATCCCCATGATGCGGTCGGCGATTCTGGGGCCGCGAATTGCACGCAGCAGCGCAAAAAATAGCCCAACCGCCAGAAGCAGCAGCGCCGCAGCAAACAAAAAATCATAATATTGTTCCATGTCAGGCCTCCAATTTTCGGATCCAGCGCTCAAACACGCTGTCCGGAGAGGTATCGAGCATACTGCGCTTGAGGCAGTGCACCGTCAGCCGGTCGCCATCCATTCGGATGGTGATGGTGCCCGGGGTCAGGGTGATGGAGTTGGCCAAAATAAAGCGGCCGAAGCCGGTGTGCAAGCCGGTGGTGAAGGTCACAAGGGTGGGGGCAATGGTGCGCTTCTCGTTGACGATGAAGCCAATCATGGCCCAGTTTGCCTTGAGAATTTCCCAAAGCAGGACAAATACATAGAGGACAAAGATTGGAATTTTTCTGTCGATCCGCCATTCCCGCCGGGGGGTGTAGCCGAAAAGCACATAGGCCAGCCCGCCGACGCCAGCCGTCACGAGAAGCCCCAACAAAATGACCTCTGCCGTAAGCCGCCCGTTCAGGATCAGCCAGAAGCACAGGAGCAATAAATACATGGTATCCCTCTTTTACAAAAATCCTGTTCAAGATTATAACATATTTCGAGAAATTTTTCATCACAATTTTTCAAGGTGCCCGATGCCGAAACAAATCCCCAGCTTCTCAAAAAAGTTTTTTTGACCCGCTGATCCGTTTTTCAAAGCTTTGAAAAAGTTTTGAAATACGGTTTGATTGAACGCGAAGGGCGGGCCTTGCCCCCCTTCACTCTTCCCCCTGCGACTCAGTCACCCAGGCCTTAGTGGCTTTTTTGACAGTCTGAGC
>JAZLFG010000062.1:0-22660 GCA_045615685.1 Faecousia sp.
CGAAGGGCGGGCCTTGCCCCCCCTTCACTCTTCCCCCTGCGACTCAGTCATCCGGGCTTTAGCGGCTTTTTTGACAGTCTGACGGCTGCAACCGTATTGGCTGCAGCCGTTCCTTTTCATGTTCCCTTTTTGTAGCCAGTGCCCTGAGACACTGTCCGTTTGCGCATCTCGGATAGAAAGGTTAGCGCTTGCTGAACTGCGGTGCGCGACGGGTGGCTTTGAGGCCGTACAACGTCAGAATAATTCCAAAAATCCCTGTAGTTTCAATGGTTTTATGGAATTTTTGGGAAAGTGAACCCCTCGTCTATTCCAAACTTGAACCATCCATATCAAACATATCTATCAGGCGTTTGAAGGTGTCCTGACCGTCGAGACAGGTGTCGATCAGATAACCTTTCTCGCTTTCCCATTCGGCAAGACCGCGGTAGTAAAACGCTTTCTTGGAGTCTTCGATGATGAAAGGCACGATATTGTAGTGCAGGCACTCCTTCAGCGCAATCAAACGCCCGACTCTGCCGTTGCCGTCCTGAAACGGGTGGATGCGCTCAAAGTCATGGTGGAACGCGATGACATCTTCAATCGTTATCATATCGGCGGAATTGTAAGTCGAGAGCAGCGCATTCATTCGCGCCGGAACGTCCTTCGGCTTGGCGGTTTCCCAACCGCCGACCACATTGGCGCGCTTCTTATAGTCACCGACTGCGAACCAGGAGAGTGCGGCATCAGCCGTACCCTGCTTCAGAATGCGGTGCAGTTCTTTGATAATTTCCTCTGTGAGTTCTTCCTCGGCAACGTCGATCACATAGTCGATGGCCCGGAAATGATTGACCGTCTCGATGATATCATCAACGGGAACGCTGTCACCGGCATGGATCGTCCGTGTCTCAAAAATCAGGCGGGTCTGCTCCTCGCTGAGCTTGCTGCCCTCAATATGATTGGAGTTGTAGGTCATGCGCACCTGCAATTCGTGGTACAGTCCGCCGGAAATTTTCGCACTCTTTTCGTCCCGCAGCGTTTGCAGAATGAGGTTGTCGGATTTCTCTGCGCAGAGCTCGGCAACAGCGCAGGAAAAGTAATCGGCGATCCTTTTCAGCACGTGGTCGGCAATCCTTTCACTCTTGGACATCTTTGCGATTGTTCTCGATGAGATGCCAAGCTCGGCCGCGAGAGCAGTCTTTGTCATGCCGTTTGCCGATAGGACTTTGTCCAGCCCGTCGTAAGAATAAGTCATTTGTCGCACGCCCTTCCTTTACTTATTATACTCAAAATAGCGGGAAAGTAAAGCGATATTTACAGGGAAGTAAAGGGAGCGCACAAGGGGCTGTAAAAAATCACAGGAAGGTCAGCACAATCAGCGCCACACAGGCGGCAATCAGCAGGAGCATTCCAATGTTGAGATACACCGTCCGGAAGCGCGTGCCCTTGGGCAGCTCCATCGGAGCCGGGTCGAACCGAAGCTTCCGGCATCGGATGCAGAAGAACACCAGGCCGGTCACCGCCAGTCCCATCATAAGCATCCCATAGCCCATCAGCGGCAGGAGCTTTGGCAGGTACGCGGCAAAGGCGGCCAAATCCGTCGGGTCGAGGGTTGTCATGGCTTCCAGATCCGCAAGCTCCAGCACAGCCGGGGCAATCACGCCGCCCATAAAGTTGATCACCATATGCAAAATGATGCTGTAGCGCAGCTTTCCGGTCCGCAGGTACACATAGCCGAAGACCAGACCCAGGGCAAAGGCGTAGAACATCTGCGACAGGTTCCCATGGAACAGGGCGAACATCATCGCGGAGGTCACCACCGCCAGCTTCTCCCCGTAGGCGTTCATGCGGTCGATGAGCTGCTTGCGGAAGATGTACTCCTCAATCATGGGCGCAAGGATCACCATGCAGAGAATTTTGAGCACAAGGGAGCCATCCATGGCATAGGCCATTACCGGATTGATCGGCTCCGCTCCAAGAATCGCATTCAGAATCGTTGTCAGCAGGGTGCCCGCAAGATTGCCCGCGTACATCATAAAAAAGGAAATTAATAAAACCACAAGGAACTTCCCGAAGGACAGCGACTGCGACTGCCTCGGCAGCGCGGGCGCGTTCCTTATGATCCACAGTCCCAGCGGCACTGCCACCAGGTACATCGGCGCGAAGGTGCATAGCCATACCAGCCAGGACGTTTCCTGCCAGTCAGGCGCAACATAGCGCAGCAGAACGGCCAGCCCAATTTGCAGAGCCGACGCAACAGCAAGAATGGTAAACGCACCCAGACCGAAACGGGAAAATTGCTTTCTGCCTACTATCGCTGTATCCATCCTCATTTTCTCCTTTTTGGTGGCGCCTTTATCCGGCAGGCGCCGTCATATTTTGAATTTTTTATACCATTTTTCCTTGCTTTTGTCAACCGTGTCTTGCGCATTGACGCATCCTTTGGTATTATAATATACATCCCAATGAACAGAAAGACGCCCCTTTTGGGCTGGGAGTAAATATGAAGCACGCATTTATCCTCAATCCTGCGGCGGGCAAGGCCGACCGCACCGCGGCGCTAACCGGAAAAATTTCCGAAGTGTGTCGAGGGCTGGATTTCGCGGTCGCCGTATCTCAAGCCCCCGGCCACTGTGAGGCGCTGGCCCGGGCTGTGGCCGAGACCGGCAAGCCCTGCCGCCTCTACGCCTGCGGCCGCGACGGCACCCTCAACGAGGTGATCAACGGCGCAGCAGGTTATGCAAACGCAGCCGTGACCCACTACCCCATCGGCTCTGGGAACGACTTCATCAAGGCTTCCTCCGATCCCGCCGCCTTTTCTGACCTTTCGCGGCTGCTCGATCCTGACGAGCGGCTGTTTGATCTCATCGAAGTGGACGACCGACTGGGGCTCGACATCTGCTCCATCGGCATCGACGCCCGCATCAGCGCAGAGCTTGCGGCCTACAAACGCCTGCCCCTGGTCACCGGCTCCGGCGCTTACATCCTGTCCACCATTGCCAATGTCATCAAGGGCATCCATCGCCATTATGTGGTGGAGGTGAATGGCCAGGTCATCGACGACCGCCAAACCTTAATCTGCGCCTGCAATGGCCGCTGGTACGGCGGCGGCTTTTACCCCATGCCGGACGCGGTTCTGGACGATGGACTTTTAGACGTGCTGCTGGTGAAGGCCGTGTCTCGCCTGCAATTGGCCACCCTCATCGGCAAGTACAAAGCCGGCCACTACCGCGACTACCCCTCGCTCATCCGCCACTTTCGTGTGCCGGAGGTCACCATCCACTGCGACAAGGAAAGTGAAATCAACATCGATGGAGAGCGAATGCGTGCAAAGGATATTACCTTCCGTATTTCCGACAAAAAAATTCGGTTTTTCTACCCCAAAGGCCTTAGCTGGGAGCCGCAGCAGCCACGGTAAGAAAAAAATTGGAAATATCCCTTGACTTTTCATAAAAAATGGGTATGATATACGTGTTGGCACTCAAGCTAAAAGAGTGCTAACACGTCGCTTTTTGTCACCAAACACATATATCATGGCTCATTCGAGCCGTCAGAATAACAGGAGGTAAGTATTATGAAACTGATTCCATTGGCTGACCGGGTTCTGCTCAAGGCAGTCGAGGCCGAGGAGACCACCGCTTCCGGCATCATCCTCTCCACCGCCACGAAGGAAAAGCCCGCAGTATTCGAGGTCATCAGCGCAGGCCCCGGCGGCATCGTCGATGGCAACGAGGTCAAGATGGTCGTCAAGGCCGGCGACCGGGTCGTGACCAGCAAATACACCGGCACCGAGGTCAAGCTCGACGGCGCCGAGTACACCATCGTCCGCCAGTCCGACATTCTGGCAATTGTAGAATAATTGGAGGGAAGCATCATGGCAAAGCAGATTATTTATGGCGAAGAAGCCCGCAAGGCGCTCCAGTCCGGCATCGACCAGCTGGCCGATACCGTAAAGGTCACCCTGGGTCCCAAGGGCCGCAATGTGGTTCTGGGCAAGAAGTACGGCGCACCCCTCATCACCAACGACGGCGTGACCATCGCCAAGGATGTGGAGCTGGAGGACGCCTTTGAGAACATGGGCGCACAGCTCGTCCGCGAGGTCGCCACCAAGACCAACGACGCTGCCGGCGACGGCACCACCACCGCCACCCTCCTGGCCCAGGCCATTGTCCACGAGGGCCTCAAGAACGTGACCGCCGGAGCCAATCCCATGGTCATGCGCAAGGGCATCCAGAAGGCTGTGGATGTGGCCGTGGCCAGCATCAAGGCCAACTCCGAGGACATCAAGGGCAGCGAGGATATCGCAAGAGTCGGCGCTGTCTCCTCCGGCGATGAGGAAGTGGGCAAGATGATTGCCGAGGCCATGGAGAAGGTCTCCGCCTCCGGCGTCATTACCATCGAAGAATCCAAGACCGGCGAGACCTCCCTCGATGTGGTGGAGGGCATGCAGTTCGACCGGGGCTATATCTCCCCCTATATGATCACCGACACCGACAAGATGGAGGCCGTCATCGACGATCCCTTCATCCTCATCACCGATAAGAAAATCTCCAGCATTCAGGACATTCTGCCCATTCTGGAGCAGATCGTCAAGATGGGCCAGAAGATGGTCATCATCGCCGAGGATGTGGAGGGTGACGCGCTGGCTACCATCCTGGTCAACCGCCTGCGGGGCACCTTCACCTGCGTTGCAGTCAAGGCGCCCGGCTTTGGCGACCGCCGCAAGGAAATGCTGCAGGATATCGCCATCCTCACCGGCGGCACCGTCATCTCCAGCGACCTGAACATGGATCTCAAGGAAACCGAGCTGAGTGACCTTGGCCGTGCCCACCAGATGAAGATCGGCAAGGACAACACCACCATCGTGGACGGCTGCGGCGACCCGGCAGCCATTGCGGCCCGCACCCAGGAGATCAAGGCGGCCATCGAGGTCACCACCTCCGACTATGACCGCGAGAAGCTGCAAGAGCGCCTGGCAAAGCTATCTGGCGGCGTAGCGGTCATCCGCGTCGGCGCACAGACCGAGGTTGCCATGAAGGAGCAGAAGCTCCGCATCGAGGACGCCCTCAACGCCACCAAGGCGGCCGTGGAGGAAGGCATTGTGGCCGGCGGCGGCACCGCCTATGTCACTGCGATTCCCGCCGTGGAAGCCCTGGTCGAGAACCTCAAGGGCGACGAGAAGACCGGCGCACAGATCATCGCAAAAGCATTACAGGCTCCGGTTCGTCAGATCGCCGAGAACGCCGGTGTGGACGGCTCCGTGGTCTTCGAGAAAATCCGCCACAGCGACAGCGCCGGTTTCGGCTTCAACGCCTACACCGAGGAGTATGTAGAAATGGTAGAAAACGGCATCGTCGATCCCACCAAGGTCACCCGCAGCGCTCTGGAGAACGCAGCCTCCATCGCAGCCTGCGTCCTGACCACCGAATCGCTGGTGGTGGATAAGCCCGATCCCGCAGCAGACGCAGCCATGGCAGCCGCAGCAGCCGGTGGCGGCGGCATGGGCGGTATGTATTAAGAAGATTCCGGGGGAAAGGCGCTTGCCTTTCCCCTTTGCTTATTTTTCAAAAATAAGGTCACAGAAATCCTTGTTAAAATGGTCGCACAAGGGGAATCCTATGGACGATGTGGTCCGCAACGTCATCCATCGGTATGATTCCCTGATTGGAGCATGGGGGCATCCTAAAAATATGGAACAACGAACCTATATTGCCATCGACCTGAAATCCTTCTATGCCTCCGTGGAATGCGTGGAGCGGGGGTTGGATCCGCTGCGCACAAATCTTGTGGTGGCGGACGAGAGCCGCACGGCGAAAACCATCTGTCTGGCTGTTTCCCCTTCCCTCAAGGCGCATGGCATTCCCGGCCGGGCGCGGCTATTTGAGGTGGAGCAGAAGGCTTCCCTCGTCAATGCCCAGCGCAAAGCCCACGCGCCGGGGCACAGCTTCTCGGGGAAATCCTATCTGGACGACGAACTGAAGGCCAATCCGGCCTTGGCGCTGGATTATATCGTGGCCAGGCCTCGAATGGCTCGCTATATGGCGGTCAGCGCGGAAATCTACAATATTTACCTCCGCTATATCGCGCCGGAGGATATCCACGTCTACTCCATCGACGAGGTGTTCCTCGATGCCACCGCCTATCTGCGGACTTATCAGCTCACGGCCCGGGAATTTGCCATGCGGCTCATGCGGGCCGTATGCGAGGAAACCGGCATCACCGCCACTGCCGGGATTGGCCCAAACCTGTACCTGTGCAAGGTCGCCATGGACATTGAGGCCAAGCACACTCCGCCAGATCGGGACGGCGTGCGCATTGCGGAGCTCGACGAGCTGAGCTACCGGCAAAAGCTCTGGGATCACCGCCCCCTGACCGACTTCTGGCGGGTGGGCCGGGGCTACGCCAAAAAGCTGGAAGCTGCCGGGATGTTCACGATGGGAGATGTGGCCCGGTGCTCCGTCCGGGATGAGGATCGGCTCTACCGGCTCTTCGGCGTCAACGCGGAGCTGCTGATTGACCACGCCTGGGGCTGGGAACCCTGCACCATCGCTGCCATCAAGGCCTACCGGCCGGAGAGCAGCAGCATCAGCTCCGGCCAGGTGCTGCCGCGGCCCTATGAATTTGAGAAGGCCCGGCTCGTCGTCCGGGAAATGACCGACGCGCTGGTGCTGGAGCTGGTGGACAAGGGGCTTGTGGCCGACCAGATGGTGCTGACCGTGGGCTACGACATTGAAAATCTTTCCGACCCCGACCGGCGGAAGGTCTATCATGGGCCGATTACCAGAGATCATTACGGCAGACAAATCCCCAAGCACGCCCACGGCTCGGTGAATCTGGGCTGCTATACCTCTTCGACCCGCCACATCACCCAGGCGGTGATGGAGCTCTACGGGCGCATTGTGCATCCCGCGCTTCTGGTGCGACGGATGTATGTGGTGGCCAACCACGTTTGCACAGAAGGCGCCGCCCCGCAACCCAGCGAGCAGCTGGACTTTTTCACGGATTCCTCAAAAAAGGAAGCCGAGGCCGCCCAACTGGCCAAAGAGCAGCGGCAGCAGCGGGCCATCCTCAGCATAAAAAAGAAATACGGAAAAAATGCCATCTTAAAGGGCATGAACCTGCAAGAAGACGCCACCGCCCGGGAACGAAATGCCCAAGTGGGCGGCCATAAGGCATAAGGGAGGAACGAATATGTTTCGTCAGGCAACCATCAAGGACTTAGACCGGATCAGCGAAATCTACGACGCCATCCACACCCGAGAGGAGCAGGGGCAATACACCACCGGCTGGCTCCGCGGCATCTATCCCACCCGCGCCGTTGGCGCACAGGGCATCTCCGAGGGCGACCTGTTTGTGGAGGTCGAAGGAGATACCGTTGTGGCCGCCGCCCGGATCAACCGGGAGCAGACGGCAGCCTATCGGGAGGTCATGTGGGAAAATGACGCGCCCGACGCCCAGATCATGGTGCTCCACACGCTGGTGGTAGACCCTGCCCGGGAGGGGCGAGGGTATGGCCGACGCTTTGTGCGCTTCTATGAGGACTATGCCCGCGCACAGGGTGCTTCCCTGCTTCGAATGGACACCAACGCCATCAACACCCGGGCGCGGGCGCTCTATCGCTCCCTGGGCTACCGGGAGGCGGGCACGGTTCGCTGCGCGTTCAACGGCATTCCGGATATCCATCTGGTCTGCCTGGAAAAGAGGGTGTGATGGGCGCTTACGACGATATCCTTTATCTGCCCCATCACCGCTCGGACAAGCGGCCGCCCATGTCCCTCCGGGATCGGGCGGCCCAGTTTGCCCCCTTTGCGGCCCTGCGCGGCTACGGCGCGGCCATCGACGAGACCGCCCGCCGCACTGAGGAACGAATCGAATTGGACGAGCAGGAGGCCCGCCTGCTGGACGAGCGCCTGCGGCTCCTTTCCCGCCACCTGCCGGAAGCCCCGGAGGTGAGCATTACCTATTTCTGCCCGGATGAGCGAAAATCCGGCGGCGCTTACCGCGCCCTGACCGGCCGGGTGCAGCGCATGGATATGCCCTCGCGCACCCTTCTGCTATCCGACGGGACGCGGATTCCTTTTGACGACATTCTCACCCTCACCGGCACATTATTTTAACAAAAAAGCCGCGAATCCCTTCGGATCGCGGCTAAGTGTCATTCGTATGGGCAAGTGCGATACACGCTTCCATCACGCGCTCGGCAATGCGAAATTCTGATGGCGTAAGCTGGCGCAGCTTTTCCGCGAGAAGAAGCAAATCCTTGTCTATGATTTCCCCGGTAAGCAGATAATCCGCGCTCACTGCAAGAGCTGCGGATAGTTTCATAAGGTTTTCCGGACGCATCGCCCGCTTGCCGGACTCGGCGTAGGAGACAAACTGCGGCGTAACCTCTGCCTTTTCGGCAAGGGCCTCCTGCGTGAGACCCAAGGCTTTACGGCGCTCCGCCATTCTCTTGCCCATCTCCTGCAGGAACAGCGCATACTCCAATGTCTCTCCACCTCTTCTCTTTTTGTTTCATTATATCCACAGAAGACGATAAAATTAATCCCGTGTTGTTGACTTTTATCAACGATACAGTATATAATGAATGAGAAATCTATTGTGGAGAAAAAAAGTGAAAAACAAGACTGCGTGTTTTACTGGACACAGAGATTTGCATACATATCCTGCCTGTGAAGTAGAAAAGAGACTGGAAACTGAACTTGTGGACCTCATTAAAAAGGGATACTGCAATTTTGAGGCAGGTGGTGCACTGGGATTTGACACAATTGCTGCGCAAACAATCTTGCGTTTTAAAGAAAAATATCCCCATATAAAACTGATCCTTGTGCTTCCATGCACTGAACAAGCAAAAAGCTGGGATAAGGTGGATCAGGCAATATATGAGGATATTAAAAATCAGGCAGATCAAATTATATATATATCAAGGAATTACTTCAGGGGTTGTATGCAAAAAAGAAACAGGTACCTTGTTGACAATAGCAGCGTGTGTATTTGCTATCTTTTGGAAACTGCTGGTGGAACTGCCTACACGGTTCATTATGCGTATTTGAAGGGATTGAACGTAGTTAACATAGCGGAAAAAATAGATATTTCAGGAAAAAGACTGTAGAGCGAATATTTTATAAATAGAAAAAATTGAAGCTGCCACGATACGATTCTAAAAATCATACCGGGGCAGCTTCTTATTTTAATGGATTGTGGCGTTGGGGATTGTTGCGGCCTCGTCGCCGGCGTAGACGATGGTGCCATCGCGCTTGAGGCCCACGGTGTGGTTAAAGCGGCCGTCGATTTCCACGATATCCGTCCAATCCGAGACCTGCAGCTCGCCGAAATAGTCCTTTCCGGTGGCGACCACCGTGCCGTCGGAGCGCAGGCCAAGGGTATGCTGGCGGCCGGCGCAGACCTGCACAATATCCGTCCAATCGCCCACGTCGCACTGCCCGGCATCATTGTTGCCGGTGGCAAGCACGGTGCCATCGGCACGCAGGGCCACGGCATGATCCCAACCGGCGGATACCTGAACGACATTTTTCCACCCCTCCACCTGATAGGGATTCGTCTCATAGGGATAGTAGCAATAGACGGTGCCGTCGGCCCGCAGGCCAAGGAAGCAGTCGCCCATGGAGATCTGCACAAAGCCGCTGTTCTCTTCGAGCATATAGGGCAGGAGCGTGCCCGCAAGATACACATCGCCGTTGCTATCCAGCGCCGCCAGGTCAAAGATTCCGGCGGATACCTGCACGATATTCTTCCAGTCGTACACCGCGCCCATCATGTCCTTATTGGCCCACCAGTCCTCATCCGTGCGGCCGCCGCACCAGACCACGGTGCCATCGGACTTGAGCGCCATCATGGCTTCGCCAAAAAGGGACAGATCCACAATATCCTTCCATTCGTTCCACTCGCCATTGACCGCAATTGCCTCGCACTGGCTGCTATCCCAGTTGGAAATCACGGTGCCGTCCTCCTTGAGGATGGCTGTCATATAGGCCCCTGCGCACAGACGCCGGTGCTGGGGATAGGTAAGGGAGAGCGTCATCTCATCCTCCTCCAGCTCCGGAAGCTCCGGGACATCCTGGGGCTCCGCCTTGGGCGTGTCTACAGCCTCATCCGAGCTGGATACATCCTCCTGACCAGGCTCTTCCTCCGAAATGGAATCGAAATCAGGTAGCTTGATTTCGATGGGGTCCGTGGTGGGCGCACTTTTTTCGCAGCCCACGAGGCCAACAAGCAGCGCAAGCGCAAGCAGGAGTGCCAGACATTTTTTCATAGGAAAATCTCCTTTCGTCATTCCGGCGAAAATATCCCGGATTTACCCATAGCAAACCCGGGATATTTTATCAAATCCGATTAAGCCTTGCCGGCGCAGCCGAGCACGTCCACCAGCTTATGCATCACCAGTGCCTTGATGTTGGCACGGGCGGGCTTCAGGTACTGGCGGGGGTCAAAGTGATCGGGATGCTCCGCCATATACTTGCGGATGGTGCCGGTCATGGCCAGGCGCAGGTCGGAGTCGATGTTGATCTTGCACACAGCGCTGCGGGCAGCCTCGCGGAGCTGATCCTCGGGCACGCCGATGGCGCCGGGCATTGCGCCGCCGAATTCGTTGATCATGGCCACATAGTCCTGGGGCACAGAGGAAGCGCCGTGCAGCACGATGGGGAAGCCGGGCAGCTTCTTCTCGCATTCCTTCAGCACGTCGAACCGGAGCTGGGGCTTGGTGCCGGGCTTGAATTTATAAGCGCCGTGGCTGGTGCCGATGGCAATGGCCAGGGAGTCGCAGCCGGTCTTGGCGACGAACTCTTCCACTTCCTCGGGGCGGGTGTAGGAGGCATGACCCTCGGCGACCACCACTTCATCCTCGATGCCGGCCAGGGTGCCCAGCTCGGCCTCGACCACGACACCATGGTCATGGGCATACTCAACGACCTTACGGGTGATCTCGATGTTCTCGGCAAAGGGCTTGGAGGAGGCGTCGATCATGACGGAGGTGAAGCCGCCGTCGATGCAGGACTTGCAGGTCTCGAAGTCGGGGCCATGATCCAGGTGCAGGGCTACGGGAATATCGGGGCATTCGAGCACCGCAGCCTCAACCAGCTTGATGAGGTAGGTGTGGTTGGCATAGGCGCGGGCGCCCTTGGAAACCTGGAGAATGACAGGAGCCTTCGCTTCGGCGCAGGCCTCCGTGATGCCCTGGACGATTTCCATATTGTTGACATTGAAAGCGCCGATGGCGTAGCCGCCGTCGTAGGCCTTCTTAAACATCTCAGTGGTGGTGACAAGTGCCATAATGAATCTCTCCTTAATTGTTAAAATATCGGGATAGACGCCGACCGGAAAGGGACGTGCAAATCCACCGTTTTCCGCAAATGATTATAACAATTTACCGAAAGAATTGCAATCCCAAGGACTGTTTTTCTACGGTTAAAACGAGAAACGTCCATTGAAACATGCCTAAAATTGTGCTATATTGATGTAAAAGAATAAAAAACAATGGAGGAAAGTTTTATGTCTACCAAACCTCTTGTCGGAAGCTGTATCATCGGCCAGTCCGGCGGCCCCTCTTCGGTCATCAACGCCAGCGCCTACGGCGTCATCAAGACCGCTCTGGAGAGTGAATATATCACCACAGTCTACGGCGCCAACCACGGCATCCGCGGCGTGCTGGACGATCGGCTGATGATCATGGATCAGGAAGACCCCGAGGAGCTTGCCCGTATGCTCTATACCCCCTCGTCTCTGCTTGGCTCCTGCCGCTACAAGATCGCCGACCCCGACGCCGACGACACCGACTTCAAGCGCATCCTTGAGATCTTCCAGAAGTACAACGTCCGCTACTTCTTCTACAACGGCGGCAACGATTCCATGGACACCTGCAACAAAATCAGCAAGTTCATGGCAAAGGTCGGCTATGAGTGCCGCGTCTTCGGCGTGCCCAAGACCATCGACAACGACCTCTTCGGCACCGACCACTGCCCCGGCTTTGCCTCTGCCGCCAAATATATCGCCACCTCCTTCATGGAGGTCAGCCGCGACTGCCACGTCTATGACACCGGCATGATCACCATCATCGAGTGCATGGGCCGCCACGCCGGCTGGCTCACCGCAGCAGCAGGCCTGGCCAGCCTCAGCGGCGACGGCCCCGACTTCATCTACCTGCCCGAGGTGGACTTCGACATGGACGCCTTCCTCAAGGACGTAACCGAGTGCTACGCCCAGAAGAAGAACTGCCTCGTGGCCGTGTCCGAGGGTGTCCACTATGCCGACGGCAGCTTCGTCTCCGAAGCAAAGACCTCCGGCACCGACGGCTTCGGCCATGCCCAGCTGGGCGGCCTGGCAGCCAAGCTGGCCAATGTGGTCAAGGCGGCCACCGGCGCAAAGGTGCGCGGCATCGAGCTGAACCTCCTGCAGCGCTGCGCCGCCCACTGCGCCTCCGGCACCGACATCGAGGAATCCTTCAACTCCGGCCGCATTGCTGTGGAATCCGCCCTGGAGGGTCTTACGGATAAGATGGTCGGCTTCCAGTGCGACCGTGGCCCCGAGGGCTACAAGTGCAATTATGTCCTGTTCGACCTGGCCAACGTGGCAAACTTCGAGAAGAAGGTCCCCCTGGAGTGGATCAACGAGGCCCGCAACGGCGTCACCCAGGACTTCATCGACTACTGCCTGCCCCTGGTGGCCGGCGAGACCGGCATGGTCAAGGAAAACGGCCTGCCCCGGTTCGCAAAGCTCAAGAAGGTATTTGCCGAATAAGCACTCCTTGCGCCGTGCCCGTCAAAAAGTTCTTTTGGCACAAAAATCAACCGGCTCTGCCATCACGGCAGGGCCGGTTTTTGCTGCCAAATTTTTGTTTTTGAAAAGTGCAAAATATGGGTCGAATTATTTATTGAAAAGTTGTGTGTGGGCGCGGAAATGCTTTATGCTCTACGGTTCGCCTGTTTCCCGCGCTTCGGGCAGTCGCTGGTCTCAGCTTCAAACGGATGGTTTGCACCTTACGCATTCATGCAAATTATACCTTTGTGGTTGTGATATACAAGTCTTCTTCATGGCTCAAATCTGTATAGGACAATTCAAAATCCTTACACATGCCATATTGGGTTTCAATGCGGCTTAAAATGTGATTGCAATAAAATGCTTCCGTCTCGACACCAATGCTGTTTCTTTTAGAATGAATGGCTGCAATCATTGTTGTTCCGCTACCGCAAAATGGATCCAAAACAGTATCACCAACAAAAGAAAACATTTTTACTAATCTTGTAGCAAGCTCTAAGGGGAACGGCGCGGGATGTACATTTTTAGTTGATGCGCCCGGTAATTCCCAGATTTGGCTAAACCAATTTTGAAAATCCTCTTTATCAATCCTGCTTGCAGAGCGTTGCTGCTCCGTGGGGCTCCGATAGCCTCCCGGCTTTCTTTCCATCAAAATATACTCTACGTCATTTTTGATAATCGCATTGGGTTCGTAGGGTTTGCCCAAAATTGAGCTGTTGGTATTCGCTTCAAAAGAAGCGTTTGAAATCTTATGCCAAAGAATCGGGTTCAAATTATCAAAGCCTATCTTGCGGCAAGATACTGCAATATCTGAATGAAGCGGCAATACAACATGTCTACCGTATTTTCTTCTGGATAGACATACGTCTCCGACAACACATACGACTCTTCCACCCGGGACAAGAATTCTATAACATTCTCTCCACACTTTTTCAAGCTCATCGATAAACGCCTGATAATCATCAATCATACCAAGCTGGTTCTGACCTCTACGATATTCCTTTAAATTGAAATACGGTGGGGAAGTAAGTACTAAATGCACACTTTTATCCGGAATAAAACTAAGATTTCTTGCATCTCCATGAAATAATTTCTGATCCGTCACAATCCGCGCCTCTGCCCCATAAAATGTGCGAATGCGGCACTCAACATAGAAATCACAAATGATTTAAAGGATAGGGCTTCTTCTGGGAAATCATAGGTAATTTCATCTTGCGAGCAAGAGGTTGCCGTAAAACACGCTGCACTATACTGGCGTTCCAACAATAACTTATTGCAAAAAATCTTATACCGCTCTTTATACGATGCATCAATGAATTCGTGCAAAACATCAAAATGCGGCGATCTAACTCTTACAGGCGCGTTCGAACCCAAGCAGTCTTCCAAAACCAAAAAATAACCAATCCACGGAGCGGTCTGTGTGCCAAAGACGCCTTCTCGATATGCCGTCCACAAATCAAGTGCAGTCCCCATTGCTTCTTCCATTCTATTATTAAAATTGTTGCCAAAAGATGGGCCAACGTGACTTTTACACTCAATTGCGATCACCAATTTGCCGTCGTCAACAACAAGCAAATCCCATTTTTTATTGGGACGGAAATACCCGGGCAATTCTAAACCGGAATTTGTAAAAATGCACGCTTCCGGCACTCCGTTCATGGTAAGCAAATCATGCATTAGCGCGACAAAGCCATCGAGCTGTTTTCCTCCGGTCACAGCACCGCGATTGCCTTGATCCCGTACACCGTTTCTTGTGCCTTGCCCTGTTCTCGTTGTCCAAAAATACGCAACTGCAGCTTTAATGCGTCTGTTTAAATCTGCAGGTATATAAATCGTATCCATCTCATTCTCCCCATGAAGTTGCAAATCATAAAAATTGTCTCAAATGTCAAGGGCGGTCGCGATTAGAGGTTAATTTCCGCGTCCTGGGTGGCGGGGACTGCCCAGGTGCGGCATTTTTCGGCCATGGCGCGGGCTTGGGCGGGAGCGCGGCCGGTGTAATCCTCGGGGATCAGCAGGGCACGGATTTGCTCCTCGCTAAGTCCGAACGCCGGCTCCTGGGCAAGCGCTGCCACGAGATCCCAGGGTTCGCCGTCCTTCATCTTCTGGGTCTCGCGCATGGAGGCCTGGCGGATGATCTCGTGCACCTCCTGCCGGTCGCCGCCGTGGCGGACCGCCTCCATCATGAGGTTTTCCGTGGCAATGAAGGGAAGGTAATCCCGCACATGGCGGGAGACAATATGGTCATTCACATGCAGCCCGGCGGTGATGTTTTGCATCAGGCGCAAAATCGCGTCGCAGGCCAGGAAGCCCTCCGGCAGGCTGATGCGGCGGTTGGCGCTGTCATCCAGGGTGCGCTCCAGCCACTGCACGCTGGCAGTGAGGGGGGCATTCATGGCGTCGGCCATCAGATAGCGGGCCAGGGAGCAGATGCGCTCGGAGCGCATGGGATTGCGCTTATAGGCCATCGCGGAGGAGCCGATCTGGTTGCGCTCGAAGGGTTCCTCCACCTCCCGCTCATGCTGCAGGAGGCGTATGTCGTTGGCAAAGCGGCTGGCGCTCTGGGCGATGGCGGAGAGCGCATTCAGAATGCGGCTATCGAGCTTGCGCGGATAGGTCTGGCCACAGACGTCGTAGATTTTGTCGAAGCCAAAGTCGGCGGCGATCATGCGGTTCATCTCGTCGATCTTGGCTGTGTCGCCGTCGAAAAGCTCCATGAAGCTGGCTTCCGTGCCGGTGGTGCCTCGGCAGCCCAGGAAGCGGATGGCCGCAATGGTATCGTCCAGCTCCTCCAGATCCAGCATGAGATCCTGTAACCAGAGGCTGGCCCGCTTCCCGACGGTGGTGAGCTGGGCGGGCTGGAAGTGGGTGTAGCCCAGGCAGGGCATATCGGCATAGCGCTCGATGAAATCGCACAGATTGGCCGCCACGGCGCACAGCTCCTTGCGGATGTAGCACAGGGCGTCGCGGTATAGGATCAGGTCGGCGTTGTCGGTCACATAGCAGGAGGTGGCGCCCAGATGGATGATGCCCCGCGCCTCCGGTGCGAGCTGGCCGAAGGCGTAGATGTGGGCCATGACATCATGGCGCACCTCTGCCTCCCGGCGGGCAACGACCGCATAGTCGATGGGGGTCAGATTGGCCTCTAGCTGCTGCACCTGTGCCTCGCTCACAGGAAGGCCAAGCTTGTGCTCGGCCCGCGCCAGGCTGACCCAAAGCTTGCGCCAGGTCTCGTAGCGCAGATCCGGAGAGAACAGGTGGAGCATATATTGTGATGCATAGCGCGAGGCCAGCGGGGATTCATAAATCTCTTTCATGGCAGGCACCTCAACGAAGGATGATGTCGTCCCTTTCAGGGCCAACGGAGACATATTTGATGTGGCAGCCCAGGGCCTTTTCGACATAGCACACATAGTCCTGCGCGTTCTTCGGAAGGTCTTCAAAGCTGCGAACTTTGGAAATATCCACGCCCCAGCCCGGCAGGGTTTGGATCACAGGCTTTGCGCGATCGAGCTCGGCGGGGAAGGGGAATTTGGAGGTTATGTGGCCATCCACGGAATAGGCGGTGCAGACAGGAATTTCGTCCATGTAGCTCAGCACGTCCAGCTTGGTGAGGGCCAGCTCTGTGGCGCCCTGAATCAGGCAGCCATAGCGCGTGGCCACCAGGTCCAGGGGGCCGACGCGACGGGGGCGGCCCGTGGATGCGCCGTATTCGCCGCCAGCCTCGCGCAGCCGGTCGGCTTCGTCGCCGAACCACTCGGCGGTGAAGGGGCCTTCGCCCACGCAGGTGGAGTAGGCCTTGACGATGCCGATGGTGCGATCGACATGGCTGCCGGGAATGCCCGCGCCGATGCAGGCGTAGCCCGCGATGGAATAGGATGACGAGGTATAGGGGAAAATGCCAAAGTCGATATCCCGCAGCGCGCCAAGCTGGGCTTCAAACATGATGTGCTTGCCCTGGCGCTCGGCCTGGCTGAGGAACTCGGTGGTGTCGCAGATGAAGGGGGCCAGCTTGCTGCCGAATGCCATGACCCAGCGATATATCTCGTCAAAGTCGTCCGGCTCGGCGCCGTAGACGCCGGTAATGGTCAGATTTTTCCATTCCAGCAGGCCCCGCAGGCGGTTTGCCAGATACTCGGGGTGCAGCAGCTCGCCCATCATGATGGTCTTCTTCTGGAATTTATCGGAGTAGACCGGCGCAATGCCGCGAAGGGTGGAGCCGTATTTTTTATCCTTCAGCCGCTGCTCCTCCAGGCCGTCCAGGCGGCGGTGGTAGGGGAAGACGATGGTGGCACGTTCGGAAATTTTGAAGTTCTCCGGCGTGATGGGGATGCCCGCCTGCTGCAGGGCGTCCATTTCGCCCCAAAGGCTCTCCGGGTCAATGACCACGCCATTGCCCAGCACATTGACCACGCCCGGGGAAAAAATGCCCGAGGGGATCAGGTGGAGCGCAAATTTGCCATATTGGTTGACCACGGTATGGCCGGCGTTGTTGCCGCCCTGATAGCGTACCACAACGTCAAAATCCTGGGCGATCAGATCGACCATGCGGCCCTTGCCCTCATCACCCCAGTTAATGCCGACGATTGCACAATTGCTCATAAGCTTTTTTCCTTTCCGGCCTCCGCGATCCGTTCGCAGGCACGTCTTTTATTATAGCACAAGCCTTCCCAAAAAGGAATGGATTTTCTATCTTTTCCACGCATTTTTGCTGTTTTGAAAAAACCCGTTGCGAAGGCCGCGAGAGCTGTGCTATACTCTTCGCAGAAACACGAAAGGCGGGGTACTATGAAGCGTATTCGGCTCGGAAAAACCGAGCTTTTTGTCACAAAACCGGCCCTTGGCTGCCTTCCGCTGCAGCGCTGCGATATGGATACGGCGGTGGCGCTGCTCCGGGCGGCCTACGAGGGCGGCATCAACTTCTACGACACGGCCAATGCCTACACCGACAGCGAGGAAAAGCTGGGCATTGCCCTTTCTGATGTACGAAAAAATATCATCCTTGCAACCAAAAGCATGGCACGGGATCGAGAAAGCGTCCTGCGCCATATTGGAAACAGCCTCCGGATGCTGAAAACGGACTACATCGACCTTCTTCAGCTCCACAATCCCAGCGAGCTTCCCGACCCCAACGACCCGGACGGCGCTTACGCAGGCGCTCTGGAGGCCAAGCAGCGGGGCTGGATCCGCCACATCGGCATCACCGCCCACCGGATCGACGTGGCCCGGGCGGCAATTGCCTCGGGCAATTTCGAGACGCTGCAATTCCCCTTCAGCTACATCTCCGCGCCTGAGGATCTCGCCCTCGCCGGGCAATGCGCGAAGGCCGACATGGGCTTCATTGCCATGAAGGGTCTGGCGGGAGGCCTGCTGCAAAACGCGGCGGCTTGCCATGCCTTCATGGAGCAATATGACAACGTCGTGCCCATCTGGGGCGTGCAAACGATGGAGCAATTGCAGCAGTGGCTCAAGCTGGCAGACGAAAATCCCAGCCTGGACACAGAGCTGCAGGCCGTAATCGAGGCGGATCGGCAGGCACTCTCCGGCGCGTTCTGCCGGAGCTGCGGCTACTGGATGCCCTGCCCGGCGGGAATCGAAATCCGCAACTGCGCGAGAATGGATATGCTCCTGCGCCGCAGCCCCTGGCAGCAGTACTATTCCCCCGAATGGGTGCAAAAAATGGAGCGGATTGAAGCCTGCATCGGCTGCGGCCAGTGTGAGGCGCGCTGCCCCTACGGCCTCCATCCTGCCCAGCTCATGCGCTATATGCTCGACGATTGGCGTACCTATGGCGCGTCGAAGCAGCCTTTTTGACGCCCTATAGGATGTTTCTCCAGAGGGGGCGCTCCATTTCGGTCAGGTGATTTACCATCACAAGCAGGCGGCCGCAGCTGGAGAGGAATTCCTCCCGATCGCCAGCCTCGGCGAAGACCAGGAGGTCAGAAAATTCCCGATGTATGTCATCTGTCTCCTCGTGGCTCATCATGATGTCGATAAAGCCCGCATGGGTCTCCCAGCACGCCTTTGCCTGCTGAGAATACTGATAGGCGGCAGCCGAATCCCCCCGGGCGCCTGCCGCCTGGGCCTGCGACAGAAGCGCCGCCGTCTGCGCATTTTTGCTTCCAAGAAGACAAAGCGCCCCCAGGCACACCGCCAGCAGTGCCGCCAAAATCCCCAGCCCAAACCACAATTGCTTCAACCGTTTCACCTTCCTTGCGTTGGAGGCGCTTCGCACGAGAATCGCCCTATTTGTCCTTTTGGCAGAAATATATATTGCCCGTGCTGTCCACCGTCAGGAGGAACACGTCCCGGAGCTTGCACTTTCGCTGCTTCAGCACGCCCTCCAGCCAAGTCCGGTCATAGCCGGACAGGTGCAGATTCTCCTCCATAAAATGCCCGTCACTGATGATGGTGAAGGGCATTTTTTCGTCCTTGGGGTGCAGCCCTGCGTCCATGGCGCTGGCGGGGGTATATTTTGCGTAGGGAAAGACGGAAATCTGTCCGTTCGTCTCCAAAATGGCGTATTTTACCGTGGAGAAATCCAAAATCCCCTGCTCCCGGAGCTGTCCGGCCAGCTCGTCCAGGTTGACCCGGGTGCGGCGCAAATTGTCCTGCACGATGGCCCCGTTCTCAATGAGCACCACAGGCTTGCCACACAGCAGCCGCCTTAGGCCGATGAGCTTCATGCTGCCCACCGCCAAAATCAGCTCCAGCGCCAGCACCGCCAAAATGGGAATCAAGCCGGAAAACAGAGAAATCGCATTATCCTGCATAGGGACGGAGGCCAGATCGGCAATCAGCATCGTCACCACAAATTCCGACGGCTCCATTTCTCCAATCTGCCGCTTGCCCATGAGCCGGATCACAAGAATCAATATCAGATACAGCACGACCGAGCGTATCAGCGAAATCAGCATGGCATCCATCCCCCGGATAAGTGTTTGCTAATTTCGCCTGTCTATGCGAAATTTCACGAAAAAGATAAAAAATTATTGAGAAAATCTTTCAAAATTTTCTTGACAAGCCTGCTGATTTTCGTTACCTTAAGGAAAATGACATAGAGATTTGCAATATAAACGTATTCTACGGGAGAAATACTCCCGTAGGGTACGCTTTTCGTGTTTTAATTGGTATACTTATCTACAGATCCGGTTGAAATACGGGCATGATCAATTTTTAGGAGGTATGAGCTTATGAAAAAACATGGAATAAATCTATCCACAAAGGAGGGTTACGGAAGGGTTCTGGAAGCATTTGGCGGTCAAGCGCTGCTTCAGGAGAAGTACCCTCGCATTCTTCAGATGCTGAAGGATTCAAAGGAGATGTGGCTTTCCTCAAAGCCGGAGAATGATGCGCAGTCCAATGGATACCAGGACACTTGCCGGATTTTTGCGCTGCCGGTTCATTCTTCCGGCCTTTTGGAGTATGGCCTCTATGCCGAGTCAAAGATGAGTATGGTAAATCCGTATCAGATGCTTATAATGACAAGCAAGACCTGGGACCCATCGACAAAAAAGGTGTTTGCTTCATTTTCTGAATTCGGAGAAAATACGCAAAAAATTAAAAAAAGTACACAAATAGACCATTCGTATGTAGCTTATGCAGAAAATTTAAAAATCGAAACGGAAACATATTTTTATTGCATAGGAGATGTGGACGGAAAATTCGTTCTGAAGCAAAACCCTGAGGTAAAATATTTGGAAACCGATCTCTCCACTTCGAGACCAATCGTTAAAAAAATTTTAGTGTCTCAGCCGAAAGAAAAAAAGGGCAGCGATATTATTCGTGTGGTTTATAATGGCAGAAAGGACCCAGATGCTGCATATAATTTCGTGGACGCAGAAGATTGGTATATAGAAAATGTGAGATATGTAGATGTCTACTATCCATTTCTTATTGACGTTGAACTGAGTGGAGACGGAAAAACATTTACTTTTGATGATGAAAAACCCGTTGACTTTAATATGTTTTACATGTCGCTCTATAGTGAAGCGGTGAAAGGCGGAGAGGTTCATTTCAGCACATCGAAGCTCGATGATATCGAGTGGAAGCTTACCAATAATCACTCGCTTCACTTTGATTTCCAATATTGCGAAAATGGTGACAAAAATTATTGGGGTGTCCAAATGCCGCTGACAAATGCGCAGGCCTCCGGTTACTTTGACTTCCACCTTAATTTCCGCATCAATTTCAAAGATATCTATGGATCAAAATATTTTGCGGATATCATTATTACAAGCGAAGACTTACCCAGCTCAGATAACATGGTAAAAATCAAGAAATCGAGTATTTTGTGGGGCTGCATCGGTGCAGACGCCATGATTCAAGCACAGGAGGGAAAGAAAAAGATTCAGGACCTTTCTGTTGGGGAAATGATCTATACAGAGCAGGGGTATAAGAAGCTGGTGAATATTGTTACGGGCACGGAACCGGAAATGATTTCCATATCTGTCGCGGGCAGCGAGAAGCTGCTGCTGTCGTCAAAGCATCCCATTGTGGCGGAACGCGGCGTCATTGAAGCAGGGGATTTGGCTCCGGAGGATCGCGTAAGAATGCACGATGGCAGCTATCAAAATATTGCAAATCCGGAGCGTGTCCCCTATGGCGGAACAGTGTACTCCCTGGAGCTTGAAACCAGTGAAATGATTTTTGCAAACGGGATCATGGTGGGAGATTACCTGACGGTCGCCGAAACGGAACGTTCTGAAGAGCCGCAAAACGAGTTAACACCGATGGATCCGGAGCTTCGCGCAGAGCTGCTGCAGTGGATGCAGGAGTTTAAAAAAAAGAACGAACCTAAAACGAGAGGAGTATTGCTATGACGTATGAAGAATTACTGAAACAACACGAATCGGAGTATGAAGCTATTTTACAGATTGAGGGCGTCCACGGGGTTGGAATCGGAAGGGATAAGAACGGTAACCTTTGCAGGAAGGTCTTCTCTCATTTGAAAGACACGGAAATGCTCAAGAAAAATCCATTGCTGCAGGATTGTGAAATCGTTTATGAAAAACAGCCCGGATATGAAGCATTTCAAGAAGAGGCAGCGTTAAACGACGATCACGGAAGATACCGCCCAATGTTGAGCGGCATACAGCTTTATCTGAACGATGGGTTTAATGGATGGTTTGGAACATTGGGCGCTTTTGTGAAATCCCGTGATCCACTTGATAGCGATACCTACATCCTATCGAATCGACATGTTCTTAAAGAGGAAGATCTGTATGTCTATCAGCCCTATCGGGGCGAAGATAACCAAGTAGCTGCTGTAACGGATGTGGAAAGTGGTGCGGAATTCGATTGCGCGCTCGCAATGGTGCTTGATTATAATTTCGAACCGGGTATTATAGAAGAAATCGGTAAAATAAATGGAACGAAAGTTGCCGAAGTGGAGGATATCGGTTGTCAAGTAACTAAGCGTGGCCGTACTACCTGCAGAACAAGAGGAATTATAACCGCAATAGATTGTTATGTTGTTTGGAAAGGCGGAAGAGAGCAGCACCATATGGTTCGAATTGTTGGGGATAATGTCATTTTTTCAAAATCAGGTGATTCTGGTTCTCCCATTGTCTTTGAGGATGGACATGAGTTTCTCGGGATCCTCTGCGGAGGCAGTGATAGCGCTTCTTATGCTACAAGCGTTGATGATATAATAGAAAGCCTTAATATTGAGATAATACAATAAAAAGTAGGAAATTCTTCCCCGCAACTCCGCATACCTTGTCCATATTCGCCAAGGTATATCCCGGTGCCATTTGCCTTTTGGCAAATGGCACTCAGCGTGTCAAAAAAGTCTTTTTGACACGCTGAGGCGTTTTTCAAAACTTCAAAGAAGTTTTGAAAAACGGTTTGATTGAACGCGAAGGGCGGGCCTTGCCCCCCTTCACTCTTCCCCCTGCGGCTCAGTCAT
>JAZLFG010000063.1:0-6207 GCA_045615685.1 Faecousia sp.
AGGATCTCTACTATGTAGGCTACATCACCTATAAGGACGCTACCGGTAAGGAATATACGGCATATACCGAACCCGGCTGCAATACCAATCCTTCCACTCCAAGTGTAGTTGAGGAATACTTTGAAGAATAAACCATAACCCAAGGGGCTGCCTCACTTCGTGTGAGGCCGCCCCTGCGCGTCAAAAAACTTTTTGACGCGCAGGGACGTTTTTCAAAGTATTGAAAACGGTTTGATTGCACACAATGGGCGGGCCTTGTCCCCTTCATGCTCCCCTACGACTCAGTCATTCAAATCTTAGCGACTTTTTTGATATGCTGCACCGCCGCATCCGGCATGTCCGGATGCGGCGGTGGTGATATATATTACATTTTTTCCGGTGCTTCAAAGCCGAGGATATCAATGCAGGTCTCCAGGACGGATTTTGCCAGGGCGATAGAGGCAATGTAGCCGCGCTTCTTTTCCTCGTCCTCCTCGGTGAGAATGCGGGTCTCGTGGTAGAATTTATTCACCGCTCCGGCCAGCTCGTAGATATAGGCGCAGATGAGGTTGGGCGCCGCGTCCCGGTAGGCAAGGTGCAGGGCGTCGGCAAAGCGGGAGAGCACCAATTGCATGGCCTTCTCCTCGGGACTTTGGGCACTGCGCACCGGCAGTGCCTCCCAGGCGCCATAGCGGCTCAAAATGGACTTAATGCGCACGATCGTATAGAGGATATAGGGGCCGGTATTTCCCTCGAAGGAGGAGAAGCGGTCGATATCGAAAATATAGTCCTTGGTGGGCAGGTTGCTGAGATCGCCGTATTTCAGGGCAGCCATGGCAATCTGCCGGGCAGTATCCTCCAGCTTGTCCGCTGCCACAATTTGATTGTCCTCGATCTTTTTCGCTACAAAATCGGTAATTTCGGCAATGAGCCGTTCCAGGCGCATCACGCCGCCCTCGCGGGTCTTGAAGGGCTTTCCGTCGCTGCCGTTCATTGTGCCAAAGCCCAGATGATCCAGCCGCACCTCCGGCGGGACAATCCCCGCCTTCCGGCCTGCCCGGAAGACCTGCTCAAAGTGCAGATTCTGCCGCTTGTCGGTGATATAGAACATCCGATCCGGCCGATAGTCGTGCATTCGCTGGAGCATTGTGGCAAGATCCGTGGTGGCATAGAGGGTCGCGCCGTCGGATTTGAGCAGGATGCAGGGGGGCAGCTCCTTGGTGTCGGCAGGGTCGGACACGTCCACCACCAACGCCCCATCGGATTCCTGGGCCAGGCCGGTGTCCCGCATAATGGCCAGCATCGGGGCAATATAGGGCTGCGCGTCGCTCTCCCCAAGCCATGCCTCAAAGGACACATTCAGCCGATCATAATTTTGCTTCATATCCGCCACGGACAGGCGCATGATGTGCGCCCACAGTGCGCGGCAGCCGCGGTTGCCCTCCTGGAGCTGCCGGGTAATATCGTGCGCTTTTCGCGCAAAGGCCTCGTCCTCCTTGCTCTTGGCAGCGGCGGCGGGGTAGATTTTTTCCAGGTCGGAGATGGTGAAGGGGGCTTCCGCCGGATACTCTCCCGTGAAGCCATCGTCAAAATAGGGCAGCTCCGGCTGGCGTGCCTGCACCTCGGCAATAATCAGGCCCATTTGCAGGCCCCAGTCGCCCATGTGAATGTCACCGATGACATTGTTGCCAAAGTAACGGAACAGCCGCTTGATGCTCTCGCCGATGATGGCCGAGCGCAGATGCCCCACGTGCAGGGGCTTTGCGACATTTGGCCCGCCGTAGTCCACGACAATGGTTTGCGGCGCATGGGGTGCTTCCAGGCCGAAGCGGTCGCTGGTGCGCATTTTTTCCATATAGGCCGCAAGATAGCCGGGAGTCAATCGCAGATTGATAAAGCCCGGGCGGCAGGCGTCCACGCACTCGAAGGCGCTGTTTTCCTGCAGCAATGCGGCCACAGCCTCAGCGATGGCCATGGGAGGCTTATGGTAAACCTTTGCAGCAGGCAGCGCACCGTTGCACTGAAATTCGCAAAGGTCTGGGCGGTTGGATACAATGACTTTTCCGTAGGCTTCCTCAAACCCTGCGGACAGGAAGGCTTTGCTGACCTCCTGAGAGATCAGGTCAACGAGCTTTTGCATAATGGCTTCTCCTTTGGCTGCGTACAAAATTTTTATTATCATACCAGAAATTTCCCCCCTTGTATAGGGAAAAATTATGCGTTTGGGAAAAACAGCCGCACAGACAAGGCCGCCGAGAGGAAGGCTGCCAAATCCGCCAGCAGAGCGGCCGGAATCGCGTGGCGGGTTTTTCGCACCTTCGCTGCCCCGAAGTAGACGGAGATGGTGTAGAAGGTGGTCTCCGTGGAGCCCAGCATAACAGCAGCGGTGAGACCAATCCGGGAGTCGGGGCCGTAGGTCTTCATCAGCTCCAGCCCCACAGCCAAAGCCGCGCTGCCGGAAATTGGCCGCACCAGCAGCAGTGGCGCGGTCTCCGGAGGAACTCCGATTGCCTCAAATACCGGCGCACAGACTCTGGCCATGACCTCCAGAAAACCGGATGTGCGCAGCATGGCTACGGTGGACAGCAGAATTACCAGCGAGGGAAGAATGCGCACCATCAGCTTCAGCCCATCGAGCGCACCGTCGGTGAGCGCGTCGTAAAGGGCGACCTTCCGCCGGAGGGCAACCGCAAATACCACGAGAAACAAAATGGGAACCAGATATTCCGTCATCGGCTCCACCGCTCCATACTTTTTGCTGCCAGCAGTCCCGCCGTAACCGAGAGAATGGAGCTAAGCCACACAGCGGGTACGATGGCATAGGGAGCGCTGGCGCCAAGACTGGCTCTCGCGGCAGCCACGGTGGTGGGAATCATCTGGATGGAGGCAGTATTCATAACAATCAGGCGACACATTTCGTCCGAGGCGCTGTCGCTGCCCCAAAGCTCCTTCATGCGAACAATGGCCCGAATGCCCATGGGAGTGGCGGCATTTCCCAAGCCCAGCAGATTTGCACTCAGATTTTGGCTGATGGCAGCGCTCGCCTGAGGATCGGCTGCACTTTTCGGGAAAATGCGGCGCAAAAGTGGGGAGAACCATTTTGCTACCAGCCTGGAAATGCCAGCCCGCTCCATGGCACATTGCAGGGCGCACCATAGACTGATCGGCCCGGCCAGGGACAACGCCAGATTCAAAGCGTCGGCAGCCCCGTCCAGCATGGCAGCACTGACCGCCCCCATATGGCCCAGGATTGCACCTGCGGCAACGGAGAGAACAAACAAAAGAAAGACCAGCCAGGATAAAACCATGAAATCACCTCCAGCAGAAACTAAATTTTTTAAAAAATTAAGTAAAAAGATTATATTTCTCAAAAAATCTGAGCCGCGATGCAATAATCACAGAAGAAGAATACTATTTTTTAGATAATAGTTGACGAAAAAGGAAGAATATAGTATAATTCTGCATATGAACATACGGACAGAAAGGATGTAGCGTATGAAAGCAACGGGAATTGTTCGCAAGGTGGACGAGCTTGGCCGAATTGTCCTGCCAATCGAGCTGCGGCGCAGCCTGGACATTGCGGAACGCGACGAATTGGAAATCTATGTAGAAGGCGACTGCGTCATCCTTCGGAAGCATGAGGCCTCGTGCATTTTCTGCGGCGGCGCGGCCCTGCGCAAGTTCCAGGAAAAGTGGATCTGCGCCGAGTGCCTGCAAACACTTTGCAGCCAAAACGCGGAGGAATAAGCTTTTTCTATCCATGTTTTCCCGGGCGGATTGACAACGCATGGCAAGAGCGGATATAATGGTGCTATCATTCTGGCGGAGGGAAAACCGATGCAGGCCAAACGCAGCAGAAACACCAAGAAAAAGATTGTCTCCGCCGCCTGGCGGCTATTCTATGAGCAGGGCTATGACCACACCACGGTGGACGAGATCATTGAGGAATCCGGCACCTCCAAGGGCTCCTTTTATCACTATTTTGAGGGGAAGGATGCGCTGCTGAGCTCCCTCTCCTTCCTCTTCGACGAAAAATATGAAGAGCTTCGCCCCCAGCTACAGCCGGAGATGGGCTGCATAGAGAAGCTGCTATTCTTAAACCGGGAGCTTTTCTCCGTCATCGAAAACACGGTACCGCTGGATCTCATGGCAAGGCTTTTTTCCTCCCAGCTCATTACCAAGGGCGAGAAGCATCTGCTCGACCAGGGCCGCACCTACTACCGCATTCTCCGCCAGATCGTCACAGAGGGGCAAAATCGCGGAGAGCTTCGCAATGATTTGAGCATCAACGAAATCACCAAGCTCTACGCCATGTGTGAGCGTGCCCTGATGTATGACTGGTGCATCTGCAATGGCGACTACAGCTTGCGCGCCTACGCGGTGAAAATGATGCCGATCCTTCTGGATCGAATTCAGGCGAAATAATTTTTCGGTATTTCTTTTGTACTGAAAATATTACTATATTTTGCCCAGCAAAAAAGCCTTATAAATAAAGGTAACTTTACATATTTTTGAAATGGAGTACCGGACTTAGTCTGTACTCCATTCTGTATTGCGGTCTAATGGTTTTTTTGCTATAGTATCCATATCAATATATAGAATGTGAATGATACGCATTCAAGAAGGGAATGGAACAAATGTCTGGTGCAAATATTTGTATGATCATCGTAATCGCTCTGTACATGGTTCTGATGATCGGAATCGGCGTGGGCTTCTCCCGCCGCAACAAAAAATCCGATGATTTTTATCTCGGCGGCCGTAAGCTTGGCGTGCTCGTCACTGCCATGAGTGCGGAAGCCTCGGATATGTCCTCGTGGCTCCTGATGGGTCTTCCCGGCGTTGCCCTGCTTGCCGGTCTTGCGGAGGCAAGCTGGACGGCCATTGGTCTGGCCGTCGGTACCTATGTCAACTGGCTCATTGTTGCGCGCCGTCTGCGCAACTACAGCCAGCACATCGACGCCTTCACCATCCCGGATTTCTTCTCCAGAAGATTCCATGAGGACAAGAAGCTGCTCAATGCCTTTGCGGCCCTTGTCATTATTGTCTTCTTCGTCCCCTATACCGCCTCCGGCTTCAACGCCTGCGGCACCCTGTTCTCCAGCCTCTTCGGCGTGGATTACTTCTGGGCCATGGTCATCAGCGCCGTTGTCATTGTGCTCTATACCTCCCTTGGCGGCTTCCTGGCAGCGTCCACGACAGACCTGATCCAGTCCATCATCATGACCATTGCACTGATCGTCGTGGTCTTCTTCGGCGTCAGCTATGCCGGCGGCTGGGCCACTGTGGCCGACAATGCCAAGGCTCTGCCCAGCTACCTGAGCCTGACCTCCACCTACGATGTGGCCAGCGGCGGCAGCGCACCCTATGGCGCACTGACCATTGCCTCCACCTTAGCCTGGGGCCTGGGCTACTTCGGTATGCCCCACATCCTCCTGCGCTTCATGGCAATCGAGAATCCCGCAAAGCTCAAGACCTCCCGCCGCATCGCCTCTGTGTGGGTTACCATCTCCATGGCAGTTGCGATTCTCATTGGTATCATTGGCTACTCCATCACCAAGAACGGCACCCTGGAGACCATGACCACCTCTACCCAGAGCCAGCGCATCATTGTGGAGATCGCCAAGCTGATCTCCGGCAAGGGCATCTTCTTCGCCATTCTGGCCGGCGTGATCCTTGCAGGCATCCTGGCCAGCACCATGTCCACCTCGGACTCCCAGCTTCTGGCGGCTGCCTCCAGTGTGTCCCAGAATCTGCTGCAGGACGTGTTCCACATCAAGCTCAGCGAGAAGGCTTCCATGCTGATCGCTCGACTGACGGTCTTTGCCATCGCCATCGTCGGCGTGATCTGGGCAAGGAACGAAGGCTCCGTGTTCTCCATTGTGGCCTTTGCATGGGCAGGCTTCGGTGCGTCCTTCGGCCCGGTCATGCTCTTCAGCCTGTTCTGGAAGCGCACCAACCGCTACGGCGCACTGGCCGGCATGATCATCGGCGGCGCGATGGTCTTCATCTGGAAGTACGGCATTGCCAAGCTCGGCGGCCTGTTCGCCATCTATGAGCTGCTGCCTGCCTTTGTATGCGCCTGCATTGCCATCGTGGTGGTGTCCCTGCTCACTCCGGCTCCCAAGGAAGACGTGATCAAGGAGTACGAGGAAGTCAAGGCACTGTAAATCTGCATTTCATCTTTCCTTTGGGTCTGCCTCATTTCCATGAGGCAGACCTCAGCGTGTC
>JAZLFG010000064.1:0-3979 GCA_045615685.1 Faecousia sp.
CATCCATGCCGATATAGATTATACTTGTCATTAGTGACTCCCCCTTGTATGTGGTAATTCCGGTCATTGATGGTCTTATAGCTTATAGCTTATGACAGGTAAATCCACGTTTTGCAAGTCGGGAGTCACTTCATATTATCCTCTGTGTTAAACCGATCCCTGTGTTACCTAAGTCAAGCCCAATTGCCGTTTCGGAAGATGGGGACGGTTTGGCCGTTCGTTGTTTCGGCGTCGATATTGAGGCCCTCGTAGCCGATCATGAAGTCCTCGTGGAGCAGGGAGTCGTTGACGCCGAGTGCGTGGCATTCATCCAGGGTTTTGCTGCCAAAGTCCTCGATGGTGTCCGCAAAGCCCATGCCCAGGGCCAGGTGGCAGGCGGCGTTTTCGTCAAAGAGGGTATTCAGGAACAGCAGCCCCAGGGTGCTGATGGGGCTGTCCTGGGGCACCAGGGCACATTCGCCAAGGTAGGCGCTGCCTTCGTCCATACCGATGAGCTGGCCGAGCAGCGCTTCATTTTTTTCTGCGTGCCACTCCACGGCCTTTCCTTCGGCGAACCGAATCCAAAATCCCTCGATGAGCTGCCCCTGATAGGAAAGCGGCTTCGTGGCGTATACAATTCCCTCCGCTTTCCCGCGCATGGGGGAAATGAAGCATTCCTCCGAGGGGATGTTGGGGTTGAACACGATCCCCTGCAGGCTCTTCTCGCTGCCGCCGCAGAACCGTGCCTCCGGGATCATGCCCACGCGCAGGTCGGTGCCGTTGTCCCCGTAGTAGTGAAGCGTCCGGATGGAAAGGGAGTTGAGGTAGTCGCATCTTTGGTGCAGGGTCTTGTTGTGGGCCTCCCAGGCCGCCATGGGGTCCGGGCCGTCGGCTCTGGCGGTCTGGAGGATTGCCTCCCAGAGAGCCTCCATCGCCCGGTTTCCCCGGAGGGCCGGGAACAGCTTCTTTGCCCAGGCCTTCCCCGGTACCGCCGCGATGCACCACTGGTAGCGATTTTCTATTTGATCCCGATAGGGCTTGATGCGGGACAGCCGCTGCGCCTGCGCCTTCGAGAGCTTTTCCTGATTGACCCCCCGCAGGCCGTCCGGGTCGTCGGAGAGCAGATAAATCCGGCAGGGGCAAACATCCACGTAATGCTGCCACCGGGCTTCCTCCTCCTCGGTCAGCGAGCCGAGGATGTCGGCGCTTTGATAGCGGACGTGCTGCTTTGTCAGCGGCTGGTAGTCCCAGTCCACCGTCACCTTCGCGGCACCCGCCTGATAGGCCGCCTGCACCACCAGATCCACAAACTCCGGCTGATCCAACCCGGCGGAGATATAGACCTCCTGCCCCTTCTGCACATTCACACCGGCGCGCACAAGAAGCTTTGCATAATTTTTCAGTGTGGTTTTTTTCATTGTCCTTCCTCCGGAACGCAAGGTTTTTGCTAGTATACCCGATTTTATTTGGATTTTCCCATGCGCAATTGCACGGCCCGCAGTCCCTCGATGAGCGAATCAAGCGCTTCCGGCCTTGTGAAGCGGGAGAGAGATACGCGGATGGCGCCGTCGATGACCTCCGGAGGGAGGCGCATCGCTTCAAGCACATGGCTGCGGTGCCCCTTCGAGCAGGCGGAGCCGGCGGAGACATAGACCTCCCGCTCCTGCAAAAGATTGATGGTGTTCTGGCTCGGAATGCCCGGCAGGGACAGGCTCACGATATGGGGCGCTTCGGCGCAGCCCAGCACCTGCACCCCGTCCAGCGCTTCGAGCCGGGATAAGAGCGCATCTCTCAGGGCGCATTGCTGCGCCAGATCCTGCCGCAGGGTGGGAAGCGCTGCCGCGCAGGCCGCGCCCATGGCGGCAATGGCAGGCATCGGCTCGGTGCCGGAGCGGAAATTGTGCTCCTGTCCGCCGCCGTGGAGCAGGGGCGGGAGGGGAAGACCCGGTCGAAGGTACAGCGCGCCCACGCCCTTCACGGCGTGGATTTTGTGGCCCGACACGCTGATCATATCCGCCCCCAGGGACTTTGCCCGGAAGGGAAGCTTCAAAAAGCCCTGCACCGCGTCGGTGTGAAAGAGGCAGTCGGGGCAGCGCCGATGGGTCAGCTTCGCCATTTTTTCGATGGGCATGACGGCCCCGGTCTCGTTGTTCACCATCATGATGGACACCAGGACGGTATCGTCCCGCAGGGCGTCGTCTAGCTGTGCCAGGGTGATCCTTCCCTGAGCGTCGGGCTGGAGATAGGTGATGTCAAAGCCCTGCTCCTTTAGCGCCTGCATGGGGTGCAGGATGGCGTGATGCTCCACAGCGGTGGTAATGATGTGGGCGCCGCGCTTTTTTTGCCGCTTGGCGCCGGAGAGCACCGCCCAGTTGTCGGCCTCGGTACCGCCGGAGGTGAAGAAAATCCGCTCCGTCTCCGCGCCCATCGCCTCGGCCACCTGACGGCGGGCATCCGCGAGCCTGTGGGCACTGGCAATCCCCAGCCGATGCACCGAGGAGGGGTTGCCCCAGCATTCGCGCAGGGTGTCCTCCACGGCGGAAATCGCCTCCGGACAGGGCTGGGTGGTGGCGGAATTGTCTAAATATGCAAGCATGGTTGTTCCTTTCCATTCGTGCGAAACGATTTATTTTCCTACGCAGAAGCGTTCAAAAATGCGGTTGGTAATATCCTCGCGGATGGTGCGGCCGGTCAGCTCGCCCAAAGCGGCCATGGCGGCCTCTACATCCAATAGCACGGCATCCGGGGTCAGTCCCGCGCAAAGGGAGGCCCTGGCCGCGTCGATGGCCTTGGCGGCCCGTTCCACCGCGCCTGCCTGGCGGGCATTGGTCAGGATGGAGCCGTCCGTGTGCCCCTGTGGGCCGAAGCGGGACTCTATGATCTCAGTCAGCGCGGCAAGGCCGCCTCCGTCCTTGGCGCAGATGGTCTGCACCGTGTCAAAGGGCAGCTCCTCCGGGCGGACGCATTGCGGCAGGTCGGATTTATTGATGAGGCCAATGGCGCAGGGGGCTTCCTTTGCTGCCGCGATGGCCTGCAAATCCTCGGCCGTCAGCGCCTGGGAGCCGTCGCATACGAAAAGCGCCAGCTCTGCCTCCCTCGCGGCAGCCACACTGCGCTGGACGCCCATGGCCTCGATTCGATCGTCGGTGTCCCGGATCCCGGCGGTGTCGCTCAGGCGCAGGAGCACCCGGCCCACACGCACGGTCTGCTCCACCGTGTCCCGGGTGGTGCCGGGGATTTCTGTCACAATCACCCGTTCAAAGCCTGCCAGGGCGTTGAGCAGGGACGATTTTCCCACGTTGGGCCGGCCGAGAATGACGGCGCGGACGCCCTTGCGCAGAAATTGTCCCCGGGCAAAGCTCTCGTGCAGACACCAGAGGGCGCCTGATGTGGTTTGAAGCACATCCGAAAATTCCTCCAGGCGGAAGGGCGGAATGTCCTCATCGGGATAGTCCAGCACCGCGTGGAAGTGGCTGCAAAGGTCGGTCATCGCCCGGTAGAGGGGATCAATTTTCCGCACCAGCGCGCCGCCGACCTGCCCTGCGGCATTGGCGGCGGCTTCGGCGCTCTCCGCGTCGATGAGGTCTACCACGGCCTCGGCCTGGGTCAGATCCATGCGGCCGTGGAGAAAGGCGCGTTTGGTGAATTCCCCCGGGCCCGCCTGCCGCGCACCTGCCGCAAACAGCGATTCTAAGCCGCTTGCCAGCACAGCGGGAGCGCCGTGGCAGTGAAGCTCCACGGTGTCCTCACCGGTATAGGTAGCGGGGGCGCGGGTGTAGACGGCGAGAATTTCGTCGATCACTCTGCCCTGCCGGTCGAGAAGCTGGGCAAGGCATTGGGTGCGGTTGGGCGCTTCGGAAAGGGGGCGACCGCTTTTGAGTCGGCAGACCTTCCCCGCAAGCTCGGCGCACCCGTCTCCCGACAGGCGTAAAATTCCAATGGCACTGGGCTGCACAGCCGTGGCAATGGCAGCAATCACATCCATAAAAAATCCTCCTAA
>JAZLFG010000065.1:0-3052 GCA_045615685.1 Faecousia sp.
CTTGACCGGACGTCCCCCATGGAACAGCAGAACCACAACCACAATAAACAGCGAAAAAGGCATACAATAGAACCCTTTCTCGCCAAACAGCCCCTTTAACAGGCTGGCCCAGAGCTTTGTGATAATGCTTTTGTCATCAAAGCAGGAAAGCACGCTGATCAGGAGTAGTCCCGCGCAAATAAGCGCACCAATCCACCGGCGGGAGGGTCTGCTCTCGTCAGAAGGCTTTTGCGACTTTTTGCCGTTGGATTTTGGCTTTTGCGTATTTTTCTTGGAAGCCATAATAACCTCCTTAGGCAATCAAAAAGAGAAACATTGACAGAATACCGGCGCCCCAGCAGTAATAGGCGAAGCCGCCAAAACGATTTCTTTTCGCAATAAACTGTAAAAACCGCATCGCCGCCACACCGGAGGCCGCAGCCACTACCACACCCACCAGGTACTTGGGCAGCATCGCCGTATCAATTCCGGCACGAATCGCGTCCGCCAGCTCCAGCACGACCGCTGCCAAAATGGTGGGAATGGACATCAGGAAGGAAAACTGCACCGCGTAGCTTCGATCCAGTCCGCGGGCAGAGCCTGCGGAAATCGTCATGCCCGAACGGCTAAGACCCGGCATCACTGCAAGGGCCTGGGCACAACCAATGATGAGGGCATCCCCAAGCACCATCTCTTTTTCACCCTTTTTCCCCTTGGGCAGATGGTCGCAAACATACAGCGCCAAGCCGGTCACCATCAGCATCAGTCCCACAACAAAATAGCTGCTTCCCAGCCGTTCCATAGCGTCCTTCACCGGCAGCACCAGAAATAGCGGCAGCAGTGACACAATCAAGAGGACGATTGTGCGACGCTTGGGGATATCCGGCGTCTGATCCCGATCATAGCGCCGCAGGTGCACCATGCACAAAAACTCCCGCAGCAGCTCCCCGATGACCTTGTGGTACACGATAAACACTGCCACCAGGGTGCCAAAATGGAGCAAAATATCAAAGAATATGTAGTCCGTCTCCACGTTCGGCAGTCCCAAAAGCTTTTCAAAAAGCTTCAGATGACCCGAACTGGAGATGGGTAGGAATTCCGCAACACCCTGAACCAGGCCCAGGATGATAGCCTGAAGATAAGACATAAGCTGCCTCCCGTAAAATATTTCAAAACGTTATAGCTAATCATATCATACGGGAAGAAAAATTTCCACTGATTTTTCAAGCGAATTGCGGTTTGCGGGTTTTCTATTGGACAAACGTACTTCTTCCGGCGCTGACCGGACGTCCGGCAGTACGCTTTTTCTGCCGGGCAATCATCTGACGCAGGCAACTCAAGGCATCGCTCAGTGTGCCCACCCGATCAATCAGGCCGCATTCCACTGCCTCCCGGCCGTAGATCACTGTGCCCACATCGGATGCAATCTCCCCGGTGGCCATCATATAGGACAAGAAGGTTTCCCGGCTGACATGGGAATTTGCCGTCACAAATTCCACAATCTGCTCCCGGATGCGCTGGATATACTGATAGGTCTGGGGTGCACCGATCACGGTGCCGGTCATGCGCACCGGATGAATGGTCATGCTGGCCGTTCTTGCGATAAAGCTTCTCTTCGCGCACACCGCCAAGGGTACCCCGATGGAGTGGCCACCGCCCAGCACCAGCGAAACTGTCGGCTTCTTCATGCCGGCAATCAGCTCGGCAATGGCCAGCCCCGCCTCAATATCCCCTCCGACGGTATTGAGCAGAAGCAGCAGCCCTTCCACCTGCTCGCTCTGCTCAATAGATGCCAAAAGCGGCAGGATGTGCTCATATTTTGTTGTTTTGGCCGTATCCGGCAGCACCTGGTGTCCTTCTATCTGGCCGATCACAGTCAGGGTACAAATATTGCCCGCTTCCCCCGACATGTGTACCGTGCCGTACTCCTCCAGTACGTCTTTCTTATTCTGATCATTTTGCAGCGGTTCCGGTTCCATGCACATAACCTCCAAAAATGTCATTTGTTTTTAGTAGTATGGCTGTTTCTACAAAATCAATTCCTTTTTTTCGTAGCACATCCACAAAACAGTTGCGATTTTCGTAGGACTTCTGTATAATAGCCTAGGAATCGACCCAGCTCTTTGGCTGCGGGCAAAGGAGGTATTTGCAATGGCAAGGCGAAATGAAGCGCGGTTTGGCTTTTTATGTATGCTGTTTTGCTATGTGCTATGGGGTCTTCAGCCGCTGTACTGGCATCTGAACACCACCTTTGATTCCATGTTCCTGATGGCCTCCCGCACGGTGAGCGCCGCCATTTTCTGCCTGCTCCTGCTGGCAATCCAGGGGAAGCTGCCGCAATTAAAGGATGTTTTTTGCGACCCAAAGGTGCTCCGAAGGGAAATTCCCGCAGCAGCCTTTTTGTTTGGTGACTGGCTGGTGTTTATCTGGGCCGTCCAGAACGGGCAGGTGCTCGAATGCAGCGTGGGCTACTATATTCAGCCCCTGGTGGTGTTTGCCTTTGGGGCGCTGCTGTTCCACGAAAAATGTCACGGCTACCATTTCGTAGCCCTGGGATTTATGGTTGCAGGAATTGTGGTGTCGGCAGTCGGCCTCGGTGCCCTGCCTTGGGTCAGCGTTTCCCTGGCTCTGATGTTTTCGGTGTACGCCGCCATCAAAAAGAGCCTGCACATCGACTCTGTGGTGAGCACCTCCAGCGAAATTTTGATTATGACCCCCTTTATGCTGGCCTACCTGCTTCTCTTCCGGCGGGGCGAAGGCGGCCTCGGAAGCGTAGACGGGCCCCGTTTCCTCTTCCTCCTGGCCAGCGGCGTGATCACAGGACTTCCTATGGTACTCTATTCCCTGGCTGTCCGGCGGCTGCGGCTTATGACCGTCAGCATTGGCCAGTATATCAGCCCAACCCTGGGCATTGTGTGCAGCCTGATCCTTCGGGAAGAGATTACCGTCCTAAAGCTCATAAGCTTTGCCCTCATCTGGGCAGGCATTTTCATCTACGCAGGCTTTACCTTCCGTACCTCAAATTTAAAAAATCTTTAAAAACAGCGCTCAGCGTGTCAAAAAAGTCTTTTTG
>JAZLFG010000066.1:0-12194 GCA_045615685.1 Faecousia sp.
TTGCCAATGACTTAGACGGAGATACCGCCCCAGCGGGCACAATGCTCCTGATCCCCATTGTAGCATAGGTACAAGCAAGGGCTGCCACACAAAACAGTGAGGCAGCCCTTACCTTACAGGAGCTTACTGATTTGATAGAGCATACTGGCCGTATCCCTGCGATTCATGGGAGCGGTGGCAGCAGTAGGAAGCGTGACGCCTGCCTGGGTTAGTGCGTCCAGGGAGCTTCCTGCCCAGGTGGGCACAGCGTCATCCCGGGCGAACACGGCGCTGGCGCTGTCGGTGTCGAGCTTCAGGATGTTCTGGGCAATCACCGCAGCCTGCGCCTGCGTGATGGGCGCATGGGGACAGAAGCACAGCCCGTCCGGGCCGTTCACGCCGCGGATGATGCCCCGGCGCAGGGCGCTGCACAGGTAGCCCTGCATCCACTGCGGTGTGGCGTCCGCATCCGCAAAGGTGGATGCGACGTCCGCCTCCTCCGGGGCAATGCCTGCCAGCGTCATCAGCATTACCAGATAGTCGCCTCGGGTGACGGTTTCCTCCGGGCAGAAGCATAGCTGCCCCGTGACCTGACTGCCCTCCAAAAGGCCGGTGCTCCGCATCCACAGAGCTTCGAACTCCCGACTGTCGCCCTTCATATCGGCGTAGGTGGCCTTGTCCATCGGCTTGAGGATTTCAATGGATACGGTGGCTTCGTTGGATACGCTGCCCGAGGGATCGGTGACGGTATAGGTGAAGCTGTCAGGGCCCACCTTGTTTTCCTTAGGCGTGTAGACGAAGGTGCCATCGTCCTCAATGGCGAGCGTGCCCCGCTTGGGCGTCTTGACGATGGTGTAGGTCAGCTCGTCCCCGTCGGGGTCGGAGGCGTCAAAGGCGCCGGATTTTTCGAGATTTTTGTACGTTTCCAGGCTGACGTCCTTGGCCACCGGCGGCTGATTTTCGCCGGAGCGCAGCCGGATGGTGAGGATGGACTCGTCACTGAGCTTGTCGTCCCAGATGGTGTAGTAGCTGACGCAGGCCAGAGCGTCGCAGGCCTGGACGGGACGGAACTCCACCGAGCGCAAGGCGTCAGTCGGCAGCACGTCGCCGGTGCGCAGGGCGCGGCCTCCATAATAGAGTGTGCCGACAGAGGCGTCCGGCACCTCGCACAGGTAGATGCCGTTGCCCGGCGTGGGCGAGGTCATGAAGTCCTCTGTCTGGAAGCAATAGGTCTCGCCACCGACGCTCTCTACCGTGGCGGCCTGCACCGGCACAAAGAGCAGCGCCAGCATCAGGCAGGGAAACAGGAGCTTGTATGCGCAAAAGCGTTTCATGAAAATGAATACCTCCTTGAAGTGATCGCTGGTAGTCTTTGCTTTTTTTTCTAAAATATACATTGAAATTTTCCGGAAAAGAAAAATCTGTAAGGCCACGGCAAAAATGACTAAGTTCTGGAATTTATACTTGTATTCCGTGCAAAAATAGATTATAATACAAAGCCGTGTAAAGAAATTTGCGTTTTTACCCAGGGTGGAAGCCCTGCTGAACGGGAGGCACGAACCTAATGGCATCTGCAAAGCTCAGTAAAATCGAATCCTATCTTGTTCCCGGGAAGCGGGTGCATCTCATTGGCATTGGCGGCGTATCCATGCGGCCGCTTGGCCTGGTGCTGGCGGGTATGGGGCTGGAAATCACCGGCTCGGATATGAATGCTTCCGTCTCCACCGATGAGCTGATTGCCCGTGGAATTAAAGTATATATCGGCCATGCGGCAGAGAATATTGGCTCTGCCGACTGCCTCATCCGCACTGCCGCCGTCCACAACGACAATCCCGAGATCGCCGCCGCCCGGGCCAAGGGCATTCCGGTCTTTGAGCGGGCCCAAGCCTGGGGCGTCATTATGCGCGCCTATCGCCATGCCATCTGCGTGGCGGGCACCCACGGGAAGACCACGACGACTTCCATGCTCACGCATATTTTTATGCAGGCCCAGCGGGATCCCACGGTCATGATCGGCGGCTACCTTCCGCTGCTGCACGCCGGGCATCGGGTGGGGAATGGCGACACCATTCTGATGGAGAGCTGTGAATACTGCAATTCGTTTCTGAATTTCTTCCCCACCATGGCGGTCATCATGAATGTAGAGGCCGACCATCTGGACTTCTTTAAGGATTTAGAGGATGTGGAGCATTCCTTCCGGGCCTTTGCCGAGCTGGTACCCGAGGACGGCCGCATCCTTGCCAATGGCGATGACGCAGGCACCCGGGAGGCCCTCAAGGGGATGGACTATGTGACCTTCGGCATTGCCAAGGCCAATACCTACCATGGCGAGAATTTCTCCGAGGACTGGCGGGACTTTGACTTAGTTGTTCGGGATGAGAAGGTCTGCCATATCCATTTGAATGTATTCGGGCGGCACAATGCCCTCAATGCCATCGCGGCCAGTGCTGCCGCCCTGGAGACCGGCATCGACCCCCAGGATATTGCCGCAGGGCTGGAGAGCTTTACCGGCGCTGGCCGCCGGATGGAGCGCAAGGGCAGTTGGAACGGCGCGGAGGTCTACGATGACTATGCCCACCATCCGGGCGAGCTCCACGCTCTCATCGACGCAGTGCAGGCCTTGGGCTATAAGCGAGTCATCCTGGCCTTCCAGCCCCACACCTACACGAGGACGAAGGCGCTGTTCTCCGACTTTGTGCAGGAGCTTCGCCGGGTGGATCACGCGGTGCTGGCGGAGATCTACGCCGCCCGGGAGAGCAACACCATCGGCATCTCCTCCGAGGATTTGGCGAAGGAGATTCGCGGCTCGGTGTTTTTCGAGACCCTGCCGGAGGTGGCGGACTATCTGGCCTCCATCGCCCAGCCTGGCGACCTGATCGTAACAGTTGGCGCAGGCGACATCTACAAGGCAGGAGAAATGCTCCTGCAGGGTGCAAAATAACGAAAAAACGGGTGATCTGCCATGTGCAGACCACCCGTGAATTTTAATTTTAACGCTCAATCCTCCTGCGTCGGCTGATTAAGGCTATCGTACGGATTGAGTACAACGACACTTTCTGTCCACATATCAAACTGCCTCCTTTTGCCACGCATAATCAGAGAGCAAACTTTCTCTCTCCGTGCCATTTTAACATGTTCTTTTTTTCTGTCAACAGAAAAAAACGACAGAGATAGACAATTTTCGACGTACAAATTATGATTATTTTCTAAGAGGGCGCCCGGTAAAGGTTTCTCCCTCCGCGATTTCGCTGGCCTGCCTCGCGGCTTTTGCAGCAGCCTCGGCGGCCTCTGCCTGACGTTTTGCTTTGGCGATCTGCTTGCTATTTTTTAAACGTTCTTCTTCATAGCGGTCCCACCATCCTTCGGGTCAAAGCACGTTTGCGCCAGCATTTCCAACTTGGAGTCTCGAAAAACTTTGGAGACGAAGGTATAGCGCGGCAAAATTTTCTGTGCGTAGAAGGCGGCCAGCTGACACGCGGTTTCCTTTGCCCCGCGCTCCTTCTGGTGGCGATAGGCACGGAATGCGCAGAAAGCAGATACGGCTGTAACCGTCAGGAGCAAGGCGCTCACAATCAAACCGGCGACGTCTACCCAGGTGTTGGCAGGCGGAGCTACATTTGCTGCATACAATAGCCAAAGCATATCCATTCTCTTTCTCTCCTCTATGCTGTCGCTTCGCTGACGGAATGTGGCGGTTTATTTTTTTCGCAGTGGGCGCTTGTTGCCCTGTTCATCCACAATGTAGGTGTTATCCAGTTGGGCTACGAGGTTTTTTCGGAAGGCGGCGAGATATTCCTGCCGCAGGCGGTCACGTTCGATGGTCTCTTCCTTGGTCAGGCCGACGGACTTGGCTTTTTTTGCCAGCTCGTTGATGCGCTTTATGGTTTCGTCGATCATATGCATCCCTCACTTTGGGTTTATTTTACCTTAAATGGTGGGGAATTGTCAATCAGCGTGTAAAAAAGACTTTTAGATACGCTGTATGGCACTATTGATTTTAATTGGAGATGTAGTATAATAATAGTGTGATAATATACACTAAAAGCTCAATAATTTTGTGAGGAAGCGCACCTATGGAACGACTGATTCTAAATAAACTGCTGGAATGGAAGCATTCTCCCTACCGCAAGCCACTGATTTTAAAAGGCGTGCGTCAGGTAGGCAAGACATGGATTCTCAAGGAATTTGGCAGACGCTATTACGAGAATACCGCTTATTTTAACTTTGACGAAAACGAGGAATACAAACAGTTCTTTGAGACAACCAAGGACGTGGATCGTATTCTGCAAAATCTGATGCTGGCCAGCGGTCAGAAAATCGAGCCGGAAAAGACGCTGATGATTTTTGATGAGGTGCAGGACTGTCCGAAGGTCATCAACTCCATGAAATATTTTTGTGAAAATGCGCCGCGGTATCACATTGCCTGCGCCGGTTCTCTGCTGGGCATTGCGCTTGCAAAGCCGTCCTCTTTCCCGGTGGGCAAGGTCAACCTTATGCAGATTGACCCCATGACCTTTACAGAGTTTTTGCTTGCCAACGGCGATGCGAATTTGGCAACCTATTTGGAGCGGGTAGATGCGATTGAGCCAATTCCGGATGCATTTTTTAATCCGCTTTGCGAGAAGCTGAAAATGTATTATGTCACCGGCGGTATGCCGGAGCCGGTGAAGATGTGGACACAAGCGCGCGATGTATCTGCCATGCAGGAAGCCCTGTCCGGAATCATCGGTGCCTATGAGCGAGATTTTGCCAAGCATCCCAATGTCAGCGAGTTTCCGAAAATCTCAATGATTTGGAAATCCGTGCCGTCGCAGTTGGCACGGGAAAACAAGAAATTTATCTATAAGGTGGTCAAGGAGGGCGCACGTGCCCGGGAATATGAGGATGCACTGCAATGGCTGGTAGATGCCCGTTTGGTGCATAAGATCTACCGCAGCACTGCACCGGGGCTTCCGGTGGCGGCTTATGATGACCTGTCCGCCTTCAAGATTTATCTGGTGGACGTGGGGCTGCTCCGCCGTCTGGCACAGCTTGCGCCTACAGCATTCGGAGAAGGGAATCGACTGTTCACCGAGTTTAAAGGTGCTCTGACGGAAAACTATGTGCTGCAAACGCTGCTGACACAGTTTGAGGTGGTTCCCCGGTACTGGTCACAGGCCAATCCTCCCTATGAGGTGGACTTTCTGATCCAGCGGGAGAACGATATTATCCCTGTGGAGGTCAAGTCTGAAGCGAATTCCACAAGTAAGAGCTTGAAAAAGTTCAAAGAGCTGTTCCCGGATCAGGTCAAGCTCCGCGTTCGCTTCTCCCTGAATAATCTGAAGCTGGACGGAGATGTGCTGAATATTCCACTGTTTATGGCAGACCAAGCGGATAGGCTGATTGGATTCGCATTGGAGCAAAGCGTATAAAAAGTCTTTTTGGCATGCTGCCATACGATGGCTTTTCCCTTGCCTATTGGAATTAAATTCGATATAATATGGAAAAAGAGCACAGGAGCGTGGCGCATGATTGCTGCAATAATTGGCGGTGGCGCTTCCGGCATGATGGCGGCGCTGACTGCCTGCCGCCGGATGGATACCCACGTAATTTTATATGAACGGCAGGCGCGGCTCGGCCGGAAGCTCATGGCCACCGGCAATGGCCGCTGCAACCTCTCCAACCGGGCAGCATCCGTCCCGCATTACCATGGAGAAAACCCCGCCTTTGCCGCGCCGGCCCTGGCGCGCTTTGGCGTAGAGGATACGCTTTCCTATTTTTCTGAGCTGGGTCTTCTGACGATGGACGAGCCGGACGGGAGGATTTATCCGTTTAGCAATCAGGCCAACAGTGTGGCGGATGTGCTGCGGCTGGCCTTGGAGCAGAGTGCGTGTGAATTGCGCCTTGGCTGTGAGGTGAAGGGCGTGCGGCGGCGGAAAAAGGACTTTGTGATCGAATATGAAGGTGGCCAGGACGTGGCAGACCGCGTGATCGTGACGGCGGGCGGTCTTGCGGGAGGCCCCTTGGGGGGCACCAAGGCAGGATATGACATTCTAACCTCTCTCGGCCATCGCTGCACGAAGCTCTACCCCTCCCTGGTGCAGCTTCGCACCGACCGAACCTGGGTGCGTTCTCTCAAGGGAGTGCGCTGTGAGGCAGCCGTCAGCCTCTTGTGGGGAGAAAAAATCCTCGCCCGGGAGACAGGAGAGGTACAGTTTACGGATTTTGGCATCAGCGGGCCATGTGTATTCTCGCTTGCAAGGGCTTGCGCGGGGAAAGGCGAGGGCCTAATGGCCAAGCTCAACCTGTGTCCCGGCTTGACGGAGGAAGCCCTTTGCACCTGGCTCTATGCCCGCCAGGCGCGATTCCCGGATTTGACGCTTGAAAACTTTTTGACGGGTTTGCTCCACAATCGACTGGGGAGAACCGTTTTGCGCGCCTGCGGCCTTGGCTTGGAGATGCCGGTAAAATCCCTCCGGGAGGGGGATATTTCCGCAGTGGCAGAAAGAATCCAGGCATTTTCCCTCCCTGTGATGGGGCCGATGGATCTTTCTCAGGCCCAGGTCACCGCAGGCGGTATCGCCGTGTCGGAGTTTGACCCGGTGACGCTCGAAAGTTGGCTGGTGCCGGGCCTGTTTGCCGCCGGGGAGGTACTGGACATCGACGGTGACTGCGGCGGCTTCAACCTGCAGTGGGCCTGGTCGTCCGGCTACACAGCAGGACTTTTAGGGGAGGTTAGCCGATGATACGAATTCGGGATATTGTCCTTCTGCCGGAGCAGGAGGAGAGTCAGCTTCTATTCCTTGCGGCAGAAAGCTTGAAAATTGCGGCCTCCGATATTGCTGCTCTGCACATTCACAAAAAATCCATCGACGCCCGGAAAAAGCCGGAGGTCTATGTCCGCTATACTCTGGATGTGGCGCTGCATTCGGGCGAGCGGCAGGTGCTTCGCCGGTGCAGGAAGGCGGAGAAGGTGGAGGAGATCTATTATAAACCGCCAAAGGTCGCTGTGCCTCCTGCCCAAAGGCCGGTGGTGGTTGGCTTTGGCCCGGCGGGGATGTTTGCTGCCCTGGTGCTGGCAGAGGCGGGTCTTCGCCCGATGGTGCTGGAGCGGGGAGATGACGCGCTTACCCGGAAGAAAAAGGTGGAAAAATTTTGGAACAGTGGCGTCCTTGACCCGGGAAGCAACGTCCAGTTTGGCGAGGGCGGCGCGGGCACCTTTTCCGACGGCAAGCTGAACACCGGCACGAAGGACCTGCGTATTGCCTGGGTGCTTCGGCAGATGGTGAGAGCGGGCGCACCGGAGGATATTCTCTATGACGCCAAGCCCCATGTGGGCACCGACTGCCTGGTGGAGGTGGTGCAAAATATCCGCCGCCGAATCGAGCGCTGGGGTGGAGAAATTCGTTTCCGCTCTCAAATGACCGGGATTTGTACAAAGAATGGCGCTCTTCAGGCACTCAAGGTATCTACAGCGGAAGGAAACTATGTGCTTCCCTGCGAAGCGCTGGTACTGGCTCCGGGGCACAGCGCACGGGATACCTTCCGGATGCTGTTGGACGAAGGGGTACCCCTGGAGCCGAAGCCCTTTTCCATGGGAGTGCGCATGGAGCATAAGCAGGCCGCCATCGACGCAACCCAGTATGGCCGCCCCCGGGCAAACCTCCCGGCGGCAGACTATAAGCTTTCGTGCCACCTGCCCGACGGCGCCAGCGCCTACACCTTCTGCATGTGCCCCGGAGGCTATGTGGTGGCGGCGGCCTCGGAGGAGGGTGGACTTGTCACCAACGGCATGAGCCTGCGGGCAAGAGACGGTGAAAATGCCAACAGTGCCCTGCTTGTGACCCTGCCCACAGAGGCGTTCCCGGATTCGTCCCCCCTGGGAGGGATGGATTGGCAGCAGGCCATTGAGCGCCGGGCGTTTGAAGCGGGCGGCGGGAATTACCATGCTCCAGCCCAGCGGGTGGCGGATTTTTTGGCAGGGCAGCCCAGCACGGGCTTTGGCTCCGTCACGCCCAGCTATCGCCCCGGCGTGACGCCCTGCGACCTTCATACGGTGCTGCCAAGGTCGATTTGCGCGACGCTGGCACAGGCAATCCCGGAGCTTGGCAGGCGTCTTCCGGGCTTCGATGACCCGGACGCGGTGCTGACCGCGCCGGAAACCCGAAGCTCTTCCCCGGTGCGCATCACGCGGGGAGATGACCGCCAGAGTGCGCTTCGGGGCCTGTACCCCTGCGGCGAGGGGGCGGGCTATGCAGGCGGGATTCTATCCGCTGCAGTGGACGGAATGCGCAGCGCAGAGGCGCTGATTGAAACTATGACGGTGAGGGGAGACAGATCATGAAGGAATTTTTCTATCCCTCTCGGGGCGCAGGGCAGATTCATGCCTGCCGCTGGGAGCCGCAGGATACACCGATTGCGGTGCTGCAGCTTGTCCATGGTGTGGCGGAATACGTCGAGCGCTACGATGATTTTGCCCGGTTTTTGACCGACCGGGGCATCCTGGTGGTGGGCGAGGATCACATGGGCCATGGCAAGTCGATTGGCGACGACTGCCCGCAGGGCTATTTTGTCGGCGGCTGGGACGCGGCGGTAGCAGACACCTATGCCCTCTATGCGCGAACCCGGGAGGAATTTCCAAGGCTGCCCTATTTTCTGCTGGGCCACTCCATGGGCTCGTTCATGGCCCGCACCTTCCTGATCCGCTATCCCAACAGCGGCCTTCGCGGTGCGATTATCATGGGCACCGGCTGGCAGAGCAAGGCCGTTTTGCAGGCAGGCAGTGCCTTGACCGGGCTGCTTGCCCAAGGGAAAGGTGCAAGAAACGTCAGCGAGCGGGTGCAAAAGCTTATGTTCGGCGCCTACAATGCGCCCTTCCCGGAGGCAACGTCCTCTTTTGACTGGTTGTGCGCAAATAAGGCGGCACTGGCAGATTACCTGGCGGATCCCTTGTGCGGTTTCCCGATCACCAATGGCCTGGCCAGGGACATGATTGTCGGCCTGCGCTTCATCCAGAAGCCGCGGAATCTGGATCGGATGATTAAGACTCTGCCGGTGCTCTTCACCTCCGGTGACCACGATCCGGTGGGCAATATGGGGAAGGGTGTGCTTACGGCCCACCTCGCTTTTGAGAAGGCGGGAATGCTCGATACCCAGGTAAAGCTCTACCCCGGCCTTCGCCATGAGATCCTCAATGAGACCGCTCACGACGAGATTTACGCGGACATTCTGCACTGGATTTTGAAAAGAATCGGCAATTACCGGTAAAAGCAAATTAAAACTTGACATTTCTTGAAAATTTGGTATAATTCCAGTATTAATGGTTACAATTTGATGGCAAGAGGTGTCGAAATGAAGTACCGTAGAAAACTTAGCCTTCTGCTGGCACTGTGCATTTTGCTCTCGGTGCTGCCCGGTGCAGCGTCTGCGGCAAACGTGGAGCTGACAGCAAGCGAGCCCCTGATTGCGTTTATTAAGTCCTGCGAGGGCTTTGCGAAATATGCCATGTGGGATTATCAGCATTATTCCATCGGCTATGGCACCACATGTCAGGCGGGGGAATATCCCGAAGGAATTACCGAAGAGCAGGCAGATGAGCTGCTGAGGAAGTTTGTGGCGGGCGCCGAAGCATCAGTGAACGAATTTGCGGCGAAAAATGGTCTGAATTTGACCCAAAACGAGTTTGACTGCATGGTGTCCTTTACCTACGCTCTGGGCGCTGCCTGGATGAGCAGCGGCTATGAGCTTCCCGGGCTCTTTATCCGCGGCTGCACGGAGCTGGAGCTGATGAACTGCATGGGCAACTGGGTGAACGCGGGCGGACAGACGCTCAATGGCCTGATTCACCGGCGAATGCGAGAGGTATACATATACTTCCATGGCGAGTACAATAAAACCGACCGCATCCAGGACGATGTGCCCTATGCCTGCCTGAAATTTGACGCAGGCGGCGGCACGGTATCCACTCCCCGCATCTATACCTTCCGGGGTGAACCCTATGGCCTGGAGAAGAGCCTCCCGACGCCCACGAGAACTGGCTATCGCTTTTTGGGCTGGTGCGATGATGCGGGCGACCCAATCACCAATGATACCGTAGCCACGAGCGTCATCACAACAGCCTATGCCCAGTGGGAATATGTGCCGGAGCCGGGGAATTTTACGGATGTCCGTCAGGAGGACTGGTTCTACGAGGATGTGAAAGCAGCCGCCACGCTGGGAATCTTTGACGGCTACGCCGACGGCAGCTTCCTGCCGATGACCCAGATGACCCGGGCCATGTTTGCCCAGGTGCTCTTCCGGATTGCAGGGGAGCCGGAGTGTATGCCGCTCCTCCCCTTTGCCGATGTACCGGAGGAGGCTTGGTATTACCAGGCAGTGTGCTGGGCTTACCAGACTGGCGTAGTGAACGGTGTCTCCGAGGTGGCGTTTGCCCCGGAGCGCAAGATTACCCGAGAGCAGATGGCCACGATGCTCTATAAATACAGCCAGACGCGTGGCGCGGTCGATGCCTCGGCGTTTGCACCTCTGGATGACTATGGAGATGCGGATCAGGTATCCGGCTATGCCCGCGACCCTATGCAATGGGCAGTGGGTACCGGCCTCATCCAGGGCGTCGGCGGCAACCTGCTCTCCCCCAATACCTATGCCACCCGAGCTCAGGCGGCGACGATTCTGGTTCGGCTTACCAATCTGGTGTCCCAGGGTGTGGGTTGAGCATTGCCCGGATCAACGAAATATCCTTGCATACTGAGTAGAGCATGTGCAAGGCTTCTGGCCTGAGCCGGAGCCTTGCACCTTTGTCTTCTGGCAGGTGCGAGCGGAGGGGGAGAAATGAACTATAAGCTGACAATTGCCTATGAGGGGACCCGCTACCTGGGCTGGCAGCGGCTTGGGGCAAGCGGGAGCATTCAGGGCAAGCTGGAGGCCGTGCTCAGTCGCATGGAGGGTCGGCCTGTGGCGATCCATGGCAGCGGACGGACCGACGCGGGCGTCCATGCGTGGGGGCAGGTGGCCTCGGTGACGCTGTCCGGAGACAGAAGCCCCAAGGAAATATTGAATTATGTAAACCAATATTTGCCCGAGGACATTGTTGTCCGATCTGTGGAGGAGGTGCCGCCCCGGTTCCATGCACGCCTGACGCCTTCCCGGAAGACCTACCGCTACCGCATTTGGATGGCGGAGGTACCACCTGTGTTTGAGCGGCGATATTGCTATCGCCCGGAGCGGCTGCCGGATGCGGAACGGATGGCAGCCGCTGCGACCGATTTTCTGGGAACGCATGATTTCCGGGGCTTTTGCCGCGATAAGACGAAAAAAACCACGGTGCGCACGATATATGCGATCACCGTGAAACGGATCGGGCCGGAGCTGCATATAGATGTGACCGGCGATGGGTTTCTATACAATATGGTGCGGATCATGGTGGGCACGCTGCTGGAGATTGGCTGGGGCGAGCGTCCGGGGGAGGATATTTCGCGGCTGCTTTCCCAGGGAGAACGGGCCGGATTTACAGCGCCTGCCCAGGGCCTGTGCCTGATGGAGGTAACATATCTGTGAATATTCAAATTTTTGGAACATCCAAGTGCTTCGACACAAAAAAAGCCGAACGGTTCTTTAAAGAGCGACGCATTCCCTTCCAGCGCATTGACCTGGCCCGCTACGGAATGTCCGGTGGTGAATTCGACAGCGTCCTGCGCACTGTGGGAGGAATTGATCAGCTAATCGACTGGCAGGGGAAATCTCCCACGCTGGATCTTCTGCGCTATACCGACGATGTGCGCACGAAGGAGGACAAGGTGTTCGACGATCCTCGCCTGATGCGCACCCCGGTGGTGCGCAACGGAAAAAAGGCCACCGTGGGCTATTGCCCGGAGGTATGGACCGCATGGTGTGAGGAGGGGAACAAATGAATCCGGCTCAGTTGCTGCGCCTCAAGGCGGATTTGAAGAATTTCCGGACAGCACATCCGAAATTTACGTCCTTTTTCCGCTATGCGGGGGAGCATTGCCTGAAGGAAGGCAATGTGGTGGATATTAGCGTCCGCCAGCCCGACGGCCAGGAGGTGCACACCAACCTCCGCCTGTCTGCCGACGATGCGCAAATGCTTACGAACCTTCTGGAGTTGCTCCGAAGCACAGGGGAAAGCGTGGATTGAACAGATTGCAGGTTTGTTCCGGTGGGTGTGATAGGACACAAAAGCCTCTGATTGCCACCCGGTTCGGGCGCCAATCAGAGGC
>JAZLFG010000067.1:0-7603 GCA_045615685.1 Faecousia sp.
CCAAACAGCAAAAAAACGAGAGAGGTACTGCTATTTTCATTTGCACTTTTCGCTACCTTTCTCGCATATTTTCATAAAAATACGACTTTTTCAGTGGTTTCGGACGGTTCTCTGTGTCGCATGACACAGAGAACCGTCCCCTGTGTTGCCATTTATACGTTAAAGAGGAAATTGACCACATCGCCGTCGCGCATCACATAGTCCTTGCCCTCGCTGCGGACGAGGCCCTTGGCTCTGGCGGCGGCAAGGGTGCCGCAGGCTTTGAGATCGTTGAAGGCAATGACCTCGGCGCGGATGAAGCCCCGCTCGAAGTCGGTGTGGATTTTACCTGCGGCTTGGGGGGCCTTGGTGCCCTTCCGGATGGTCCATGCGCGGCACTCGTCGCCGCCGCCGGTAAGGAAGGAAATCAGGCCCAAGAGCTGATAGCTGCACCGGATGAGCTTGTCGAGGCCGGATTCCTGAAGCCCCAGCTCCTCCATGAACATGGCCTTTTCCTCCGGATCGTCGAGCTCGGCAATGTCCGCCTCCAGCTTTGCGCTGATGGGAAGCACCTGGCTGCCCTCCTCGTCGGCAAGCTGCTTCACGGCCTGGAAATAGGGGCTGTCGGCATAGTCGTTCACATCGTCCTCGGAGATATTGGCAGCGTAGATGGTCTTTTTCAGGGTCAGCAGGTCAGACTGGGCGATGAGCGCCCGCTCATCGTCGGTGCATTCAAAGGTGCGGGCGAGCTTGCCTTCATTTAGATGCTGCTGCAGGGCCTCCAGCACCTCAATTTCGCGGTGCATTCGCTTGTCCCCGCCCTTGAGCGCTTTCTGGCATTTTTCGAGACGGCGATCGATCATCTCCACGTCTGCCAAAACCAGCTCCAGATTGATGATTTCAATATCGCGCAAGGGATTTGTGCTGCCCTCTACGTGAGTGATATTGCTGTCATCGAAGCAGCGTACCACATGGACGATGGCGTCGGTAGTGCGGATATTGGAGAGGAATTTATTGCCAAGGCCCTCGCCCCGGCTGGCGCCCTTGACAAGTCCCGCGATGTCCACAAATTCCACAACGGCAGGGGTAAACTTCTTGGGCTGGTACAGATCGCGCAGCCATTCCAGCCGCTCGTCCGGCACTGTGACCACGCCCACATTGGGGTCGATGGTGCAGAAGGCATAGTTATCTGCCGGAATACCGGCGTTGGTGATGGCATTGAACAGGGTAGACTTGCCCACATTGGGCAGGCCGACGATACCTAATTTCATATATCCAAACATCTCCTTATAGCGATTTTCAAAAGCCCCGGGTTGAAGGGTAAGCAGCGATTCAATCTATTAAATTGTATCACACGATTGTCCGTTTCTCAATATGCTTCGGGAAATATTACAGAGTTTTCAGGCGCATATCGTACAAGCTGAGAGTGGATATCGACATTTTGGGAGATGTCGAATGAACCGGAAATAAAAAAGTGCCATTTGCCAAAAGGCAAATGGCACCCAGACTGTCAAAAAGCCGCTAAAGCCCGGATGACTGAGTCGCAGGGGGAAGAGTGAAGGGGGGGCAAGGCCCGCCCTTCGCGTTCAATCAAACCGTTTTTCAAAACTTCTTCGAGGTTTTGAAAAAGGCCCCAGCGTGTCAAAAAGTCTTTTTTGCCACCCTAACGGCTGCAGCCAATACGGTTGCAGCCGTTTTACCGTTTTAATCATTAGTCATCCGCAACCACAATTTCCCCGCGAATGATGCTTCCGGTCAGTGTTTCTATTTGCTGCTTGAGGGGATTGGGCGCGAGCTGGGTCTGCGCATCGTCGCCGTAGCCAAGGCCCACATAGCCGCCGGAAAGCCCAAGCCGCCACGTTGTGCCCCAGCGGGAGGTATCGCCCGCCACATAGGCGGACACGGCTTCATAGATGGCCTGGCCCATCTCCACCTGCGTAAAGGCGAGGACGGCCTCGGGCGCCAAATCCTTTTTGCCAAAGTCCGCACCGATGGCAAGGAAGCCTTCCTCACGGGCAGCCTCAAACAGGCCGTCGCCCACAGAAGGCTCCGCCTGGAAAATCACATCCGCGCCCAGCTCGTGAAGCGAGAGGGCGGGGGTTTTGCCTGTGGGGTCGTCCTCGCCGGAGACGGTTTCCACCCGAACGTCCGGGTTAAAGCACTGCGCTCCCTGGGTATAGCCGACCATGGCCGGGCTGCCCTCGCGGCCAATGGCACCGATGCAGTAGTTCAGCGACATGGCTGCAGCGGCATAGCCCGCGAGGAAGGCGCTCTCATTTTTTGCAAAGGTGATGGACAGCACATTGTCAAGGGGCACATCCTCCCTGGCGTCCGCCCAGATGAAGCGCACCTCCGGAAATTCGGCCGCTACCGTGCCCACGCAGGCAAAGGCTTCCCCTGCGCACACCACGAGGGGGCTCCGATTTGCGGCATCGCGCAGCTTGGCCTCGTAGTCTGCCTCGGTACATTCGACGGTCGTGACCGTCAGGCCGTATTCCTCCGACAGCCGGGTGGCCGCAATGGAGCTGTCGCAAAAGGCCGCGCTGGCAAAGCGGCCCGCCGCCAGCACAATCAGGTCTGACGCAGCAGGATCTTCGGCGCTTTGGGCAGGCGTCACCTCTGACTCGGCGCAGCCTCCCATCAGGCAGATCAGAAATGCAAGGAGCAAGGCCATCCATCGTTTCATTGTCATTCCTCATTACTTTCGTTCTAAAATTTGTGTCGAAGGCTTTTACAGGCACAAAAAGTTGGGCAAAATTGCCGTAAAAAGCTATCAGCGTCATTATACGGTGTTCGGCCCGGAAAAGCAAGCGACTGTCGGGAAGATTATCTGAAAAATTCACAGTGGGCATTTTGACGGATTTGCGTCATTATCTCCGGGTGTTTTTCGTCGGTGTGCCGGGATATGGGATTTATCTCCCGAAAATCCGAAATGTTTCAGAAAAAAATTGTATCTTTTTCGAATTTTTTCCAAAAAAATGATTGCGTTTGTGAAATAATTGTGATAATATTTCTTGTTGTAACACGATGTATAAAATTTTGAAGGAAAACATTCAGGGAAATGTTTCCGCACATGAAAGGGGTAAGAAATACAATGGCACATAAGTATGTATACGCTTTCGCGGAAGGCAACGCAAAGATGCGGGAGCTTCTTGGCGGCAAGGGAGCGAATCTGGCCGAAATGACCAATATCGGGCTGCCCGTCCCCCAGGGCTTCACCATTTCCACCGAGGCCTGCACCCAGTACTACGAAGACGGCCGCCAGATAAACGACGAAATCAAAGCTCAGATCATGGCTGCCATTGCCCAGATGGAGGAAATCAACGGGAAAAAGTTTGGCGACAAGGAGAACCCGCTTCTCGTCTCTGTCCGCTCCGGCGCCAGAGCCTCCATGCCCGGTATGATGGACACCATCCTCAATCTGGGCCTGAACGAAGAAGTTGTCAACACCATCGCTGCCAAATCCGGCAATCCCCGCTGGGCGTGGGACTGCTATCGCCGCTTTATCCAGATGTTCTCCGACGTCGTCATGGAGGTCGGCAAGAAGTACTTTGAGCAGCTCATTGATAAGATTAAGGAAGAAAAGGGCGTCGTCTACGACACCGAGCTGACCGCCGAGGATCTCCAGACCCTCGCCAACCAGTTTAAGGCCGAATACAAGGCCAAGATCGGTGCGGATTTCCCCGACGATCCCAAGGTTCAGCTATTCGAGGCCATCAAGGCCGTGTTCCGTAGCTGGGACAATCCCCGCGCCAACGTCTATCGCCGCGATAACGACATCCCCTATTCCTGGGGCACTGCCGTCAACGTTATGCCCATGGTCTTTGGCAACATGGGCGATACCTCCGGCACCGGCGTCGCCTTCACCCGCGATCCCGGCACCGGCGAGAAGAAGCTCATGGGCGAGTTCCTGATGAACGCCCAGGGCGAGGACGTCGTTGCCGGCGTCCGCACCCCAATGCCCATCGCGCAGATGGCGGAGAAGTTCCCCGAGGCGTATGCCCAGTTCCTCGACACCTGCACCAAGCTGGAGAACCACTACCGCGACATGCAGGATATGGAGTTCACCGTGGAGAACGGCAAGCTCTATATGCTCCAGTGCCGCAACGGCAAGCGCACCGCCCAGGCGGCTCTGCGCATCGCCTGCGATCTTGTGGACGAGGGCATGATCTCCGAGAGAGAAGCCGTCGCCATGATCGACCCGAGAAATCTCGACACGCTTCTGCATCCGCAGTTTGATGCCGCCGCCCTCAAGAAAGCCGAGGCCATGGGCCACGGCCTGGGCGCGTCTCCCGGCGCAGCCTGCGGCAAGGTGGTCTTCACCGCCGACGACGCGGATGCCTGGAACGCCAGGGGTGAAAAGGTCATCCTGGTTCGCCTGGAAACCTCCCCCGAGGATATCAGCGGCATGAAGGCTGCGCAGGGCATCCTGACCGTGCGCGGCGGCATGACCTCCCATGCGGCCGTTGTGGCCCGCGGCATGGGCAAATGCTGTGTCTCCGGCTGCGGCGAGATCCTCATGGACGAGGAGAACAAGCGCTTCACCCTCGCCGGCAAGGAATTCCGCGAGGGCGACTGGATCTCCATCGACGGCTCCACCGGCAAGATTTACGACGGCGTAATTTCCACTGTGGACGCCACCATTTCCGGCTACTTCGGCCGCATCATGGGCTGGGCCGACAAATTCCGCACCCTCAAGGTGCGCACCAACGCCGACACCCCCGCCGACGCGAAGAAGGCCAGAGAGCTGGGCGCGGAGGGCATTGGCCTGTGCCGCACGGAGCATATGTTCTTCGAGGCGGATCGCATTGCCGCGTTCCGCGAAATGATCTGCTCGGACACGGCCGAAGAGCGCGAAACCGCGCTGAATAAGATTCTGCCCTATCAGCAGGGTGACTTTGAGGCCCTGTACGAGGCATTGGAGGGCTATCCCGTCACGATTCGCTTCCTTGATCCCCCGCTGCACGAGTTCGTTCCCACCGAGGATAAGGACATTGAGCTGCTGGCCGCAGCCCAGGGCAAGAGCGTGGAGCGCATCCGTACTATGATTGATGGCCTGAAGGAGTTCAACCCCATGATGGGCCACCGTGGCTGCCGTCTGGCGGTCACCTACCCGGAGATTGCCGCCATGCAGACCCGCGCCGTCATCCGTGCGGCCATCAAGGTGCAGGCCAACCATCCCGAGTGGCGCATGGTGCCCGAAATCATGATTCCCCTGGTCGGCGACGCCAAGGAGCTGGCTTTTGTAAAGAACGTGGTTGTCAAAACGGCCGACGAGGAGATTGAAAAAGCCGGCGCCAGCCTCAAGTATGAGGTCGGTACCATGATCGAGATCCCGAGAGCTGCCCTGACCGCCGACGAGATTGCCAAATCTGCCGAATTCTTCTGCTTTGGCACCAACGACCTGACCCAGATGACCTACGGCTTCAGCCGCGACGATGCCGGAAAATTCCTGGATGCCTACTACGATGCGAAGATTTTCGAGAACGATCCCTTCTCCAAGCTGGACGTGACCGGCGTAGGCAGATTGATGGAGCTGTCTCTGGAGCTGGGCAAGAAGGCACGACCCGAGCTGCATTGCGGCATCTGCGGCGAGCACGGCGGCGACCCCTACTCGGTAGAGTTCTGCCATAAGCTCGGCCTGGACTACGTCTCCTGTAGCCCCTTCCGCGTCCCCATCGCCCGCCTCGCCGCCGCCCAGGCAGCTATTCGCGATCAACACTAATCAGATATTCTGCTTAGCGTAAAGCGAGAATAAACCAACAAATACGGTCACATCACCTAATAAGTGGTGTGACCGTTATTTTTTTGCTTGAAACCAAGCGCAGATATGGTCGGTTATCCTATTCGGATGACCGGCTTTTTTATTTTTTGAAAATTTTTTTTGAAAAGGGGGTAAAAAAACGTGCTTCTCGCTGGCTACCTATTGAGGGGCAAAACCTCTCACCGCACTTTGACAACAGAATAGAACCTATGTGAATGTCATCATGTCCGACAACCTTGAAGCGATGTGAGACTTCCGCGACACGATTGAGTGCCGTGCCAATGCAGTCGTCCGACAGGATTTTAGAAAAAGGGAAAGCTGACCGTGAGGAAAGATAAGCTTTCATGGCAGAACGTTATAAATTTATACGTATATAGCGCACTTTATTGTTGATATTTACATCATAATTTAACCTTTAAAAATTTATTGACTTTTACGCGCAGTATATTAGCATTGATACTAGCTAAATGTGAGCAACATGCAGCTATGATGCTTTGGCCCTGCGAAAAAAATGAAGGATTTTTAGCATTATCACACAATAAAATTTACAAGGAGAGACGAAAGATGCTGAAAATGAAAAAGACTGTGCGCATGATTCTGGCCATTACAATTGTTTTGTCGATGGCCTGCACTGTTCCTGTCCAAGCTGCAAAGTCAATGTCAGATGATACGGGAACATTTGATTTCCGCCATTTCCGATGAACTGACAAAAGAGTTTGGAAAAGGGTTTTCTGCGCGAAATCTGTATTATTATCGTAAATTTTATGCTTACTTACCAGATAAAACAATTCTGAATTGGTTGTATTTCTGCTGCTTGCTTCGTGTCTCGTCAGCATATCATCACAGAAACCGAAGACGGCGATATTTCCCTCTGCAGAGAAATTGGCAGAGGGATTTTTGCGTAATAAAAAAGTCTTTTTGACACGTTGCACAGCAAGGTGCTATAATACATCGTAATTTGTTGCGCTTCCGGCAGAGAGGAGATGTCCAAATGGAGAACAGCCAATATGGCAGCGGGAGCAGTTATAAAATGAAGAAGTGTGCGATCTCTGGCAAAAATGTGCGATTCAATGTCACAGGAAGTCTGATTTTGGCCTTCGGGCTCTCCAATGTTCACGCCTTGTCGGGCGTGACGGAGGGGGGCGTGCTGGGGTTGACGCTTCTTTTGCGCCACTGGCTGGGGATTTCTCCGGCCATTTCCAGCCTGGTTTTGACCATCCTTTGCTATTTCCTTGGCGTTCGGGTGCTGGGGAAACCATTTCTGTGCTATAGCGCAATAGCCGCCGGGAGCTACAGCCTGTTTTACGCGGTATTTGAGCGAATTCCACCCGTATATCCCCAAATTGCGGAGCTTCCTCTGGCGGCAGCCATAGGTGGAGCCGTGTTCGTAGGGGTAGGCGTGGGACTGTGTGTCCGGGGCGGAGGTGCACCCACCGGGGATGATGCGCTGGCAATGGGATTGAGCCGCCTGCTCAAATGTAAAATCCAGTGGGTGTACCTGGCGTCGGATCTTCTGGTGTTGGGGCTGTCGCTGAGTTATCTGCCCTTGACACGGATCGGCTATTCGCTCTTGAGCGTGATACTTTCCGGGCAGCTTGTTGGGCTGGTTTCAAAGAAGCGGGGCGTTTCGTACCGTTAAAATTTCTCCGTTTGACCATGTGCGCCAAGAACCGATGGGTCTGCCACAATATATAATATAATAGGATTTCAGACTGTCAAAAAAGCCACTAAGGCCTGGGTGACTGAGTCGCAGGGGGAAGAGTGAAGGGGGGCAAGGCCCGCCCTTCGCGTTCAATCAAACCGTTTTTCAAAACTTCCTCGAAGTTTTGAAAAACGCCTCAGCGTGTCAAAAAAGTTTTT
>JAZLFG010000068.1:0-21813 GCA_045615685.1 Faecousia sp.
GCCGATAAATCTGCTGGAATAGAACCGGCATTGCCTCATGCATTGTCACAGGCACAATGGAGTTATCCGCCGCCCGTTCCAGAATGCAGATTGCCTTCAGGGGGAGCATGATATTGGTATTCATGTTCTCCTTCCCGCACCATGGCGTCCCGCATGCGTAAATTCGGTCGCCGATCGCCTTTAGGATGGGCTTATCCCCGTTGACGACAAGCGCTCTATCCTGAAAATGCTTTCGCCATAAGTTCAAATGGGTCGTTTTTCCCGTACCGCTTTTGGCAGTGAAGAGATAGGCCTCCCCATCGACTGCAATTACCGCCCCATGAAACACGGCTGCGTCTCTTTCTATCATACCAATAGCAATTTTGCGATGAACTGCCACAAATTCCAGATAATTGTCCAAATACGCGACAGGCTGGATGCCTTCATAGAGCGCTTCCTGGATGGACTTTTTTCGCTCATATTCGATATCTGCCTGAGAGGTTTCTATGTACAGCTCCGGGGCATCCTCACAGAAATAATCTGCGCACTTCTGCTTTGTAAAGGGATAAATCGTCGAGATTTCTATCGCAAGATCTGCTAGCTTTATTCTAAATGTTTCCATCATATTATGGCTGTAAAATTCCTTCCCGAACCAATTGGTTCAAATAGTCACATAGGGCCTGGCCCAGATCCTTCCTTGCCTCCTGCGGATGGCTGCGGCAAAGCTCCTCCAGTACCTGATCCGGTGTATCGTGCGTTATGATGAGGCGCAGCATCTCTGCTGCATCCGCGTTCAGCCGCAGCATTCCATGGAAAGCATCCACGCTCTCGCCAACGGGTACTGCGACAATTTCATCGCCCATATCAATAATCTCAAACTCATATTTTATCTTCATCGTCACTCATTAGCTCCTTTGTTATGGTATATCGGCTTTTCACAAACACGAAGAATACACTGATGATCAAGGAAATCACAAGGGTAAATATTCCGGAAAGCAGCAGCATCCTGACCGCATTCTCCAATGTACACCGCTCGGTGTTTGCACAAAAATTAATCAGCACAGTGATAATTTCTCCAATAGGAGTAAAAACAAAGAACATCACATGATAGATATCCCGGGCATAGGCTTCACCGGGGATCGTCCGTGTTATCCTTAGGGAAATCATGGTAGCTGCTGCGGCCATCAGAATGAATCCAACCATATGGTTTGGATAAATTAAGTTGTAGGTGGTATCCAGTGCTACCATTTCGATAAAGGCCAGCATAAGACCCAGGGCAAAGATAACGCCCCAAATCCATGTCCTTAGAGAATTGAAGGTTCTGTTTCGTCTGTAGCCATGCAAAATCCGCCCGAGAAGCATATAGGGCATTGCCCGGGTGAGGAAATTTCCGGGAATGTATTGATAATCCAAAATATTAAAATGAATCAGATGCGCCCCTTCGCCAAAAATAATCGCAATCAGGAACAGAATGATCATGATCTGAAGGTCGTATTTTAGAAGCTTCCATTTATCCAAAAAATAGAAAATAATCAGTGCGTAAAGCGCCGCCTGAAGAAACCAAATATTGCAGCCTATATTTGGCGTCCAATAGTTTAGTACCACAAAGTTGAAAATAATTCTAGGGGTAAAATAGCTGGCAAAGAACGCAGAGATGCTTTCAAAGCCACCAAAAAGAAGCTGCTCCACAAGGATAAGCGCAAAATAAACCACCGCAGCAATCGCAAAGGCGATAAACACGCGTTTAATCGACCGTTTGATACGCGCACTAATGTCCTCCACCTCGTGCAGCACAAAGTAGCCGTAAAGCGTGAAGAAAGTGCCCGCAGCAAAGCTGCACAGGGGAACAATATAGCTTCCCGTTAAACCCGGCAAAGGATAGCTGCCTATAATCATAAAAACCATCAGCAGCACTCTTAATACATCTATAGATGCATAATATTTTTTGTTCATACACAACTCCCTTCAAAACGCAAAGAAAGCGGCTCTCCATATATCAATATATTAATATTCTACCATATTTTTTCGAATTTGTACAGAGTATTTTTGTAACTTCCTTCTTCTCATCCGTAAAAAAGCCGAAATCTGCCTACAAAAGCTCCATCGCCCGCGCCGCCTTGCTTCTCGGCTCCTCCGGAAGGCTCACGCGTTCTGCCAACCATTCCAGCGTCTGCATCCTTCCGCCAAGAAGCTCCAGCTCCAGCTCAAAGAAGGCCTCGTGTTGTTCCCTTCCCTCCAGCCAGCCCACATCCGCAGCCAACTCGATCGTTGTACCATCGGCCATTGTCAGTATGCAACACCGGCGGGTAAATCGCGCCTGGCAAGCCACAGATAAAGCCGGAAGCGCCAAAATCTCTTCCGGTGCGCCCTCAGTCACTAGCTGTGCAAGCTCATGCCGCTCCGGGAAGAGCGCATCGGTATCCCTTACATGCTCCCACTCCCCCCGGCAATGGTCTGTACCGGGGGTCTTGACAGTGAGCACCTGCCTATCATTTTCCTGCCGAATGCGAAGGGTCCACCTTTTGCGCCGCAGCATACGGTCGCCTGTGTCATAATACCGGGTATGCATTGTAATTGTCCGTGGCTTGGACACTGTACCGCAGCTTTGCAGATATAAAAACGCTTCATCAAGTGCTACAGCCGATTCGGCCCGCAGCTTATATTCGATCTCCTGTCCCATATTTCAACTCCTTTTTTTGCTATTATAACCCAATTGCTGCTTCTTCGCAAGGCCTACGCTTCTATGACAAAATTCCCTATTTGTTCCGTGGTAAAATGTACAAAACGAATCGGGAGATGGACGCTTTGAAACAAACGGCCGATACTCGCACCCCCACCCACTACATCCGCGCTGCCTGGCGCACGATCTATGCCCTCAAGCCAGACAGCAAAACTCTGGCATATTTTCTGATTTGTGCGCTTTTGTGTGCCATCACCTTTGGCTTTGGCGCAGAACCGGTCAGCGTATGCCTGCTGGCCGTTTGTGAGACAAGCTACATATCTGCCTGTTGCCTGGGCGCCATCGTCGGCTACGGCCTTCGCTGGGGACTGGCTGCGTCCTTCGAGCTATACGCCATCCTCGCCATCGTCTTATGCGCGAGGGCACTCCTGCCGAAAATCCAGCAAAATACCCTGCCCTGTCTCATATGCACCATAGCCACTGCAGGAATCGGCCTGCTATTTGCTGCCTCGGCGCAATTTTCCATCCCGGCTGTTTTGAGATGGGGCATCCATGTGCTGGCTTCCGCCTGCGGCGCATGGATTTTTCAAAGGGCAATCCGGCAAAAAAGCTTTTCCGCCCAGGTAGCCGCCAGTAGCACGATCCTTCTTGGCCTGGCCGGTATCCATTTGCCGGGTGGCGCCAACCTAGCCGTAATCGCCCTTGCCTGGATTGCCACTGCACCTCAGGGTTTAATCTATGTATGCGCCGGAAGTGCTCTGCTGGCAATTGTGCTGCCCCAGGCCGTCCATTATGCAGCAATTTTCTGCCTGAGCACTCTCATCTATCGGCGCATGAGGAGCAAATCGAAAATTATACGCCTATTTTCCGCTTACTGTGTATATGCGCTCGCGGGGCTACAGCTCCAAAGCTACAGCTTTCCAATCTGCGCAGTTCTCGGGGGGCTACTTACCCTGCGGGTGGATCCCGGCCATTTGCTTCCCTTGCCCACCCAGGAGAAGCTGCCAGAGCATCCCGTGCAGCGAGAGCTTTTACAAGCAGCCCAAGCGCTGACCCAGGCCGCCCAAATGCTTGACAAGGCCGACACAGATCAAAAGCAGGAAATTGCAGTTATTTTTGACGATGCAGCCGCCCAGGTTTGCCAAAACTGCGCAAAAAACAACACCTGTTGGCAGGAGAACACGCAAGCTCTCTACGAGGATCTGATAAGCTGCGCCGGGACAACTCTGGCCAGAGGCTGCGCGGTGATGGAGGATTTCCCGCCCCGGTTTCATGCCCAATGTCTGCATCCGGAGGCCTTTGTCACCGCAGTTAATGACGCGCTGGACAACGCCAGAGCCCATCGCCGCCTGAAAAATCGCCTGGAAGAGACGCGCCGGGCTGCAGGGGCGCAGTATCAGATCATGGGCTCTTATCTCGAACGGCTGTCCGAGCAGCTTTATGCCCCCAAAAGCCCGATCAACTATGTACCAGAGCTTTCCGTACAAGCGGCAGGGCGGGGTGGAAGCAACATATCCGGGGATCGGGGCGCTGCTTTCGCAGGGCCGGATGCAACCTATTACGTCCTTCTGTGCGATGGGATGGGCACCGGCAGTGCCGCCGCAAAAGAAAGTATGCAGGCCATTGCGCTGCTGCGGCAGCTGCTCCTATCCGGATTGGATGCCGGTAACGCGCTGCGATCTCTCAATGGCGTCTATGTCCTCCGGGATAACGGCTGCTTTTCCACCGTCGATCTATTGCGCATTAACCTGACCTCCGGTGACGCCATCCTGTACAAATGGGGCGCCGCCCCGTCCTATCTCAAGCGGCATCGGGGTCTGCGGTATCTCGGGGGCGCCACACTGCCGCCGGGTCTTGGCCAGAATGAGGAAATGGAGCAAATTCGTCTCTCCCTCGATCAGGATAGCGTCCTGGTGCTTTTAAGCGACGGATTGGGTGGAAAGGAAAGCCGCCGTCGTCTGGAAAGCTGTGAAAGCCTTCATCCCCAGGATGTCGCCAAGAGCCTCTTCGTCGGAAGAGGCAAAAGTAGTGACGACTGCACGGCCGTTGCCATCCGTCTGCGCCATGCTCGATCTCAGGAAGCAGTATTGACATAACACAAACACCCGGCATGAGCTTTGTCATGCCGGGTGAAAATTTTCGATTATCCGTTCAGGCCAAAGCTGACGGCTATGGCATTGTCCACCTGATTCATCAGCGTTTCGTCCACGTGACCCATATGTTCCCGCAGACGCCGCTTATCTATGGTACGCACCTGCTCAAGCAGTACAATGGAATCCTTACTCAGGCCAACCTCATGCCCGGCCAGCGTAATATGGGTCGGCAGGCGGGCTTTCCCGGTCTGGCTGGTGATTGCTGCCGCGATGACCGTAGGGGAATGGCGATTACCGGTGTCGTTCTGAATGATCAGCACGGGGCGAGTGCCGCCCTGCTCGCTGCCCACCACCGGACTCAGATCAGCATAGAAAATATCGCCTCGTTTTACGTTTGTATCCATCCGTTTCACACTCCGCGAATCTTTTTTCTGCGTTCCATATGCATCATATGTAACGCGCTGCTGTTATTCTCCCACAGGGAGAGAAAAAATATACCAGAAGGTGTAAAAACCTGCTGGTATACTTTTTCCCGCCACCTAGGAACTAAAATTTTTACGGATGGAGGATAGCGCGTTCTTTTCCAGCCTGGAGACCTGGGCCTGGGAAATGCCGATGGTCTGGGCCACCTCCATCTGGGTCTTGCCATCGTAAAATCGCAACGCCAAAATATGCCGCTCCCGCTCTCCAAGGCGATCAATCGCCTCCCGTAGGGCAATGTGCTCAATCCACTGTTCATCGGTGTTCTTTGTGTCATATACCTGATCCATCACAGTCAAAGGGTCGCCGCCATCAGAATATACCGGCTCATAGAGGGAGACCGGCGCGGCAATGGCATCCATCGCCCCGCTGACCTCCTCCAAAGATAGCTCCAATTTCTTTGCAATCTCCTCCAATGACGGCTCTCGGTTCGTCTCTGCCAGCATGGCCTCCTTGCACTGGAGCACCCGATAAGCCGTATCGCGCACCGAGCGGCTGACCCGAATGGCGCTGTAGTCCCGAAGATATCTGCGAATTTCTCCTGCAATCATTGGAACACCATAGGTGCTGAAACGCACATTCTGCGAAAGGTCAAAATTCTTGATCGCTTTTAGAAGTCCGATGCACCCCACCTGGAACAGATCATCCGGGTTTTCTCCCCTGCCCATGAACCGCTGAATTACCGACAGCACCAGTCGTAGATTTCCTTCAATCAGGGTTTGCCGTGCCTCCGCATCCCCCTCCTGGGCTCTGCGCAACAGCTTCATCATTTCATCATTTTTCAGGGTTTTCAGCTTTCCGGTATTTACGCCACAAATCTCTACTTTGCCCTGCATTACGTTACCTCCACCCGGCAAAAACCGGTTGATGATAACAGTATTTCCCTGGGCCGCTATTTGATACACTAAGCTTGCGCATAAAAAATTCCCCCCGGGTCATACTTGAGGCGGGAGGGATCACGATGAAAACATGGAATTGGCGCGCAGCCCTGGCAGGTGCAGCGGCAGGAGTGGCAAACGGACTGTTTGGCGCGGGCGGCGGTATGGTGCTGGTACCGTTGCTTACAAGGCTATGCGGTATTGCACCGCGCAAATGCTTTGCCACAGCGCTTTGCGTGATCCTGCCGATGTGCCTTGTGTCTCTCACGGTCTACTGCTTCTCCGGCTCGTTGGACATTGGCCTAGCCCTTCCCTATCTCCTGGGCGGATTTCTTGGTGGCATTGGCGGTGGACTACTTATGAAGCATATGCCGGTCAGGCTCCTGCACGGGGCGTTGGGACTGGTGATCCTTTGGGGAGGGATTCGGCTTTGGTTATGAGTATTTTGGCAGGGCTGGTGTGCGGGGTGATTTCCGGTCTCGGCATCGGCGGGGGCAGCATTCTGATGGTCTGGATGACGGCCTTTGTTGGCCTGGAGCAGCGCACTGCCCAGGGAATCAACCTTCTCTATTTCCTTCCGACGGCAGGGGCGTCGTTATTTTTTCACATCAAAAATAAATTCGTGGACTGGAAGATTGCCATTCCCGCCGCCATCTGCGGAAGCATCAGCGCAGCAGGCTGCGCTATTCTGGCACAGCGTCTGGATACCAGCGTTCTGCGTCAGCTATTCGGCGCATTTTTGGTGCTGGTGGGAATTGAGGAAATTCGAAAAGCATGGAAAAAGGAAAAGCGGTAGAAGATCGCCCATTCTTCGTGTGATCTTCTACCGTTTATCATTCATAAAAGCATAAAATTTTTCGCCTTATTCCTCTGTGGGGGCATCCTGGGGGGCAATTTCCTCTGTGGGAGCGGCCTCCTCTTCAGGATCGGCTTCCTCCGCTGCGGGAACCTCCTCTACCACGACGATCTCTGGCAGCTCCGGCTCTTCGGTGGTAAGTTCCGGTTCCTCGTCCACAGCCTCCGGCTCCTCATTTACATCTTCCGGCACTTCCTTCGCAGACGCTGATTCATTTTCCTTGCGGGCCAGCTCAATTTCGAGCTTAAGATTGTCAATCAGCTTCAAAGACTCGGTGATTTTATCACACCAGGGCAAAAACTCCGCCTGATCCGGCTCCTCATCGAGAATGAAGTTCTTATAGTAGACCTTGCCCAGTTCCATCTGCGCCTTTTTGACCTTGTCCTCCTCTGCGAGGATGGCAACATTTGCCTTGGCGATAACCGCCAGCATTTTCGTCTTCTTTGCAGCAACCTGAGCTGCGTTGGCAGCATAGCCTTTAATCGCGTCAAAACTATCTGAAAAAGCCATGATCATAAACTCCTTTCCATCATACTGCCTCTGGGGCAGATCGTCTTACTAATTATAAGTATACCACCGTATATCAAAAACTGGTAGCGAAAACTACGTAAAAATTGTAAACTTTTCCTTAATTATCTGCTTCTTTGTTTTCTTCCAAACACTCCTCCGGCACTTCTTCTGGTGCTTCCTCCAGCATTTCCTCCGGCACCGCCTCTGAAGTTGCCTGAACCTCCATGGAAGCGGCCATGGCTGCCTTCTGATGGATATACATCTGCGAGGCATCCGGACGGTGAATCAAAAGCCGCCATAAAAGCAGTGCCGTCGCCACCAGGCAGGAAATCGCCGCCAGAAGCTGACTGACTCGGATTCCTGTGGAGAAAAGATAGAGGCTGTCGGTGCGCATTCCCTCAACGATCATCCTGCCAAGGCCGTACCATGCGACATACATGGTAAAAATTTGTCCGTCATACTTCCGACGCTTACTGTAGAAATGCAGGAACACGAAACCCACAAAATTCCAGACGGACTCATAGAGGAAGGTGGGGTGATAATATGTAATGTTGCCGAAGGCATCCTCTAAGCCCATGCGCAGGAAGCTGTCGGTCACACCGCCATGGGCCTCCCGGTTGATAAAGTTACCCCAACGGCCAATAAACTGGCCGATCAGAAAGCCCAGACTCACTAAGTCCAGCAGCGGTTTTAGAGGAAGCTTTTTCCACCTGGTGAAGAGAACCGTCATGAGTATTGCACCAATGACACTGCCGTAGACCGCAAGACCGCCCTCCCAGATATAAAGGCAGGAAATGGGATGATCCGCGTAAAGCTGCCAGTTAAAAATGCAGTAGTAGGCCCGTGCACAGATAATGGAGACCGGTGTGACAATCAGAAGGCCATCAAGGATATGATCTTGCGTGAAGCCAAACTCGTCCACTCGCCGCAGAGCGTAGAGCACCGCCAACAAAAAACCCGCAGCCAGAATGATGCCGTACCAATAGACAGCTTTTCCCCCAATGCTAAAAGCCACCGGGGATGGGTCGAGCGACAAGCCCAGACCCGGAAACACAATTTTGGAAATAATCATACTGCTTCTCCTTTCGGATAGATGATAGATATGGCCATTTGCTCCGGGCGGATCGCCTCGGCCAGGAAGGCGGCTACATCCTCCATGCGAATTCCTTCGTAAATCTCAGGGAAGGAGAAATAATCGCTGCCCTCAAAATAATAGGCACACTGCCGGTAGCAAATAGATTCAAAGCTATCCAGATCCCGCAATCGGCGACCCAGACTGGATTTTTTCAGTCGGTCAAACAATCTCCCGTCGATGCCCTCGGCAAGAATTTTCTCTGCCTGCCTAAGGATTTCCCGGCAGACCCTTTCAGGATCACGGCTATCTCCCCCTGCGGTAAGCATGGCAGCCTCCGGTACACTCTCATAGCCGCAAGAGAAATCCGCATCAATCAGGCCGTCCTCATAGAGTCTCTGGTAAAGCTCTGAGGATTCTCCCATGAGCACCTCCGTCGCCAAATCGCCGAGGAATTCCTGCCGCATGGAGGCAATACCCGGCTCGGCCGGCCGGCACTTGAAGCCCACTGCAAAGGTCGGCATAGAAATTTCCATCGTTTGCTCGCACCGGGATCTTGCCACCGTCAAAAGCTCCGGCGCTCCATAGCTTCGCACCGGTACACCGGCACGATTCTCGGGAAGAAGCTCCGCTGCGGCCTGCACCACCATTTCAGGCTCCACATCTCCCACCACACACAGCATCATATTGGCAGGGTTATAAAAGGCCCTATGGCAGGATAACAGGGTCTTAGCAGTGATATCCTGAATGCTCTCCACGGTGCCCGCGATCGGGACGCGAATGGGATGGTGGGCGTAGAGGCAGGCAAAAAGGTTTTCATAGACCCGGGATTCGGCGCTATCCTCATACATTCGAATCTCCTGCTCAATGATGCCCCGCTCCTTTTCCACACTCTCCTGGGTGTAGTAGGGAGTGGACACAAAGCTGAGAAGCAGACGCAGATTTTCCTCAAACTGCTCGGTGCAGTCAAAATAATAGGCCGTCATGGAATAGCTTGTAAAGGCATTGGGACTGGCACCCCGCTGGGCAAAGAGCTGCATGGCGTTTCCCTTCTCCATGTCGAAGGTCTTATGCTCCAGATAGTGGGCAACGCCATCCGGAGAGACAATTTCCGCGCCATCGTGCGTAAAATTTGTGTGGACAGAGCCATAGTTCGTGGCAAAAAAGGCGTATTTTCTCGCAAAACCGGGCTTGGGGATCACACGGATCGTAAGGCCGTTGGGAAGACGTTCCTCATAGCAGGTTTCGCCCAGCTTTGCATAGTGCAAGGTTTTCATCAAGACGCTCCCTTCAGGAAATATATGGTGTCCAAGCGCAGTCGGCTGGCCGCCTGCTGTAGCTGCTGGGGCGTGACGGCGCGGATTTCCTCCATCAGAGTCTCCACCGCCACATCTTTTCCCTCAAGGGCGCAGCCAAGCATATATTCATCCATGCGGCCCGGCGCATCGAGACTTGCTCGGAGGGCGCTGAGAATCGCACGTCGCGCGGTTTCTATCTCCTCTTCGCTCATGTCCCCCTGCACACAGGCGTCAAGCTGGCGAAGAATTTCCGCTTTTGCAACCGCAAAGTTTCGGGTCTCAATACCGGAGGATAGGATCATCAGCCCCTTGAACCTGTCAATGGAGGACGAGGCATAATAGCAAAGGGACAGCTTTTCCCGCACATTGGTGAAAAGCTTGCTGGTGGCCCCCGCCCCGTAGACGGTATTGAGGAGCATCAGCGCGGGATAGCCGGGGTCATTGCCCGTGATGCCGGTGCGAAGGCCAATGCAGAGCTTCCCCTGGGTCACATCCAGCACTTCGTCCACCTGACGAACCTCCGGCACATTGGAGACTACCACGGTGCCCACCGGATCAAGCTCGCTCCGGGGAAGGGGCTGAAGCACCGACTGTAACGCTGCCGCCACCTCGTCGGGTCTGCGTCTTCCCATATAGAACAGCTCCAGCCGAGAATGGGCCAACAGATGATGATAGTAATCGAGCAAGGAATCCTCGTCAATTGCCTCCGCCTCCGGGCGATTTCCAAGACGAGGGATGCCATAGGCCTCGCCGCGACACATGGCGCAGAGCATTTGGTTCACGGCATAGGAGCGCTTATCATTGATCCGCCAATCGATGGAATCCAGAAGATTTCGCTTCTCCCCTTCAAACGCATCGGGAAGAAAGTGGCCGTGCTCCATCCGTGGCGCAAAGAGCAGCTCTCTCAAAAAATTCAGCACCGGCAAAAACACCTTCTCCTCTGCCGGAAGAAATGCCTCCTCCAAAAAATCCGCATAGAAGCCGGTAGTTAAAATCTCGCCCTTTTTTCGCACCAGAGTACCGACGCTGGCGCCATAGTGCGCATCCAAAAAGGAGGAAATCTGCCGAATATCGGGATAGCTCTCTGTACCCCGCAAAAGCACGCTTGGAAGCAGCGCTGCCCTTGGCGCCTCCCATGCCGTAAGGGGTCGCACAAAATTCAGGCTCAGGCAGCCGGTCTTGAATTTGTCTGTCTGGATCGCCCGCAGAAATACACCGGGCAGCAGTTCTACTCTGGATTCCATCCGCAAAATTTCCTTTCCTTCGCCGGAAAAACGGCGGGATAATTCTCCTATTTTTGCTTTATTATACACCGCTCAAGGAAAAATAAAAAGGCCTTCATAAAAAAAATCTTGAGTTTGCCAGCCGATTCATGTAAACTAATAAAAGCACATGACAGGAGGTAGTCTCATGCAGTGGCTGGAGCTTACCATTCAAACCGCGCCGCAGATCATTGATCTTGTGGCGGCCAATCTGACAATGCTTGGCTTTGACAGCTTTATTATGGACGATGAAACTGACTTTCATGAATTTCTCGAAGAAAACCGTCAATATTGGGATTATGTGGACGAAGCACTGGAACGTTCGATGCAGGGTCTGAGTCAAATTCGGCTCTATGTGGAGGATGGGTCCCAGGCTCCGGAGCAGCTAAGCTTCCTTCAAACGCAGCTTGCCGAAATGCGCATACGTTATGCCCACCTCGATCCCGGCCCTCTGACCCTGCGCTGGGAAAACATCTCCAACGAGGATTGGGAGAACAACTGGAAGCAGTACTATCAGCCCATTGCCATCGGCCAGCGCTTGCTCGTGACGCCTCATTGGATCCAACCGGACAATCCCGAGGGCAGGATTGCAGTACGTCTCGACCCGGGCATGATCTTCGGCACCGGCGCACATGCATCTACCCAGATGTGCATGAGGGAGCTGGAAGCCCATGTCCGCGGCGGTGAGCGAGTGATTGATCTGGGCAGCGGCAGCGGGATTCTTTCCATCACCGCCCTTTTGCTTGGCGCTAAGACTGCCATCGGTGTGGACATTGACCCCAAAGCTGAGGACATTGCTCGGGAAAACGCCGCCATCAACGGCCTGAATGCTGATCGGTTCACCGCCTGTACCGGGGATGTGATTGGGAACAAGGCGCAGATGGAGTCACTTTGTGTCGGCGGCTACGACCTTGTCCTTGCCAACATTGTGGCAGATGTCATCATCCCTCTGGCACCCTTGGTGCCGAAATTTTTGAAGGAAAATGGCCTTTTTATCTGCTCCGGCATTTTGTACACTCGCCTGCAGGAGGTAATTGACACCCTTCATGCGGCCGGCCTCAAAGTTGAAAGCACTGATATGACCGATGACTGGTGCCGGATCACCGCCCGCCTTGCCTGATTTTTTGAGAGGAGGCATACTCTATTGCGCAAGCTATCCTACCGCCATAAGCTGCGGCTCTGGCGGATTCTAAAGAGACTCGGCATTACTGTGCTGATTCTCGCTGTGCTTATGATCTTTTTCCTCATTTTTATGCAGCGTTATGTGGTCTACACCTCGGATGGTGCGCATATTGACCTCACCCGCACTACACTGGATATTCCGGTCAGTCAGCAAAACAGCCCCGCGTCTCCTCCCTCCAATTCCCTGGGCAAGGTGGATATCATCTACAAGGACAACGCCGAGACCGCTGACGCCAAGCTCAAGCAGCTCAAGGGTGTGTATATTACCACAGATATGCTGCGAACCAATCCGTCACTTGTCCTGAAGACCGTTAAGGCACTGGATAACACCAACGCGATTATGATTGACGTAAAGGATAATAAGGGAAATTTTTACTACAATACCGAAATTTCCGGCACAAAGAAGGCCAATACCGATACCCTGGACGAGCTGATCACCTATCTGACCCGCAACGGCTATCCCATGATTGCCCGGATTCCCGCCTTTGCCGACTCTCATTTTGCTGAGGAACACCAGGATTTGGCGCTGTCCGTGGAAGATGGATCCCTTTGGGTGGACAAGGACGAAAACTATTGGCTAAACCCGGAAAAGGCCACGGCATTGTCCTATTCAGAGCAAATCTGCAAGGAATTGTCCTCCCTCGGCTTTCAGGAAGTTGTATTCAACGACTTCTACTTTCCCACCAGCGGCAGCATCATCTACACCTCAAACTTGACCCGCTCTGAGCTGATCGCTTCCGCTGCCAAGGAGCTGGAAAACGCCTTTACCGGCTCCAACCTGACCATCTCCTTCTGCACCTCGGACACAGCCTTTCCGGTAGACAGCTCCTCCGGCAGGCTTTATGTGCCGGATGCCTCCGGCGCCAATGTTGATCGCATTATCGCCTCCATGGAGAGCACGGTCACAAATCCTACGACGCAGGTGGTATTCCTCTCCAATTCCCGGGACACCCGCTTTGATTCCTATGGTCTTCTGCGGCCACTGCTTATGGAAGACACCGCTGACGTGGATTCGTCAGATGCAGAATAAGATCCTTCGCCGCATAAAAGTGCGAACCGTTCTGAACAAACGAACGGTTCGCCTATTTTTTATTATTTTCTGCGGAAGAGCCGGGTTGCCAAGAGTCCCAGCAAGAGTACAAGCACACAGGCCCCTGCAATATACCAAGGTTGGGTACTCGTTCGCCCCATCGGCTGCCCCTGCGGGAAATTGCCCATTTCGCCGCCAGGAGGCGAAAATCCTCCCGGCATTTCACCATCCGGCGATGGGAAGTCTCCCCGCATTTCGCCATCCGGCGATGGGAAACCTCCCCTTTCGCCATCCGGGGTAAAGCCCTCAGGCGGCTCGCCGCTGCTTGGGTCAAAGCCCTCGGGCAGCTCGCCGAAATTCTCCGGCATTTGCCCCCTGCCGCCGCCCATACCGGCCCCCATGGTACCCATATCGGAGATCGTGATAGCGGAGGCGTCAATCAGGGCGCTGCTGTCGGCACTTTGCCCCTCAGAGGTAGCGGGTATGCTGCCGTCGAGCTGTCCGGTGACGCTCTGGGCGCGTAGAAGGCAGAAGCTGCGAAGCGTCTCCACACCCGTCTGGAAGGCTTCATAGGTGCAGAACTTCGTGGGATCCTCCGCCACATAGGGGGCAATCCGCTCCACTGTGGCGTCAATCATTTCCGCGAAGTCTGTGTGTGCCAGGAATTCGGCGTACAGTGTATGATACTGGGATTCGTATTCCCCTCCGTCGAAGATCCATGCCACCATGGGGCGATCGTCTACGCTGCCGCCGGATACCGGCGAGTCAATGGGAGAATTCACCGTCGAGGTGGCGCTGGAACTCTGGAAGCCACCAAAGGCCAGGTTATAGTCCCAGGGGATCATGGACATAACGCCATCTTTTTCATGCAGATAGTAGTTGTGGATCATACCGCCGGTGTAGCTGTCGCCGTTGCAGACGAAGTTGTGCACCACAAAATAGCGCAGAACCTCCTGCGTATCCACCACGCTGGCAATATCCTCACCTTCACTCAAGGTCTTGAGGGAAGCAATCAATCGGTTTTTGTCCGCTTCCGTGATGGACGTCTTCGCATTTTCAAAGATATTGCTATAGCTGCTAGGATCGTCATCTATGTATTGCAGCTTGACGTCCGCCGAGCCATTGCCTCCCATTGGGCCGCCCATAAAGCTGGGCATTTCCGGCATCCCTTCGGGCATTTCCGGCATCCCCTCGGGTCTTTCTGGCATCTCGCCGCCCATTCCCGTCGGTTTTTGCTTCATATCATCCGGTCTGCCGCCCATGCCGCGCCCGCTCATTGGATTGCGCATTTCACCCGGCTGCCTTTGGGTTGCTTCCCTGTTGGCATTGGTAGGTTCTGCTCCAGCGTTCTGGGGATCGAAGTTCTCCATATCAAAGTCCCTGCCGTTGCCGCGGCCGCCGCCCATATCCATGCTGTCGGGCTTGTAGAGGTTCCCCGCGCCGTCGTAGTTCCTCTCCAGAAAAGCGTCCTCCACGCCCTCCACCGCAAGATAGAGGCCCCAGGGTTCCCCATTGACCGTCAAATAGACATAACTGCACAGAGGCGCATCCACGCCAAATTGCCGCATCATCTGATAGGTCAGGTAATCCTTTAGCATGGTGTTGTCCTGAATCAAGTTGTTGAGACTCAGCTTGTCGAGGCCATGATAGCTCTTTCCGGCCTCATAGTGGTCGAACTCCAGCTTAAAGCTGTAACGCTGACTGCCAAGCGAGGAGACATTGCGCAAAGAGGTGTTACCCTTGGCCCGGATTGCCACATTCTTTCGTGCTTCGTTGTCGATGACCACCGTACAAGCCGCATATTCCTCGTTCTCACAGGTAGTAAGGAAGCTCTCCCAATCATCCATTTCAATGTCAATGGTATGCACCTGATCGGTAGCAAACAGCCGCGCTTCATAGCCCATGGTGCGTGCTGCCGCCTGAAGCCCAGCGCTCTTGCCATAGACCATCAGCCCTGTCAGGAGAAGCGCCAGCACTATGACGATACAGCAAATTCGGTCTATGCTTTTATGCGTTGACATAGAAGCCTCCTTAGCTCATGTAATCGCCGTTATAGCTTACCAGCACCGCACTGCGGACGCCTGCCATCTGTGCAAGGGTATTGACAAAAGCGGTATCCTCGTTCTTCAGGCGAATTTCAAAATTCAGCTCGATTAATCCCTCTTCGACACTCTTGCTCTTGACGGTGCAGCGCTGGGTCTGGGCCTGCAGGAATTCGACCGCTGTGCGCTCACTCTCCTGGGTATTGCAGCGCAGCACCACAATATAGGGATTGGTGTGGGATTTGTGATTCACAAACACCAGCAGGACAATGCCAATCACCACACTGCCAATGATGGCCAGCGGCAGCATCCCGGCCGCCAGCACAATCCCACCCGCGATGGCCCAGAACAGGAATGCGATATCCAGCGGCTCTTTGATGGCCGTGCGAAAGCGAACAATGGAAAGTGCGCCCACCATGCCGAGGGATAGTACCACATTGCTGGTGACGGCAAGGATCACGAGGGTCGTTATCATGGTCAGCGCAACCAGGGTGACGCCAAAGCTTGCCGAATACATGACGCCGGTGTAGGTCTTCTTATAGATCAGGAAAATGTACATACCTAAGGCAAAGGCCAGCGCAAGCGCCACTGCCATATCCAGGAGGCTGACACTGGTGATGTTTTCAAGAAAGCTGGATTTAAAAATATCATTAAAAGTTAACATAATTTTTCTCCCTTCAGCCGTACACACGGCAAGCAGCGTATTTTGAGAAGGATACCGAACGCCGGTTCTCCAACTGGACAGCATCCCGAATGATAGACGGCAAAAAATCGTCCCACTTGACCTCAAGCAGAATTGGATTATCCCAGGTAGGGATGGTCACGCAATCCGGCAACAAAAATCGGTCCCATTGTAGGCTGGTGCGGATGTTGTAATCCATGGTGACACGGACATTGCCTGGGTCAAACACAAAGGGCTCCCGGGTATAGTCCACAATCACCTTTGGCGCAAGTCCCTGGGTGATCATTTTACTGCGAAGCTCCTGCAGCAGGGGTCTCCCCGGATCGCACATCCATGAAAGCTCCCGGTGCAGAAGGCTTTTCACCTCCCCGGCTGTGACGCTGACGCTTTCCTTGCTGCCGAGGCCACCCCGTTTGCTCTTTTTTTCCAGGTGGATCAAACCGGTGTCGCCATTATAATAGCGAAGACGAAACTTCTCGCGGATATTGACCCCGTCCAGCTTTTCCCGCAGCGCCTGATCCGTAGGCGTGTCAAAATAAAGGCTCCGAATTTGATAGTGCCCGTCCACCGCATGGGAATCCAGCCTTGCTACCGCACGAAGCCTTTGCCGCAGGACGAATACATCGCACGCTGATATTTCGTGCTTCCATTCGTGGCGTAGTACCAATACGCATACCTCCTATTCAATTTCTGCCAATAACCTACCACATCACTCTGAATTCATCCTGAAAAATGCAAAAAAATCCCCATTTGACGAAAAAATGTTTCCATCAAATGGGAATTAACAACAATCACTCTTTCATTAGCCGACGGCGGGCGATGTTGATTGCGCCCTCCTGCATGTGGCTGAGCCAGCCCAGACTCTTGCCACAGCCGTAGGCCACGCAAGAATCAGGGTCATCGGCAATCGTGCAGCGGATTTCCGTGCGACTCTCCAGGAAACGGTCCATACCCCAAATCTGGCAGCCGCCGCCCGCCAGCACAATGCCGTTGCGAGAAATATCTGCGACCAGCTCCGGTGTCGCCTGCTCCAGAACGGAGAGCACCTCATCTGCGATGACCTTCGCAGGACGACGGAGAAGCTCCAGGAGCTCAAAGGACTGGATGACCACATCCTTGGTAAGGCCGGTCTTCAGATCGCGGGCACGCACCTGCATTTCCGGGTTTTCCGGCCGCTCCATCACGCAGCCAATGCTCATCTTGATCTCTTCAGCGGTATTTCCCCCGATGATGGCTCCATGCTTACGGCGAATATATCGAACAATGAGGTCGTCAAAGGTGTCGCCAGCAGTCTTAATGGAGGAAGATACCGCTACACCGTTCAGGGTTAGCACGGCAATATCCGTGGTACCGCCGCCGATGTCCACGATCATGTGGCCATCCGGGCCGGTGATATCCAGGTGGGCGCCAAGGGCTGCCGCCAGAGGCTCCTCAATCAGATACACTCGCCTCGCACCCGCCTCCATAGCAGACTGAATGACCGCCCGTTCCTCCACACCACTTACGCCGCTGGGTACGCTGACGATCACGCGGGGCTTGATAATCGCATAGCGCATGATCTTGCGGAAAAACTCCGCCAGCATCTTTTGCGCCATTTCATAGTCAGAAATCACGCCCTCCCGCAGCGGTCGCATGGCCACCACATTGCCGGGAGTGCGCCCCAGCATACTGCGAGCGCTGGAGCCTACCTGCAGCACCTTGCCGGTCAGCTTGTCCACCGCAACAACAGAGGGTTCACGAAGGACAATTCCTTTTCCCTCCTGATAGATCAGCACATTGGCTGTGCCAAGGTCTACGCCTAGGTCTCTGGAAAAAAATATCATTTTCTCACCTGCTGTTTCTTCTCTCGGCGCACCAAAGCCAGCGCCGCGCAGCTCACCTGCGCCGCACCGGCGTCGAGCAATGTCCTGCAGCATTCCGACAGGGTTGCGCCGGTCGTTATCACATCGTCAATCACTAAAATTTTACGCCCTCGCACCAACTCCGGGTGCGCCACTCGATAGACACCCAGCACATTGGCTCGCCGCCGCTCTGGTCCATGAATTCCGGACTGCGCTGGGGTGTGGCGAATTTTTTGAAGAAGGCTGTATATAGGTACGCCAAGCTCCTGCGCCGTCGCCTTTGCAAGGCGGGCAGCCTGATCGTAGCCCCGCTGCCGATATCGCCTTCGGCTCACCGGCACATGGCAAATCATATCGTACTCCAGGCTCTGCCCAGCCAGCTTCATCGCCAGAAGCCGACCAAAGGCTGCCGAATACTGCGGCACCCTCCGAAATTTAAAGCGCAAAATGGCCTCGCGAACCGTTCCCTCATAGGCAAGCACTGCAACTGTTCCACTGCTGTAAGGCAAGCGCCGAAGGCTTCCTTCCAAATACGGAAGCCTTCGCCGACACGAAGCGCAAATGTCTGTCTCCTCCTTACTGAGCAGGCGACAGCAGAACACGCATTTGGCCGGATACAGCATCGCCAGAAGCCAGGCAAAGATCATAGCTTCTCACCTCCGGCCATCAGTCGCAGCTTTAGGCCACTATAGCGGCGGGTTTGCCGATCGTTACGCGTCATAGTTGCGATGACCTCGTCACTGCCCACAAGGATCAGAAGCTCCCGCGCCCGGGTGATAGCGGTATAGAGGACGCTGCGGGTCAGAAGATAGCTCGATCCCTGCAGTGCGCTCAGAATCACCGCCCGATACTCGCTGCCTTGGCTTTTGTGCACCGTCATGGCGTAGGCGCATTCCAGCTCGCTTAGCATATCAAAAGAATAGATTGCCTCCCGGTCATCGAAGACCAGGGTCATCTGCTCTTGCGTATGGTCGATGGCTTTGATTACACCGATGTCACCGTTGAAAATCCCGGTACCTTCGCCATCGTCTCGCTTCCATATTATATCATAATTATTGCGAATTTGCATCACCCGATCTCCCTCTCGGAAGCAAAAATCGCCATATTTTTTTTCTTTTTTCCCGGGCTGCGGAGGATTCAGCACCGCCTGCAGCGCAAGATTCAGGCTGTAGGTGCCGGTCATCCCCTTCCTTGTGGGAGAGAGTACCTGAATATCCTCCGGAGCAATGCCCATGTTCTGAGGAAGCCGCTTGGCACACAGGTCGCAAACGGTCTGCACCAAGGCTTCCCCATTGCGGCGGCGCAGAAAGAAGAAATCCCGATCCTTCACGTCAAGAATGGGCAGCTCCCCGTGGTTGACCGCATGGGCGTTCATGACAATCAGACTTTCTCGCGCCTGGCGGAAAATTTCTGTCAGGCGCACCGTTTCCAGAACCCCACTGCGAATGAGGTCAGAAAAAACATTCCCTGCGCCCACAGAGGGTAGCTGATCCGGATCACCCACAAGAATCAATGTACATTCCTTCGGCAGGGCACAAAGAAGCGACTGCATCAGCAAAAGATCGACCATGGATGTCTCGTCCACGATTACCGCGTCTGCCTCCAGAGGTGCACTTTCGTTGCGAGCAAAAAACATCAGCCCTGTGGCCGGATCAATCTGGGCCTCCAGCAACCGGTGAATGGTCGCCGCATTGCGTCCGGTCAGCTCAGATAGACGCTTCGCCGCCCTACCGGTAGGAGCGGTGAGGAGGGTCTTTTTCCTCAAGGTGTCAAATAACTCCAGAATTCCGGCTAAGGTTGTGGTCTTGCCGGTGCCAGGGCCGCCGGTGAGAATCAGGAGGCGGTGGGTGGCCGCAGCGTAAATTGCCTGCCGCTGCTGGGGCGCATACAGGATGCCAAGTCGCCGCTCTATGTCGTTTATGCGCGCATCCAGGGGCTTAGTTCCCTCCACCGCTCCTGCCATAGCGGAAAACCGCGCCGATATTTCGGTCTCCGCTTCATAGAACTCCGGCAGATAGCACACGCGACGCTGTCCCAAGGTGGCCACCACCAGACGTTTCCCCTCCTCCAGGCGGGGAATCGCAGCACAAACGGTCTGCCGGCTCAAGCCCAGCATCTGGCTTGTTGCGTCGATAAGCTTGTCCGAGGGCAAAAAGACATGACCGTTGCTCAAATTGTGGCTCAGCTCAAAGAGGACGCCCGCGTCTACCCGGCGCTCGTCGTCTCCATCAAGGCCAATCTCCAAGGCAAACGCGTCCACCTCGGCAAAGCCTGCGCCAAACTCCGCCTCAGTAAGCAAATAGGGATTCTCCTTCACCTCATCCAAGGCATACTCCCCAAAGCTGCGGTAGAGCCGCATGGCAAGCTGGGCAGGCAGCCTATGGGTGGTCAAAAATTCAATTAGCCTTCGGATGCCCACCTGGCCGGCAAAAGCCTCGGACATCTGCTTCGCCTTCTGGACGGTAATGCCGGAAATTTCCGTCAAGCGTTCGGGGTGGTGCTCCAGAATCTCCAAAGACCGTTCCCCGAACCGTTCAACAATTTTTACCGCAGTTTTTGGGCCGATACCGCGCACGGTTCGTGAGGACAGATAGGCCAAAATTTGTCCGGCAGTCTCCGGCATGAGGCGCTCTAAAAATTCCGCAAAAAACTGGCGTCCATACTGCGCATGGGTCTGCCATTTTCCCGCGATCAGCAATCGTTCCCCCACGTGCACTAAGGGAATGGTGCCAACCACGGTCACAACGCCTTCGGTCTCACTATCGAGCTTCAGCACCGTATATCCATTTTCTTCATTCTGGAATACGACCGCGCAGACCGTACCCTGCAATAGCTCCTGTTCCATGCGCGAACACCCTCATTCTGGGTCAAACACCCCTTCTATGTCCAGGATCGAAATATCATGGTTCCGGGCAAAAAGCTCTGCCGCTTGCCTGGTCTGATCCGATACCCTCCCCGGAACAATCACAAAGCTGCCCCGCAAAAAACCCTGCCGCTTCAAAAACCGGTAGCCCCGCAGGGCATACTCCAGCTCTCCTTCGTTGCCCTCATCCATTAGAAACACACATTTTACGCTCCGTGGCAGGGGCGTTACCAGAGCCGCATGCACATACCATTCTGCCGTCAGCAGCACAAGGATCAAAAGAAAACAAAGCAAAACCGCCATAGAAGCACCTCCGCCCTATGCTATGTGCAAAGAATCCCGCTTGTGCATGGCTCTATGGCAAAACTGTATTCACAAAAGGAGCTGCCTCATTCTTCATAAGGCAGCCCCTTTTCAGGTGTAGGTTAGAATAATAGAGGATTAGTCCTCGTTAATGCCGATAACAACGCCGGAACCAACGGTACGGCCACCCACACGGATAGCGAAACGAAGGCCGTTCTCAATGGCGATCGGGGTAATCAGCTCGACGCCCATGTCGATGTTGTCGCCAGGCATGCACATCTCAACGCCCTCAGGCAGCGTGATGATGCCGGTAACGTCAGTGGTTCTGAAGTAGAACTGCGGACGATAGTTGTTGAAGAACGGGGTATGACGGCCGCCTTCTTCCTTGGACAGGACGTAGACCTGACCCGTGAACTTGGTATGCGGATGGATGGAACCGGGCTTGGACAGAACCTGGCCACGCTCGATGGACTTCTTGTCGATACCGCGGAGCAGAGCGCCGATGTTGTCGCCGGCTTCGGCGTAGTCCATCAGCTTGTGGAACATTTCGATGTCGGTAACGACGGTGCTGCGCTTCTCATCCATGAGGCCGACGATTTCGACGGGCTCATTCTTCTTGATGATGCCACGCTCAACTCTGCCGGTAGCGACGGTGCCACGGCCGGAGATCGTGAAGACGTCTTCCACGGGCATCAGGAAGGGCATGTCAGCCTTGCGGTCGGGGGTGGGGATCCAGGTGTCAACCACGTCCATGAGTTCCTT
>JAZLFG010000069.1:0-2394 GCA_045615685.1 Faecousia sp.
GGCCATCTGCTTTGGCGGCGAGGACAATGTCCCGGGCGTCTACACGCTGGAGGGCGCACAAGCCCGCTTCAAGCCGGTGGAAATTCTCTATGAGACGGCAGATTTCTTTCTCGTCCGGCAGGACAAAAGCAGCATCGGCCACCTGTGGCCCGGCGATGAAATCATACTGAACACGCAAAATTTAGAGGACGGAAAGGTTGTGATATAGAGATGGACGCTTATGAACAGCAAATTCGTGAAAATATTGCTGCCATCCGTGCCAGAATGGCGGCTGCGGCCATCGCCGCCGGACGCGAGCCGAGCCAGATCCAGCTATGCGCCGCTACCAAGATGAACGACGCAGCTCGGGTTCGTGCCGCCATTCGGGGCGGTGTGGATCTGTGCGGAGAGAACCGGGTACAGGAGCTGCAGGAAAAGCTTCCCCAGCACGCCTACGAGGGTGCGCCCCTCCACTTCATTGGCAGGCTTCAGACCAATAAGGTCAAATACCTGGTGGGCCAGGTGGACGTGATCCAGTCGGTGGATCGGCTGCCCCTGCTGGAGGCCATTGACCGGCAGGCCGGGAAGCTGGGCCTTTGCCAGAAGGTGCTGCTCGAAGTGAACATCGGCGGCGAGGCCTCGAAATCCGGCTTCTCTTCGGAGGAAATTTTGCAAATTGTGGCCCAAATGGGCAATTTCCCCGGCGTTCGGGTAGTCGGTCTTATGGCAATTCCCCCAATGAGCGTCGAAAAGGGAGATAATTTAAGATATTTTACACAAATGTCGCAGCTTTTTATTGACATATCGCAAAAAAAATACGATAATGTTTCTATGGTATGCCTATCCATGGGAATGTCGGACGATTTTGAGGACGCCATCGCCTGTGGCAGCACCATGATTCGCATTGGCACCGCAATTTTCGGGCCGCGAAGCTACTCAAAGAAATAAAATTTCACATAGACATATTGGAGGATATACCATGGGATTTCTGGATGAACTGAAAAATGTGCTGACCCGCCCCTATGCGGATGACGACGCAGACGAGTTCGAGAACTATGACGACTACGAGGAAGAAGAGCCCGCTCCTGTGACCCCCGCGCCCCGTGCCGGCCGGAGCTTTAACGAGAAGCCCGCAACTGCCGCTGACCGTCGGGGAAATAAGGTCGTTAATATCCACACCACCGCCCAGATGCAGGTCGTTCTGGTCAAGCCTGAGCGCTTTGACACCGTTTCCGAAATTGCCGACCACCTGCGCGAACGTCGTGCAGTTGTCCTGAATCTGGAATCCGCCAATAAGGACGTGGCGCGCCGCCTGGTGGATTTTCTTTCCGGCTGCGCCTATGCCCTCGACGGCAAGATCAAAAAGGTCGCTATTTCCACCTATATCATCACGCCCTACAATGTGGACATTGTGGGGGATCTGGTGGAGGAGCTGGAAAACAATGGCATGTATTTCTAATTCACCATAAAGGAGCAGGCGCAAAATGTTTACACCCCAACAACTTACGGAAATCGGCTTTGTAAAGGCTGTGTTCGGCGGCTACGATATGGAATCTGTCCACGATGTGATAGATCCGCTGATTGAAGATTATACCACGCTTTACAAGGAAAACGCTGTGCTCAAGAGCAAGCTGCGCATCCTCGTGGAAAAGCTTGAGGAATACCGCCAGCAGGAGATCAGTATGGGCGGCTCCGCAGCCGCTCAGGAAAATGCGCAGGAGCTCATCCGCAGCGCCGAGGATAAGGCTGCGCAGATCATCCGCAATGCCCAAGCCCGCGCATCCCACATTGTCGGCGATGCCAGCAGTAATGCCAAAACCCACGAAGAAGCGCTTGCCCTGGAGGCCGATCGCCTCGCCCAGGCCAAGCAGACGGCAGCCAGCTTCATCCAGGCTGTGGAGGCAGACATCCACCACCATCTGGAGCTGCTGGATAACCTGAAGCAGTTAGAAGCCAAGTCCTCTGCCGAAGGGAAAAGGCCACCGCAGAACCAGGCGTCCAAAGGCGCCCCTAAGTCACAGCAGCCCAAATCTCAGCCGTCCAAGCAGTCATCCAGGCAGACATCTAAGCATTCTCCCAAGCCGCAGGCGTCTGCGCCTCAGGCTCCTGCAATGCAGAAAGCGCCCCGGAATGCGGGCGATTACGGCGACATTGCCAAGGAAATTGAGCAGAATGTGGAAAAGCTGGTGGGCAGTGTGCCCGGCTCCACCTACGACGCTTCCGCCCAGGACACCAAGCCCATGCGGCCGCTGCATCCGGAATCCATTACGGCGAAATTCGGCGATCTTCAATTTGGCAAAAATTATAACCCCAAATAAAACCCTATGTGGTACCGCAGGGGAGCATCCTCTCAGCGTGTCAAAAAAGTTTTTGACACGCTGAGGCGTTTTTCAAAACTTCGAGGAAGTTTTGAAA
>JAZLFG010000070.1:0-17716 GCA_045615685.1 Faecousia sp.
GGGGCAAGGCCCGCCCTTCGCGTTCAATCAAACCGTTTTTCAAAACTTCTTCGAAGTTTTGAAAAACGCCTCAGCGTGTCAAAAAGACTTTTTTGACACGCTGAGCGGGACTGCCCCGCCAAAAGGGGCAGTCCCGCGATGAAACATTTTATAAAATTTCGAAAAAGCTTTGGAAAACAAGCCTTGGCGGGAGAAAAAGACCTTTTGACCCGCCAAGGCCATTTTTAATGCTTATTCTTCTACAACGTCTTCTTCGGGATTGTCGATAAACGGACGGGCTTCATTGCACAGCACATCGGTATAGATCGTGTGTTCTGCGCCCTTTGCGTCCTTATAGGTGAGGTAGCCAACATAGTAGATGTTGCGCTCGCCGCTGGCAGCACCCATGCTCAGGTTCAGGTTGTAGGTGCCGTTGTAGGCAAGCGACTTGGCTGTATTCTTCGTGCCGGTGGCAATCAGCTCTGCCTGACTCGGGGCATTTTCGCCATAGATACGGTACAGACCGGAAGAAACAACGGTGAAGCCGTTGGGGGCAGACCAATCCACACTCAGCGTGGTCTTGTACTTGCCAGTTGCGATATCGTAGGTACGAATGGCGCTCTTTGCGTTAAGCACGGGCTTGAGCTCGACCTTTGCATCCTCATAGCAGGCAGTCAGCGTAAAGTCCTCGGTCACGCTGCGGCCGTAGATCTCGGAGGTGCTGACCAGCACACCATCGACGTACCAGCCTGCGAAGACCTTGCCCTCGGGGGCTGCGTTGGCCTTGACGATCAGAGAATCGCCGTAGGAGTAAAGCTCCTTTGCCTCGGAGAGGATGGCGCCGTTCTCTACCGTAACCTCGTAGCCGGTCTGGACGGTCTTGGTGGCGGTGTAGGGCACGCCCACATACTCAGCCGTGGCGCGATAGGTGATAAAGTTGTCCCCAATCTCGATGGGTGCTACAGTGGCGCTCAGCTTCTTCACATAGCCGTCCGACCAGCCAAGCTGAATCTCTGCTGTGGGCTGCTCGTCGGTGCGCCAGCTCCAGCGGACGGAATCCGCTGCAATACCTGCGCCATAGGAGAAGGTGCGGGTTTCGTCCTTTTCACCGCACAGAGCGCAGGAATAATAATAGGTCGCAGCTGCTGTGGGGGTTGCAGCGGTGGCAAGATAGGCTTCGTCCGGATTTTCAATATAGTAGTGCAGATTGTCTTCGTCATAGTTCAGGGACTTCAGCGTGTAGCTGTTGGGCGTGCCAAAGGCCATGGCATAGCTATAATAGGCATCGAGCACAATTCTCTTGCCCTCCAGCTCGGTATCGTGGAACCAGAACAGCTGGGTGAAGTTCACGCCATCCCGAGACCAGTAGCACAGCACATCATCGTCGATTTTTTCAAGCCTGAACCAGTAGGTGCCGGCAGAGGACAGGCCGCTGGGGAATGCGGCGCCCATGGTGGCGCTGCCGGTTGTCACAACACCCTCGGATTTGGTGAAGCTCACGACAGAGTTCTGACCTGCGCGCATACCGACGCCGTTGTCATAGTCATCCATGACAAAGAAGCCAAGGTAGTCGTCGCCGCCCATGAACCAGCCGCTGCTGGGGGTCAGGTCAAACTGCACAGTGGCGCTGAAGTCGCCTCTGACGGGGATAGCGACAAGATCCTTCGGGGTGAAGGAATCGCCGGTGCCCTCGAAGGAGCTGCTGCCGGAGGAAATTTTCAGGCCCGTATCGGCGGCAAACGCTGCGGAATCCTTGTAGTCCACACGGACTCTGGAGATAACAGCGGGATCGGTGAAGTCGATATCGCTCATATCGGCCGGTTCGCCGGCTGCGGGGATCACTTCGATTCTCGGCAGTCCGCATCTGTTGCAGGTGTAGGTCATTTCGCCGTCGAAGTCTGCCAGGGTGGGCAGGGTGACCACGCCGTCGTCCCAGTCGTGATCCAGAGCGGGGACTGCATCGGAGATGTAGCTATCGCCGCACTTTTCGCAGACGAAGGTGGTGTAGCCGCCATAGGTGCAGTTGGGCTCAGTGATCAGAGCTTCGTACTCGTGCTCGCATTCTTCGGAAGCGGTGGTATACTTCGGAATCTCAATGACAACCGGCTCGGTATTGTCGCTCTGGCTGCCATCGGCCTTGTGATATGTAAAGGTGACGGTCTTCTTGTCTTCGTAGTTCTGGATTGTGGCAACCATGCCGACAATGCCTTTTTCTGCGCCGTCACGGCAAGCGCCGCTGCTGGCAACCGTGAAGTTGAGGTGTCTGTACTCGTAATCCGAATAGCGGAGGGAGGAACCCGGCGTATAGACAACGCCATACTGATCGTCGCCCATGGAGTGGTTGTGGCCCCAGACAAAGATGGCGTTGGGATACTTGTTCAGAACGTCGATGAGCTCGACGGGGTTTTCGGGGGTTCTGGAGTTGCCGTTGCCGCTTGCACGGTGCAGGGCATAATGGGAGATAATGAACACGGGAACATCGTGAGGAACGCTTGCCAGATATTCGTCCACTGCCGCAATGTCTTCCTCGGGCCAGTAGCCGTTGTTCCAGTTGGTCAGGGCGCCCATGCAGAAGACTCTGTATTCGTCGTCCCTGGCGCCTTCGCCGCACTGGATGATGTCATCGCCGTAATCCCAGCACATGGTGCCTTCGTTCTCATAGCACTCGTGGTTGCCCATGGTGTAGACAGCACCATAGAGGATGTTGCCGTCATCCATATGGGAATCAATTAGCGGGCGAATCTGATCGAGCGTCTGCTTACTGTGGTTCCAGGAATAGTCGCCGCCGAAGCAGACATAGTCCAGCGTGTATTTGGAGGTCAGACCGTTCAGAAGCTCGGTCAGACCGCCGCCCAGGCGGCTGGTATTGGTGACTTCGTCATGAATATCCGAGGTGAAGCCGACATAGATGGGATCGCCGGGCTTTCTGACAGGACGGTTGGTGCCCTTTGCGGGTACGGTGACAGTGAGCTGCTTCTGCGTGCTGACGCTGCCGACGGTGATGGTGGCGGTAAGGGTGACCTCCGTCTCCTCATCCATGGCGACGAGCTTGCTGCCCTCAATGCAGTCGGGCTCTGCGGTAAAGGTGACGTCGTAGCCGTTGCCACCCTGGGGAAGCTTATAGGTGTCTCTTGCGTTGATGGGAATGTATGCGGGAATGGCGGCAACAACGGAATCGGCAATGTTGTTCAGGTTGGCCTGATTCATTTCGTCGTTGTCGGTGCCGAAGTACAGGAATTCGATCGTATAATTGTAGCCGGTGGACATGCCGGAATAGGCGTCCAGCACAAGGCCGGTGGCGTCAATGCCGGTGTCCTCATAGCTGAAGATTTCAGCGAAGTCGGCGCCGTCCTTGGACCAATAGCAGGTATAGCTGTCGCCCTCCTTGGCAATACGGAACCAGTGGGCGCCTGCGGATGTCAGACCGGAAGAGGTTTTGACGCCATCGGTATCAGCAGTCACCTCGCCGTCTACGCGAAGGAAGTCTTGAATGGCATTGTTGCCGGCACGCATACCGACGAGGTTGTCATAGCCCTCGCCTGCCTTGGCATAGAAGCCGAAGAACTCATAGTAGCCCATGGAGCCGCCAGCGGCAAACTTCACCTTGATGGTTGCCGTCCAGTCGCCTTCCACGGGAACATTGACAACGTCAGCGGGGTTAAAGGTGGTGGTTCTGCCATTGCAGGGTTCAAATGCGGCTGTCGTAGAGACAAGATACAGGCCATCGCCTTCCTTGATTGCGGCTGTGCTTTGATTCTCAATAGAGAACTTTTCCGCCGATGCGGGATCCATGAAATTGATGCTCTCCGGTGTTGCACCTTCAGCCGCGCTGATGCCTGCGGGAAGCATTCCCAGAAGCATCACCAGGCACAGAAGCAGTGCAACCATTCTCCAACGTAACTTCATAAATTTCCTCCTAAAAAATATTTAAGATACAAAATACTGCAAATAATGTCCATTCACGGTTTGTTCATATCTTATGGTCAATTTATACTTTAAATTGTGGATTTTTTCAATGTTTTTATTATATTTCACATAAAAATCAGGTTTTTCCATAAATTCTGTCAATCATTTTTGGTTATATTGCAAAAAACAAACGCCCAAAGGCCAATGCTATGGAAAAAGCGTAAAGCGTTTTTGCAATTTCTGTTTACTATCACAATTTTTCCTGCTATACTAATCTGGTATTTCTGATTTTTATAATGGAGGAGATTTCGCCATGAGAATGAGAAGAAAGCCCAATGTCGGCCCGCGGATGGAGGCCTGTGAGCGGGTGTGGATCCAAAGCCCGGAGACGATGCAGGGCCATTGGCGCTCGCTGATGGAGGGCGCTCGGGAGCTGCGTGTGGAGGTTGGCTGCGGCAAGGGAAAATTTACCGTGGAAACCGCTGCCGCTGAGCCGGATGTGCTTATCATTGCCATTGAGCGGGTGCGTGAGGCCCTGGTCATGGCCATGGAAAAGGCGGTGGCAATGGATCTAAAGAACGTCTTTTTTGTCTCCATGGACGTGGCAGAGATAGAGAGCTTTTTCGCCCCGGGAGAAATTGACCTGCTCTACATTAATTTCTGCGACCCCTGGCCGCGCAGCAAAAATGCCAAGCGCCGCCTTACCTACCACACCTTTCTCCAGAAATATCGCCATGTGCTGCGTTCTGGCGGTGAAATCCACTTTAAGACCGATAACGCGGCATTGTTCGCCTGGTCGCTGGAGGAGTTTCATGCCTGCGGCTTTTGCGTGCGAAATATCACAGACGACCTCCATAAAGACGGCCCGGTGGGGATTATGACCGGCTATGAGGAAAAATTCTACGCCCTTGGCACCCCCATCCATCGCTGCGAGATTGTGATGGATTCGCAGGTATGATTTTTTCCGCTTTGGGCATGCTGTAGATAGGAAAAATCAAGGGAAACACAAAAAATTCGGGCATTTTATGAAAAATATCTTGCGCTCAATGTCCTGTGGGTATATAATAAAACAGATGCGTCAATGTTGGTATCGTAGCCCGTGCCGCATTTTACATAGAAATCAAGGAAAAGAAGTGCTTTATGGCAACGCCAAAGAAAACTGCAAAAAACAATGATGATTTTCTGGCTCCGATGCAGGCGCTGATCGCAAAAGGCCGCAAGGAGGGAATGCTCTCTGTCGGTGAGCTGATGACAGAGCTGGAAAAGATTGATCTGCCGGCGGATAAAATCGAGCAGATTTACGAAATGTTTGAGAATATGGGCATTCACATCATCAGCTCTGAGCTGGAACCCAATCTTGGCCTTTTGAACCTGGACGACGTATCTCCAGGCGACGAGGACGATGGGGAAGAGCTGGTGGATCCAGTGGAGCTGGCGGCGGAATATAACCTCGACGACCCGGTGCGGATGTACCTCAAGGAAATTGGCCAGGTGCGGCTGCTGACGCCCGACGAGGAAATTGAGCTCGCCCGCCAGGTGGCTGAGGGCAACAAGACTGCCAAGGACAAGCTCACCGAAGCAAACCTCCGCCTGGTGGTATCCATTGCGAAGAAATATTCCGGGCGCGGACTGCATATTCTTGATCTGATTCAGGAGGGCAACACCGGCCTGATTCGTGCCGTCGATAAATTCGATTATACAAAGGGAAACAAATTCTCTACATATGCGACCTGGTGGATCCGGCAGGCGATTACCCGCGCCATTGCGGATCAGGCGAGAACGATCCGCGTTCCGGTGCATATGGTAGAGGTCATCAATAAGACCACTCGCTGCAACCGCAAGCTGGTGCAGGAGCTGGGCCGGGAGCCCACCCTGGAAGAGGTCGCCATGGAGCTGAACCTTCCGGTAGAGAAGATCATCGAGGCCAATCGCACTGCTGCCGACACGCTCTCGCTGGATATGCCCGTGGGCGACGAGGAGGATACCACCATCGGCTCTTTCGTGGAGGATGATAATACCCCCAGCCCGGTGGATGCTACCTCCAACACCCTGCTGTCTGAGGCCCTGCGGGAGATTCTCGACACCCTCACCGATCGGGAGGCCGACGTACTTCGGATGCGCTTTGGCATGTACGATGGCCGCACCCATACCTTGGAGGAGGTAGGGCAGATCTTTGGCGTCACCCGCGAGCGCATCCGCCAGATCGAGAACAAGGCCATCCGCAAGCTGCGCCATCCCTCCCGCGCCAAGAAAATCAAGGATTTCTATTGCTGAGCAAAATTCGCCGCCCCGAGCCGGGGCGGCGAAATGTTTAAAAAGGCTATCTGTAGTAGGCCTGGATACAAAATATAGCACGTGGGCGCTGCCGGTGCTGCGGAGTCTTTATCAAAACGAAGACCCGCCGACAAATGACCAGTTTGCCGACGGGAACTTCCATATAAGAGAGAGGGGGGAAAATGAAAAAGCTTACTCGTTGCTGCTTTTTATGTCTCTATGATACTGGGGAATTATTACGAAAGAAAGAGATATATTATTACGTAAATATTAAGATATTCATTTTTGAAATATATTCAGACTGTCAAAAAAGCCGCGAAAGCCTGGATGACTGAGTCGCAGGGGGAAGAGTGAAGGGGGGGCAAGGCCCGCCCTTCGCGTTCAATCAAACCGTTTTTCAAAGCTTTGAAAAACGCCCCAGCGTGCCAAAAAGACTTTTTTGACACGCTGATATATTGACAATCCACCGAAAGGGAGGTATCATAAAGAAAACAAATTAGCACTCTGATAGATAGAGTGCTAAAATTGAAAGGAGCGTGCGAAATGAATCCCCAGAACTACACGCAGAAGTCCTTAGAGGCGATTCAGGATGCCCAGGCGCTGGCGTTGTCCCACGACCATCAGCAGATTGAGCAGATGCATCTTTTACAGGCGCTGCTCCGGAGTCGGAACGGCCTGATTCCCCAGCTACTCAAGCGGATGGGGCGAAGTCCGGAAAGCCTGGAAGCGGCAGTCGAGCAGGCGCTTGCCAAGCTGCCCTCCGTCACCGGTTCCGGCCGGGAGGCAGGGAAATACTACATTGCCCGGGCGGTGGACAATGCCTTCCAGGAGGCGGAAGAGGCTGCCCGGCGGATGGGCGACGATTTTGTTTCGGTGGAGCATCTGTTTTTGGGATTGCTTGCAAGGCCGGACGGTACCCTTCGGCAGCTTTTTGATACCTACCGCATTGAGGAAGAGGCGGTACTCCAGGCCCTGCAGGGAGTGCGGGGTACCCAGCGGGTCACGAGCGACAACCCGGAGGACACCTATGAGGCGCTGGAGAAATTCGGCACGGATTTGGTCAAGCGGGCAAGAGAAAAGAAGCTCGACCCCGTCATTGGCAGGGATGACGAGATTCGCAACGTCATCCGTATTCTCTCTCGCAAGACGAAGAACAACCCTGTGCTCATCGGCGAGCCCGGTGTGGGCAAGACGGCCATTGTCGAGGGGCTGGCCCAGCGCATTGTGAAGGGCGATGTGCCCAGGAGCCTGCAGGATAAGACGATTTTCTCCCTGGACATGGGGGCCCTGATTGCCGGGGCGAAGTACCGGGGCGAATTTGAGGGGCGGCTCAAGGCCGTGCTGAACGAGGTCAAAAAGTCCGAGGGGCAGATTCTGCTGTTTATTGACGAGCTGCACACCATCGTGGGCGCCGGCAAGACCGAGGGCGCCATGGACGCGGGCAATCTCTTAAAGCCCATGCTGGCCCGGGGAGAGCTTCACTGTATCGGCGCGACCACTATGGACGAGTACCGCCAGTACATCGAGAAGGATCCGGCCTTAGAGCGCCGCTTCCAGACGGTGCTGGTGGACGAGCCGACCGTGGAGGGTACCATTGCCATCCTGCGGGGACTGGAGGAGCGCTATGAGGTGTTCCACGGGGTGAAGATCACCGACTCCGCCATCATCGCGGCGGTAACCCTATCCCATCGCTATATCACCGACCGCTTCCTGCCGGACAAGGCGGTAGATCTCATCGACGAGGCCTGCGCCATGATTCGCACAGAGATGGACTCCATGCCCACGGAGCTGGATGTGGTATCTCGCCGGATCATTCAGATGGAAATTGAGGAGGCCGCTCTGAAAAATGAGGATGACGCCCTCTCCGCAGGACGGCTTTTAGAGCTTCAAAAAGAGCTGGCTGAGGCGCGGGATACCTTCAACGCCATGAAGGCGCGCTGGGAAAATGAGAAAAATGCCATTTTGCGGGTGCAGCAGCTTCGAGAGAGAATCGAGGCCATCCGCGCCGACATTGAGCGGGCGGAGAGAAGCTATGAGCTGGAGCAGGCGGCGAAGCTCAAGTACGGCGACCTGCCGGAGGCGCAGGTGCAGCTGGAGCAGGAGGAGCGCCTGGCCCAGAATGCCAGAGGCTCGAAGCTCCTGCGCGACAAGGTCACGGAAGAGGAAATCGCCCGCATCGTCGAGCGCTGGACGGGAATTCCGGTGGCGCGGCTCATGGAAGGGGAGCGGGAGAAGCTGCTCCATCTGGACGAAACGCTGCACCGCCGGGTGATCGGTCAGAACGCGGCGGTTACGTCCGTAGCCGAGGCCATTGTGCGCAGCCGGGCGGGCGTCCAGGATCCGAGTCGCCCCATCGGTTCGTTCCTGTTTTTAGGCCCTACGGGCGTGGGGAAGACAGAGCTTGCCAAGGCACTGGCGGAGACGCTCTTTGACGATGAGAAGAATTTGATCCGCATAGATATGTCCGAATATATGGAGAAGCACGCGGTCTCCCGCCTGGTGGGTGCGCCTCCCGGCTATGTGGGCTATGAGGAGGGCGGTCAGCTCACCGAGGCGGTACGCCGCCACCCCTACAGCGTTGTTCTCTTTGATGAGGTGGAGAAGGCCCACCCGGATGTGTTCCATATTTTGCTCCAGATCCTGGACGACGGCCGGGTGACGGACAGCCAGGGACGGGTGGTGGATTTCAAGAATACCATCCTCATTCTCACCTCCAATCTTGGCGCACAGAGCTTACTCAGCGGCATCGACGAAGCGGGCAACCTCGCCCCGAGCGCCCAAAGCGCGGTGGAGGCGCAGCTTCGAAGGAGCTTCCGGCCGGAATTTTTGAACCGGCTCGATGAGATTGTGTACTATAAGCCCCTGACCCGCGAGGATATGACCCACATCATTGACCTACAGATGAACGCCCTCAATCACCGCCTTGCTCAGCAGCAGCTTTCCTGCGAGCTGACGAAGGAGGCAAAGGACTTTATCATTGACGCTTCCTACGACCCCCAGTACGGAGCAAGACCCCTCAAGCGCTATCTTCAGCACACTGTGGAGACCCGCCTTGCCCACCGAATTGTCCGGGGCGACGTCAGCCCGGGGACAAAGCTTCAGGTCACCGTGGAGCACGGTGACCTGGAGATTTCGGTGATTAGCGAATAAAATTTGTCATAATTTTCGGTGCGCGGGCTGGAGGCGCGGGCAGTGCCTCCAGCATCCAGGCCATGTTGTCGGCCAGGGTGCGCATGGTTTGCAGGCCCTCGGCGTCCTCGGCGGCTTCCCCGGGTGTTCTGCCGTGAAGCAGGTTCCAGTACTGGCTGGGCACCTGGGGCATATGGGAGATGGCGAAATATTTGTTCAGCCGGTCATAGGCCGCGCTGGCTCCACCCCGGCGGCACACCACCGCGCAGGCGGCGGGTTTTCCGTCGAAGCTGCCGCCGTGTGCCCGGAACAGCCGGTCGAGGAAGGCGCACAGTGCGCCGTTTGGCCCTGCGTAGTACACCGGGGAGCCTACGATCAGACCATCGGCGGCGCGCAGCTTCTCCGCGACCTCGTTCACATCCTCGGAAACGACGCATTTTCCCGCCTTGCTGCAGCCGTTGCAGGCGATGCAGCCGTAGATTGCGCCGGTACCGAGCCAATAAATTTCTGAATCTATGCCGTGCAGCTTGAGCTGCGCGGCAATTTCATTGAGTGCGATGGCGGTGTTGCCGCGCTCGTGGGGACTACCGTTGATGAGTAGAACCTTTTTCATAGTCAAACCTCCAAGATTGAATCAAGTCGTTCGGAACGATCTATTTTAGTCGCAGCTTCCTTCTTCTGGCGTGTTCATCCAGCCCCACCATCAGGGCGCAGCCAAGAAGCAGCACGGCCAGGATCAGGATGGCGCAGTTCCGGAAGAACACCTCCGGCAGCGCCAGAATGATTTCGTCCACGCGGGGATCAAACACCCAGTTGGTCTTTCCGGGGAAGAACAGGGTGTGAAATATGGTAAAGGCCCGGTCAAAATCCAGTGCCACCAGGCCGCCCAGGATCAGGCAGATGGCAGCCAGCCCGATTCCCGCCCAGAAGCCGGGGCCGTGGCCAAGCAGTGGCGCAAAGGAGCGCCTTTTGCGCCTTCGGTACAGAAAAATCCCGGCCAGCAGGATGGCGCACACAGCCAGCACCCGCAAATCGAGCAGAAACAGACGCCGCACATCCTCAAAATGACGTTTTCCCTCCTCTGAGAAGGCAAGCTTTCCGGTGGAGAAGGTTTGACCGCCCAGGCAGAAGTCGAGCATTTCATCGTAGGCGGTGCGGATTTCCGCCCTGCTAAGGCCGGTTTCCGCGCATAGCCCCAAAGGGCCGATGTGGGCATAGTAGAAGGGACGAAAAAGGATGGGGACGGCGATGGAGCCTGTGAGTAACCCCAGAGCCAGCAAGAGCGCCGTTAGCAGCGTGGTGATTTTCCGCATTTCTATTCTCCGTCCGCCTGACGGTAGGAGCCGAAGAAATGTGTCATCTTCGTCATGGCCGTGTGCAGGGTATCGAGGTTCGGGAGGTAGACGATGCGGAAGTGATCCGCCACCGGCCAGTGGAAGCCGGTACCGCAGGTGACGAGGATTTTCTCTTTTTTCAGAAGATCCAGGGCCAATTGCTCGTCACTGTGGATATTGAATTTTGCCATATCCACCTTGGGGAAGATATAGAAGGCCGCCGTAGGCTTGACGACACTGATACCGGGAATCTCGCACAGGGCCTTGTAGATGAATTCCCGCTGCTCGTAGATGCGGCCACCGGGCATGAGAAGCTCGTCGGCGGATTGATAGCCCCCAAGGGAGGTCTGGATGATGCTCTGAGCGGGGACATTCGAGCACAGGCGCATCTTGGCCAGCAGGTTCAGGCCCTCGATGTAGCCCTTGGCCTGACGCTTGTCGCCCGCAAGGCACAGCCAGCCGGAGCGGAAGCCCGCCACCCGATGGGATTTGGACAGGCCGTTGAAGCTGAGGGTCAGAAGATCCGGCGCAAGGGAGGCAAGTGCCACATGGGTCTGACCATCCATGACCAAACGGTCATAAATTTCATCGGCGAAGAGGATCAGATCGTGCTCCCGGGCCACCGCTACGATCTGTTCGAGCAGCTCCTTGGGGTAGAGGGCGCCGGTGGGATTGTTGGGGTTGATGACCACGATGCCCTTGGTGCGGGATGTGACCTTGCTGCGCAGATCCTCCACATCCGGGTACCAGCCGGAGGCCTCGTCGCAGATGTAGTGCACCGCTGTGCCGCCGGCCAAAGTAATGGCAGCAGTCCACAGGGGATAGTCCGGGGCAGGCACGAGAATTTCATCTCCGGTATCAAGAAGCGCCTGCATGGACAGCATAATCAGCTCGCTGACGCCGTTACCGGTGAAGATATCCTCGATGCCCACATTGGGGATGTGCTTGAGCTGGCAGTACTGCATGATGGCCTTTCGGGCGGAGAAAAGGCCCCGGGAGTCGGAGTAGCCCTCGCAGGCGCGCAGGTTGTAGATGAGATCCAGCACCACCTCATCCGGAGCGCTGAAGCCGAAGGGGGCGGGATTGCCGATGTTGAGCTTGAGGATTTTGCTGCCGAGGGCCTCCATGCGCTCGGCCTCATCCATCACTGGGCCGCGAATGTCATAGCAGACATTGTTGAGCTTTTTGGACTGTTCATAGCATCTATGTTCCATGGTTTACACTCCTTTTGTAGATTGACCCGCATACAATCTATGCGCCGCGGGCAGCGGTCATACGGGAAAAGAAAAAACGCCCCGAGCCAAAGCTCAGGGCGAAAAAATCCGTGATACCACCTGAATTCGGGAAAACCCGCACTCATCCCGGCATAAATATACCGGTATCCCTCTAACGGGGGAAGCTCCGTCGAGACCTACTCGCTTGCCTTTGGGTCCCGCCGCTCGGGGACTGCTTCACGCCGGTTGGTATGGAGGCTTGCAGCGACCGCCTCTTCTCTGAATACCTGCGCCGGGGCTACTTCTTCCTGTCATTGCGTTTTCCTGTATGAACCTTCTGTAGTTTACCATAGCTTTTCCGATTTGTCAACGCCTTGGTTTTGCGTGATTTGGGGGGTGCTGCGGGCTTGGCGCTCTGTGGAGGGAGCTCCACGATCTGGGTGGGTTCATCCAGGATGGGATCCACCGTTTGCGTTGGTTCCTCCTGGACGGTGCGGCGAGTGAGGTAGGCATTGCGGCGGTCGAACTCGGCGTTGCGGCGGTCGGATTTGGCTTTTATGTCCGCATAGATCAGGCAGGTGAACACTGCGCTCAGATTGCAAAGCAGGAAGCAGGCATCGGCACAGGTCAGAAGGATATTCTGGGCGCTTCGCCGAAGCTGCAGTGCCTGGATATGGGATAGCAGCTTGCAGCCGGGCACCCACGAGAGAAAGCCGTTGGGCGACTGCGACTTGTAGCAGAACACAACGCCCAATTGGAACAGCGCCAGCGCCAGGGATATGTAGGCAAGGATGCGGGCGACCTTAGGAGGAATGCGAAAAATGTAGAGGAACATCAGAATGACCGGGTAAATCACGATGTACCAGTTGAGGCGCATGACCTGCGCCAGCTCGCCGAAGGCGTCAAAGCCCTCCAGGCGCAGCACCCATTCCAGCGGCAGCAGGGCAAGCCCTGTCAGCGCCAGCAGCAGGGGCAATAAATACATTCTGCCATAGCGACGTTCGCGTCGGTTCATGGGATCAACCTCCCTTCTTATGCATATTACAATAACAGCGCAAAAAAATCAAGTGCCCGGGAGAGCTTGCGAGGTAAAAAACGGTTTTCCGGAACGTTTCTTTGGGGGAAAATACAACAATTGTGGAATTCTCAAAAAAAGTATCAATAATTGCTATATTTTCACGAAAAACCCGCGAATGCCCTGTGCTAATTACCTATAGAAATTCGAGAAAATTTATGCTATATTGTATGTGGTGAGAATTGGGTTCCAGACAAACGATACGCACTTTTTTGCGCGTTTTCCCCAGAGTTTGTCGGAAGTCTTTGAAAAATATTATGTTTCAGGAGGATATTTTCTATGGAAACCTATGGCATCGAAAAGCTCGGCATCATCAATGCCAGCGCAATCTACCGCAACCTGACCCCCGCACAGCTCACGGAGCACGCACTTCGCCGCGGCGAAGGCACCCTCAGCAACACCGGCGCCCTGGTTGTCAAGACCGGCAAGTACACCGGCCGCAGCGCCAAGGATAAGTTCATTGTGGACTCCGAAGGCGTCCATGACGAGATCGCCTGGGGCTCTGTCAATAAGCCCGTTTCCCAGGAGCGCTTCGACGCCCTCTATTCCAAGGTGATCGCCTACCTGCAGAACAAGGAAATCTTTATTTTCGACGGCTTTGCAGGCGCCGATCCCAAGTATATGAAGGGCTTCCGCATCATCAATGAGCTTGCCTCCCAGAACCTGTTCATCCGCGACCTGCTCCGCCGTCCCACCGAAGAGCAGCTGGCAGGCTTTGAAGAAGACTTCACAGTGATTGCCGCCCCCGGCTTCAAGTGCATCCCCGAGATCGACGGCACCCGCTCTGAGGCTGCCATTATGATCGACTATGAGAAGAAGCTCGTCCTCATCGCCGGCTCTCAGTACGCAGGCGAGATTAAGAAGTCCGTCTTCTCTGTGATGAACTATGTCCTGCCCAAGATGGGCGTATTCCCCATGCACTGCTCTGCCAACATCGGCGAGGATGGTGACTCCGCCGTGTTCTTCGGCCTGTCCGGCACCGGCAAGACCACCCTGTCCGCCGATCCCAACCGCAAGCTCATCGGTGACGACGAGCATGGCTGGGCCGACGACTCCGTGTTCAACTTCGAGGGCGGCTGCTATGCCAAGTGCATCAACCTCTCCGCAGAGAAAGAACCCGATATCTACAACGCCATCCGCTTTGGCGCTCTGGTCGAGAACGTGGTTATGGATCCCGAGACCCGCGAGTTCGACTTCGACGACGACACGCTGGCGGTCAACTCCCGCGTGGGCTATCCCATTGAGTATATCAACAACGCCGAGCTCTCCGGCGTGGGTGCCATCCCCAAGACCGTTATCTTCCTGACCGCCGATGCCTACGGCGTTCTGCCCCCCATCTCCAAGCTGGATAAGAACCAGGCCATGTACTACTTCGTCTCCGGCTTCACCTCCAAGCTGGCCGGTACCGAGATCGGCGTCAAGGAGCCGGTTCCCACCTTCTCCACCTGCTTCGGCGAGCCCTTCCTGCCCCTGGATCCCTCTATCTATGCCGCAATGCTGGCCGAGAAGGTCGAAAAGGCCAATGCCAACGTCTACCTGGTCAACACCGGCTGGAATGGCACCGGCAAGCGCATGAAGCTGGCCTACACCCGCAAGATGGTCACTGCTGCCCTGACCGGCGCCATCGAAAAGGCAGAAATGGTCAAGGATCCCTACTTCGGCGTCATGGTTCCCACCGAGATCGAGGGCGTTCCCTCCGAGCTGCTGATCGTCGCCAACACCTGGGAAGACAAGGCTGCCTACGAGGCAATGGCCAAGGAGCTGGCCGGTAAGTTCGTAGAGAACTTCAAGAAATACACCCACATGAGCGACGAGGTTGTCGCTGCGGGCCCCCAGATTTAATCGAATTGCACCCTCTCCGGCGGAAGCCGGAGAGGGTAGAATAGAGCTTTTTGCTCAATATGGAGGATTAGAATATGGCAAGAAAAGTGCAAATCACGGAAACCATCCTGCGCGACGCCAACCAGTCCCTGATGGCGACCCGCCTGCCCTACGCCGACTATGAGGGGATTCTCTCCACGATGGATCAGGCCGGCTACTACTCCGTCGAGTGCTGGGGCGGCGCGACCTTCGATTCCTGCCTGCGTTATCTGGGCGAGGATCCTTGGGAAAGACTGCGCAACATCAAGAAGCATATGCCCAATACCCGCCTGCAGATGCTGCTTCGCGGCCAGAATCTGCTGGGCTACAAGCACTACCACGACGACGTCGTAGAGAAGTTTGTTGAGCTGTCCATCAAGAACGGCATCGACATCATCCGCATCTTCGACGCCCTGAACGATTTCCGCAATCTGGAGACCGCCCTCAAGGCCGTCAAGACCTACTCCAAGAAATACGGCCGCAAGGTCATTGCCTCCGGCTGCATCTCCTACACCCAGAGCCCGGTTCACACCGTGGAAAAATACATCGAGATGTGCAAGAAGCTCAAGGCGATGGGCTTTGAGACCATCTGCCTGAAGGATATGGCCGGTACCATGAGCCCCTATGAGGCCGAGAACCTCATCCGCGGCATCAAGTCCGCTGTGGGCAATATGCCGGTGATCCTGCACACCCACTGCACCACCGGCATGGCATATATGACCATCACCAAGGCCATCGAGGCCGGTGTGGACGTCATCGACTGCGCCACCTCCTGCTTCTCCAACGGCACCTCCCAGCCTGCCACCGAGACCATGTTCTATGCCCTGCAGCAGTACGGCATCGACAGCGGCCTCAAGGAGGATGTGATCAATAAGGTCAACGACTACTTCAAGCCCATCAAGCAGAAGTACATTGACAACGGCACCCTCAATCCCAAGAGCATGGCCACCGACGCCCAGGCCCTGGTCTACAAGGTGCCCGGCGGTATGCTCTCCAACATGATCGCCAACCTGACCGATATGAAGGCCATGGACAAGTTCGACGCCGCCCTGGCAGAGATTCCCAACGTCCGCAAGGATCTGGGCTATCCCCCGCTGGTCACGCCTCTGAGCCAGATGGTCGGCAACCAGGCCGTCACCAATGTGCTGCTGGGCGAACGCTACAAGCAGATTTCCAATGAGATTAAGAACTACTTCAAGGGTGAGTACGGCATTTCTCCCGCTCCCGTCAGCAAGTCGCTGCAGGATAAAATCCTTGGCGCCGGCGGCAAGCCCATTGACTGCCGCATTGAGGACAGCAAGCGCACCGGCCAGGACTTTGCCGCTGCAAAGAAGGAGCTGGGCGACCTGGCCCGCAGTGAAGAGGACATCATGAGCTATATCTGCTATCCAAAGCAGGCAAAGGAATTCCTGCAAAAGCGCAAGGAAAAGGAAGAAAATATCGCGGTCTACTCCATTGAAGAGGCGTAAGGAGGAGACGGGATGTTATTCTTAGTGAAGGAAAGCATGGTGAATATCGGCATTGCTGAAGCAGGACTGATTGGCCTCGTGGGCTATGTGGTTGTGTTCTTCGGCCTGATTCTGCTGATGTTCGTTGTGATGATCACCGGTAAAATCATGGTCAGCTCGGCAAAGAAGAAGGCAGCCGCCCCTGTGGCAGCTACCGCTCCCACGGCCCCTGCTGCCGCTGCTGCCCCTGGCAGCGCCGGTGAGATCAAGCTCTACGATGTCAATGAGAAGGACGCTGCCATGATCATGGCGATCGTTGCGCACAAGCTGCAAAAGCCGCTCAATGAGCTGCGCTTCAAATCCATTCGGGAGGTAAAGTAAGATGAAGTATAAGGTAACTCTCAAGGGCAAGACCTATGAAGTAGAAGTCGAAGCCGGCAAGGCCATGCTGGTGGATGAATATGAAGCCTATGCCCCCGCTGCCCCCGCTCCCGTGGCCGCTGCTCCCGTAGCCGCCGCTGCACCCGCAGCCGCTGCTGCTCCTGCCGCTGTGAATCTGGCGGCTGGCGAAGCTGTTGCGGCTCCTATGCCCGGCAATATTCTCAAGATCAATGTATCCCAGGGCGCACGCGTCAAGTCCGGTGACATCCTGGTGGTGCTGGAAGCTATGAAGATGGAAAACGAAATCCTTGCCCCGCGTGACGGCACTGTGGCCCAGGTCGCAGTGAGCGTCGGCGCTACGGTCGATACGGGTACTCCTCTCGTCGTTTTGGCATAAGGAGGGTACAGATGAATATCCTTGCTTTCAATATTGGCGAAACCATCGCCAAGCTGGCGCAGGAATCCGGCTTCGGCGGCTTCCTGGCTGCCGGTGGCTGGAAAAACCTCGTCATGGTTGTCATTGCCTGCGTCCTTCTGTACCTGGGCATTGCCAAGAAGTTTGAGCCGCTGCTGCTGGTGGGCATTGCCTTCGGCTGCCTGCTTGCCAACATCAGCTATTTCCCCGGCTTGTCAGAAGAGCTGAACAGCACCAACGCCATGTACCATCCCGAGATTTGGTCGGCCTTCCTGGACAGCACCAGCCCCTACTACCATAGCTACGGCTATATCCTGTCTCACGCGGGCCTGCTGGATATCTTCTATATCGGCGTCAAGGCCGGTCTCTATCCGTCGCTGATTTTCATGGGCGTCGGCGCGATGACGGACTTTGGTCCCCTGATCACCGATCCCAAGAGCCTGCTGCTGGGCGCGGCTGCCCAGTTGGGCGTATTCGTTGCCTTCTTTGGCGCGATCTGCATGGGCTTTACCGGTCCCCAGGCTGCCTCCATTGGCATCATTGGCGGTGCGGACGGCCCGACCGCGATCTTCCTCACCAATAAGCTGGCGCCGGAGCTGCTGGGCGCCATCGCCATTGCGGCCTACTCCTACATGGCCCTGATCCCCCTGATCCAGCCCCCGCTGATGAAGCTGTTCACGACCAAGGAAAACCGCAAGATC
>JAZLFG010000071.1:0-4025 GCA_045615685.1 Faecousia sp.
AAAAAGATTTTTTTGACACGCTGAGGACTCAGACTGTCAAAAAAGTCGCTAAAACCTGGATGACTGAGTCGCAGGGGGAAGAGTGAAGGGGGGCAAGGCCCGGCCTTCGCGTTCAATCAAACCGTTTTTCAAAACTTCGAAGAAGTTTTGAAAAACGCCTCAGCGTGTCAAAAAAACTTTTTTGTCACGCTGAGGACTGTCCTTTAGAGCACCGCCCAAAAGAGGGGGGCTGTTTTTTTGCATTATTTTTGCAGCAGCTTTTCCAGTGCTGCCAGCTTGAGGCTGGCACAGAAGATTTCCATGGCCTTCTCTAATTCTGCCACTGGGGGAAGCGAGGGGGCGATGCGGATGTTACGATCCTCGGGGTCGATGCCATAGGGGAAGGCCGCGCCCGCGCCAGTCATCACGACGCCAGCCTTGGCGCAGAGCTCCAGGGTCCGCCTCGCAAGGCCGGGAGCGGTGTTGACGGAGATGAAATAGCCGCCCTTGGGCTTCTGCCATTCGGCGATTGCGAGAGGAGCAATCTCTTCCTCCAGCATATCCAGCACGCAGCGGAATTTGGGATAGAGAACCGCAGCGTGACGCTTCATGAGGGCGAGGGTATGTGCCTTGTCCTTGAGGTAGCGAACATGGCGAAGCTGATTGACCTTGTCGGCAGAGATCATCTGCACACCAATGAGATCTTGGAAATACTTCTGGTTGGCAACCGAGGTGGCCATGACGGAGATACCGGCGCCGGGCATGGTGATCTTGGAGGTGGAGGCAAATTCGTAGACCATGTCTGCGTTGCCCGCTTCCCGGCAAAGACTCAGAATGTCGGGGAAGGGGACAAAGTTCCCCTCAAATTCGTGGATACAGTAGGCGTTGTCCCACATGAGGGCAAAATCCTCTGCTGCCGGCTGCATGGCAGCAATGCGGCGGCAGGTGGCCTCGGAATAGACGATGCCGTCGGGATTCGAGTATTTGGGCACACACCACATCCCGCGCACATCGGGGTCTTGGATGAGCGCCTCTACCATGTCCATATCCGGCCCCTCCGGGGTCATGGGCACGGAGATCAGCTCGCAGCCAAAGGACTGCGTGATGCGGAAATGGCGATCATAGCCGGGCACAGGGCAGAGCCACTTGACGGTACCGAGCTTTGCCCAGGGCTTTTTTGAATGAAGCAGACCGTGGGTGAAGGCCTTGGAGACCGCATCGTACATGAGGGTCAAGGAAGAGCTGCCGCCGATGAAGCATTCCTCCATCCGGCAGCCGAGGAGCTCGGCAAAGAGACGTTTGGCGGCGGGGATGCCGCTGAGCTCACCGTAGTTGCGCACATCAATGCCATCGCTGAAGCAGTCGGCGGGGTCGGTCAGGGTGGTCAGTAAATCCGTGACCAGGTCGAGCTGCTCCGTGCCGGGTTTGCCTCTTGCCATGTTGAGCGAGAGCTTTTGGGCAGCAAGGGCATCGTACCTGGTGCGGACGAGCGCGTATTCGTCGTTTAACGCGGCGGAAGACCTTGCGTGGTAGGCGGTTTGTTCCATAATCGTACCCTCCTGATAGAATCGTGCAGCAAACAAGGGAAAATGGGCGTTTGAAAACAGATTATTGCATCTGAATTGTTGAAAAGAAGGACCAGAAGAAATGAAAATTTCCTATTTCATTCGCCGATGGCCTCAGTATTTTCATTTATTTTATATCAAGTGGAAACCTTTGTAAAGCACTTCTGTATAAAATAATATAAGAAAAAAACGACCATGGAACGGGAAATTTTGGCGGATTTATGGTGTTATCTTGCAGGAACAATTTCCAGCCAATAGCCATCGGGGTCAATGATGAAATAAATGCCCATGGCGGGGTTCTCAAAGCAAATACAGCCCATTTCGCTGTGGCGCTGATGTGCGGCTTCAAAATCCTCCACCTGGAAGGCCAAATGGAATTCGCACTCCCCGAGATTGTAGGGCTGGGGATGTGCCTTGAGCCAGGTCAGCTCCAGCTCGAAGTCTGTTTGGTCGTTGCCAATGTAGACAATGATGAAGTCCTCCTGGGTTTTGCGCCGCCGTTCGGTCAGCCCCAGTGCCTTTTCATAGAAGGCAAGGGAGCGGTCGAGGTCAGAAACGTTGTAATTTTCGTGTATCATCTTAAAAGTCATATGCGTTATCCTCCTGATTGTGCTCGGCGTATTTTGCTAAGGATGCAGTGTCTCTATTATAGCACAGGGGCTCAGCCCCTACAACAAAAATCATCTTGCCCAGTGCAAGATTGGGCAAGCGAAGGCAGGATAATATTATAAAATACAGCTTTTGCCAAAAGCTGCGTTGACAGCGCATTGGTTCTGGATTATAATGAATTCATAATAAATGTTGCATTACAATCCAGTCTTCGGGGAGCCGGACGATTCCGGCTGAGATTGGGCGGCAAGCGCCCTCACCCGTTAAACCTGATCCGGTTCGTACCGGCGTAGGGAAAGACGCAGTGACTTCCTTTTTGCATTGCAGTCTTTCGATTGCAATGCATTTTTTGGAGGTATGACCATGAAAAGAATCAAAAACGACCGACTTCGGGCTTTGTGTGAGGGAGCAATCCTGGTGGCTCTGGCCCAGGTGCTGGGCTTTCTCAAGCTCTGGGAGCTGCCTCAGGGTGGCTCTGTCACTCTGGGAATGCTGCCCATATTTCTTTACTGTGCTCGCTGGGGGCTTGGCTCAGGGCTGCTGGCTTCCACAGCCTATGGGATGCTGCAGTTGGTGCTGGATGGCGTCTTTGCCTGGAGCTGGCGCTCTATCCTGGGAGACTATCTGGTAGCTTTCGGGGTACTGGGGCTGGCAGGATTCTTCTCACGAAAAAAGCTTGCTTTTTTCTATGGTACGCTCCTTGGGAGCTTTATGCGGTTTCTTGTTCACTGGATCGTGGGGGCGACGGTTTGGGCGGAGTATATGCCCGATCACTTCTTCGGCATGACCATGACCTCGCCCTGGCTCTATTCTGCGCTATATAATGGCAGCTTCATGGCCATCAACACAGCGCTGATCCTGGCCCTGGGGGCGGTCCTCTACCGCCTGATGGGACCGCACATGCGAAGTCAGCGCGCCGATGGATCGTAAGTAAGGCTGTCTCATGTAGAAAAATGAGACAGCCTCAGATTGTCAAAAAAGCCGCTAAGACTTGAATGACTGAGCCGCAGGGGGAAGAGTGAAGGGGGGCAAGGCCCGCCCTTCGCGTTCAATCAAACCGTTTTTCAAAACTTTTTCAAAGTTTTGAAAAACGCTCGGCGTGTCAAAAAGGCTTTTTGACACGCCGAGGCTGTCTCATGCAGAAAAATGCGACAGCCTTATTGTTGCAATATATGTATCAGTCCGCAGGAGGGTCGGCCATGTGGAGCAAGTGCATGATGTGCTGCCCCTTGGCGTTCATCCACCGGCAGACCTTGGAGCGGAATTTCGTCAGCACGATCACCACGGCCAAATCCACCGCAAACAGGCAGGCCGCAAATATATAGTGGCCGTGAAGAATGCGCTTGCCGATGGCACACATGATGAGCACCGGGAAAAAGCTGCCCAGAATCACCGCCAGCAAAAATTCTTGCAGCTTCATCTTTGTGCGGGCTGCCGCATAGGGGATAATTCCATTGGGCACCAGTGGGATCAGGCAGGCCATTGCGGTCATGTAGACGGGGTACTGCTCTTTCTGGAGAAAATCCATCTTAGCGGAAAAATGGGAGACATACCGCTCCATTCGCTGCCGCAACACCCGCGCCAGATAAAACACCAACACATTAGAGATCACATAGGAGATATGGCAGATCAGATAGCCTTTCAGGGTACCATAGACCACGCCTGCCGCAACCTGGATAGGTGCACCCGGCAGCACGATACTGATCGGCTGCAGGAAGGCCAGGAGCGCAGTGCTGATAATGCCGCTTGCCTGATTCTGGCCACCGAGGTAAGCAGCAATGGCCTCCTCGTCGCCGCCCTTGAGCAGCGGCAGCAGCCCCGGAGCCGAGCGCAGGAAAGCGAGATAAATCAAGCCAAACAGCGCACCAACGC
>JAZLFG010000072.1:0-31411 GCA_045615685.1 Faecousia sp.
TACACCTGCTCCAAGTGCGGCGACAAGTACGTGGGCGACGAAGTGGCAGCTCTCGGCCATGACTACAAGGCTGTTGTGACTGAACCCACCTGCACCGAGGCTGGTTACACCACCTACACCTGCAGCCGCTGCGACGACAGCTACGTCGGCGACAATGTGGCAGCCCTTGACCATGACTACAAGGCAGTTGTGACTGAGCCCACCTGCACCGAGGCTGGCTTTACCACCTACACCTGCAGCCGCTGCGACGACAGCTACGTCGGCAACAACGTGGCAGCCCTTGACCACGACTGGGACGAGGGCAAGGTCACCAAGGAAGCCACCTGCACCGAGGCTGGCGTCAAGACCTTCACCTGCAGCCGCTGCGAGGAGAAGAGAACGGAAGAAATTGCAGCCCTTGACCACGACTACCAGGCTGTAGTCACTGCACCCACCTGCACCGAAGAGGGCTTCACCACCTATACCTGCGCTCGCTGCAACGACGAGTATGTGAGCGACAAGGTAGCAGCACTTGGCCATGACTATAAGGACGGCAAGTGCACCCGCTGCGGCGAAGCGGATCCCGACTACAAGTGCGACGGCGGCGAGGCCTGCCCGAGCAAGAAGTTCACTGATGCGCCCAAGCCCGACAGCTGGGCACACAAGGGCATCGACTACTGCGTCGAAAATGGCCTGATGAACGGCACCTCCGAGACGATCTTCAGCCCGAACGGCACGCTGACCCGTGCACAGCTTGTCACCATCCTGTACCGCGTGGCAGGTGAACCCAAGGTCGAGTTCAAGGGCGTCTTCACGGATGTGGCAGCCGGTCAGTGGTACTCCGACGCCATCGAGTGGGCGGCAGCCAATGACATCGTCAACGGCGTGGGCAACAACAAGTTCAACCCGAACGGCAAGATCACCCGCGAACAGATTGCGACGATCCTGTACCGCTACGCAGACAAGCCCGAAGCAAAAGGCAACCTGGAGCAGTTCCCGGATGCAGCTTCCGTGAGCGACTATGCGGTAGACGCCATGATCTGGGCTACCAGCGAAGGCCTCATCGACGGCATCCGCTCCGGCGATGTGACGAGCCTGTCCCCGCGCAACAGCGCTACCCGCGCCCAGATTGCCACCATCATCATGCGCTATCTGGAAAAGGACTAATATCACAATGAAAACGTTCCTTCCGGCATAGCCGAGGGGAACCCCCAAAAAAATATTTCCCCCGGCTATGCCGGGGGAAAACCCGGGCGCGTTGCAGGTTTTTCTGCAACGCGCCCAATTTTGTCAATGTGGAGGTATCAGAGGCAACGATTTCAGGAGTCCAAGCCCCACTCGTGGAGCATGTGGACTTTATTCTGGATGCCATCGTTGCTTGTGCTCATTTTTTTGATCTTCTCTGTGCCTTCAGCTTTCTTATATAGCAGCACATAGAACCAGCGGTAAACCCATACAAAGGGCAGCAAATAGGGTTTTCCTTTTAAAAATGCGTAATGATCCGAGACAATCAGCACGCGATACGGCGGGAAATATCTCTGAAGCATATAGCCAACTCGCCCTGCGACGCGCCCGCGCTTTGCTAACTGGTAGCTGAGCAGGGAAGTGGTGTGATCTTCATTCTGAAAGCCAAATACCCCGTTTTCAAAGATGATTTGTGTGGAGCGTGCGAACATATCCTCATCCAAAGGTTGTGTCGGTATAGGAGACGGGATAGAGAACCAGCGATCGATGTAGGCATAGCAAACCTCGGAAAAGCGGCACAGATTAAGCGCTTTCAGCTGTTTCTGAAACCAGTCCCAGTCAAGCTCTGCCCGGTAAGCCTGCGTGAACACTGCGATGTCCATGAACTGCCGGAAGCCAGCTCCGTGGTTGAGCAGATGCTTTCTCAGATGAACCAAAAGGTACAGCAAATGAAATTCTTTTTTTAGCTGACCGTCTGCCTCGACATAGGGCCAAAAGTTATTGAAATAATCCTGATATTCCTGCTTTTCGACCTCCTCGTTGGAGCAGATCAGAACTGGATGCAGCTCAAATTCAATGAGCTTGTTTTTGTAGGCTCGGTCAATGGAAGCGTCTCCGGACAGACTTTCGTAGCCACTTTGCAGCATAATCTCATGAATTTTTGGCAAGTCCTCCTCGCGGACAAGCAGATCAATGTCGCCCATGGTTCTCAGGGCGGGGAATGGATAGAGAGGCGCAATGACCTGCCCTTTGACTGGGACGAATGGAATGCTGTTGTCATTCAATTCCTGTGTCAGCTTGCGGAAGCAATCGTTTCTGCCTGCGTAGTAATAAATTGTTGCGGCATAATTCAAGGAAAAGACCTCTGCCTCGGCGGCTTTTTTCTTGATTTGATGATAAATAATGCCAGCCAGATCGTGGGCCATTGCCATGCGAAGGAGAGCATCCCAGTCCACATCTGCCGGTATTTCCGTATTCTTCTTGTGGAGATGATCCCGCAGGCAGGTTAGGAAAAAATTTTGTGTGGTAGTCATTGGCTGTCCTCCATGGCTTTTGCAATGTTTTATTGCTTCAATTTTAACCTTTTTTTTCTTTGTCGTCAACTGTTTTGTCTTTTTTTGACAGATATTGCTTGCGGCATTATAAAAAAGATGGTATAATCCAGAAAACAAATAAGGAGGAACGCTATGAAACGGTTTATGATACTTATGACTCTGCTGGCTATGCTGCTGACCTTTACCGCCTGCGCGGCAAAGGAGACGGTGGACTCCACACTGGAGCTGCTGGACAATTTTGGCGACGAGCTTGAAGAGCGCCAGACGGTGGACGAGCCTGAGGATCGAGACGAATCCGAGGCTTGGGAGGAGTCTGAGGATTGGGAGGAGTCAGAGGATTGGGAAGAGCCAGAGGAGGGAAGCACTACCAGCGACAGCGCTCTGCCTGAGGACGGTACCTACACCCTGAAAGACGACGTGGCTCTGTACATCTACACCTATGGCCACCTACCTGACAACTTCATCACAAAGAAGGAAGCTCAAGCCCTTGGCTGGCCGGGAGGAGAGCTGGAGAGCTATGCTCCGGGCAAATGCATTGGCGGCGACCACTTTGGCAATTACGAGGGCCTTCTCCCCAAGGAGGATGGCCGCACCTATACCGAGTGTGATATCAATACCCTGGGTGCGGAAAAACGCGGCGCAGAGCGCATCATCTTCTCCAACGACGGGCTGATCTACTACACAAACGACCACTACGAAACCTTCGAGCTGCTCTATGGGACACCTTGATATGAAAGAATTGATCTTGATCTGTGATTCCCTTGCGTCTTTGCCGCAGCTCCACCAGGCGCTTCGGACGCTTTTCTGTTTCCCTGCATATTATGGGGAGAATTTTGACGCCCTCTACGACTGCCTGACAGATCCCTGCGAGCCGACCCGCCTGGAGGTTCGCAACCTCCATAAAAGCAAGCTCGGCGAGGCAGCCGATGTTCTTCGCCAGGTGCTTCTGGACGCCGAGGAAGATAATCCGAACTTTTTTGTGACCTTCACCGAGACGGACTGATTTTTAAAATGTTTTATGTAAACGACCGCCGCATCCGAGCAATTTCGGATGCGGCGGTAGAATTTTTTGAGTGCTTAGACCTCCACGGTCCAGCCCTTGGTGTCGGGGAGCTTGCCCCACTGGATGCCGGTGAGGGTGTCGTAGAGTCTCTGGGTCAGCTCGCCGATTTTGCCGCCGGAGATGTAGGCGGTTTCATCCTTCCAGCGAAGCTCCTTGACCGGGGAGACAACGGCGGCGGTGCCGGTGCCGAAGACCTCCTCCAGCTTACCTTCCTTGGCAGCGGCCATGATGTCGTCGATGGCCAGCTTGCCCTCGATGACCTCGTAGCCCCAGTCGCGGCACAGCTCGATGATGCTGCGGCGGGTAACGCCGGGGAGCACGGTGCCCACGGTGGCGGCGGTATAAATCTTGCCGTCGATCTTGAACATGATGTTCATTGCGCCGACCTCTTCGACATATCGCTTCTCAATGCCGTCAAGCCAGAGCACCTGGGCATAGCCCTGCTGCTCGGCGAGCTCGCCTGCCTTAATGGAGGCTGCATAGTTGCCGCCGCATTTGGTGAAGCCGGTCAGACCGGGGGCTGCGCGAATGTATTCATCCTCCACGTAGATGCGCACAGGATTCAGCCCGTCGGCATAGTAAGCGCCTGAGGGGGCGGTGATGATGCAGAATATATAGTGCTTCGAGGCGTGGACGCCAAGACCGACGTCGGAAGCGAAAATGAAGGGGCGAATATAGAGAGAGGTACCATCCAGATGGGGCACCCAATTCTTGTCTACTTCTACAAGGGTGCGTACCGCCTGAATGAAAAGCTCCGGGTCAAGCTTCGGAATGCACATGCGGTCAGCCGAATCGTTGATGCGGTTGGCATTGCAGTCGGGGCGGAACAGAAGAATTTTGTCCTCGGCGGTGCGGTATGCCTTCAAGCCCTCAAAAATCTCCTGGGCATAGTGCAGCACCACGCAGGCCGGGTCAATGGAAAACGACTGATAAGGGACGATACGCGGGTCATGCCAACCGATCCCTGCGGTATAATCCATCAGGAACATATGGTCGGAGAACTGCTTTGCGAAGCCGAGCTTGCTCTCGTCGGCAGGCGGCTGCTTCGGGTTGGTGGTACGGGTGATGGAAATTTGATATGCCATGATGTTTCCTCCTATTCGTTTTTATCCGGCCATTGGTCGGCAAGATTTGTTAATACGCCATACCGGCCTGGAGGGCCTGCATGTTAGCGTCAAAGAGGTTTGCTTTGCGCGCAGGAATGACCTTGTGCAGGGCTTCTGTGAGACTTTCTGGGTTGATACAGCCGGTCTTGGCAATCACTGCACCGAGCAGGATCATGTTGGCAAGGCTGGGCATTCCCATGTCCATGGCCATCTGGGTCGCGGGGACATAGTAGGCGTCCACATCGGTGCGACTGACCTTTTTGGCAATCAAGGAGGAGTCAATGAAGAGCTTGCCACCGGGGACAACTGCGTCCTCATATTTTTCCAGGGAGGGATTGTTCATCACCATCAGAATATCCGGATTCTGCACAATGGGAGAGCCAACGGGAATGTCACTGAGAATGACATTGCAGTTTGCAGTGCCGCCGCGCATTTCGGGGCCATAGGAGGGGAGCCAGCTCAGCTCGCGGCCCTCGATGAGCCCGGCGTAGGCCAGCACCTTGCCGGAAAACAGCAGACCCTGTCCGCCAAAACCGGCGATGACGATTTGATGTTCAGCCATGTTCAGTCCTCCTTATCGCGGTAGACCCCCAGGGGATATTGGGGAATCATTTTTTCATCGATCCATTCCAGCGCCTGCTTCGGCGTCAGACCCCAGTTGGTCGGGCAGGAGGACAGCACCTCAATGAGGGAGAAGCCCTTGCCGTCGAGCTGGTTCTGGAAGGCTTTCTTGATGGCCTTCTTGGCCCGGTTGACGTTTTTAACGTTATTCACGGTGACACGCTCTAGGTAGGCGGGGCCGTCGAGGGAGCTCAATAGCTCACACACCCGGATCGGGTAGCCTTGGGTCTTGGCGTCGCGGCCATAGGGGGAGGTCTGCGTTACCTGACCGAGCAGGGAGGTGGGAGCCATCTGGCCGCCGGTCATGCCGTAGATGGCATTGTTGATGAAAATGACGGTAATGTTTTCTCCTCTGGCTGCGGCATGGACGGTCTCGCACATACCGATGGAGGCAAGGTCGCCATCGCCCTGATAGGTGAATACGATGTGATCCGGAAGCGAACGCTTTACGCCGGTGGCAACAGCAGGAGCTCTGCCGTGGGCGGCCTCGATCATATCGCAGGCGAAGTAGTTATATGCCAGCACAGAGCAGCCAACCGGCGCGACACCGATGGTCTTGCCTTCAATGCCCAGCTCATCTATGCTTTCTGCGACCAGCCGGTGGACAATGCCATGGGTGCAGCCGGGGCAGTAGTGCAGTACAGCGTCTGTCAACGCCTTGGGTTTTTCAAATACTACGGCCATTATGCCAAACCTCCTTCTTTATTTGCCTTTTTAATGGCTTCCAGCACCTCATCCGGGGTCTGGATCATGCCGCCGACGCGGTAGCACAGATCCACGGGCTTTTTGCAGCGGATGGCCAGCTCCACATCCTCGCGCATCTGGCCCATGTTAAGCTCGACGCACAGGAAGGACTTGACCGTTTCGGCAGCAGCCTGCAGGGGCTTGACCGGGAAGGGCCAGAGGGTGATGGGCCGGATCATACCAACTTTAATTCCCTGGCGTCGGGCTTCCACGATGGCATTTCTGGAGACACGAGAGGTGATGCCGGTGGAGACGACGCAGATTTCGGCATCCTCCATCATGAATTCCTCCCACATGGGCTCGTCCCGCTCAATTGTGGCATAACGGTCAAAGCGTTCATTGTTCATCCGCTCCAGATCATCCGGGGAGAGATAGAGAGAATTGATGATATTGTGGGGCCGTGCACAATTGGTGCCGGTGGCTGCCCAGCTCTTAGGAGCAGAGTCGATGTCCATGGGCGCGGGCAGAGTGACAGGCTCCATCATCTGGCCCATGGTGCCATCGGCCAGCAGCATGGCGGGCATCCGGTACTTCTCGGCTAAAGCGAAGGCGTTGAAGGTTAGGTCTGCCATTTCCTGGACACTGGCAGGCGCCAGCACCAGCACATGGAAGTCGCCGTGGCCGGGGCCGCGGGTGGCCAGGAAGTAGTCGGACTGAGAGGGCTGAATGCCGCCCAGGCCGGGGCCGCCGCGCTGCACATTGACGATCAGAGCAGGCAAGTCGGAGCCGGCGAGATAAGAGATGCCCTCGCATTTCAGGGCGATTCCGGGGCTGGAGGAGGAGGTCATGACCCGTTTGCCGGTGGAGGCGACGCCATATACCATATTGATCGCCGCGATTTCGCTTTCCGCCTGAAGGAAGGTTCCGCCAATTTTCGGCATTTTTTTGGACATATAGGCGGCTACCTCCGTCTGAGGGGTGATGGGGTAGCCGAAGTAGTGGCGGCAACCGGCAAGGATCGCAGCCTCGGCAATGGCTTCATTGCCTTTCATAAGTACTTTTTCCTGCATTCGCTTGCTCCTTTCTTAACGTTCGACCGTGATCACACAGTCGGGGCACATGGTCGCGCAGAAGGCACAGCCAATACACGCATCGGGATTTGTTAATTCCACAGGCGCATGGCCTTTCTGATTCAGCCGAGTCTTCGACAGCATAAGAAGCTGGCGGGGACAGGCGTCTACACAAAGGCCGCAGCCCTTGCACAGCTCTTCCTTAAATGTTAATTTCGCCATTGGGCACCTCCGATTTGATTTCGTAATATAGTTTCTGGAGTGAAAGGGGGAAGAGATTATCTACACACCCCTCCAGACTTTGACAAAGCTGTTGCTTGGCACAGGTCATTTTGATCGGCAGACCTGTCTTCTCCGAGAGCTCCCTGGCATAGCAGAGGCTCTCCAGCACATCCTCTGGCCGGGTGAGGGGGCCAAGATTTGTGTTGTTCACGATGGCGGTGAAGGGGAGGCCGCAGGCGGCTTCGATTTCTTTCATCACTTCCACCGTATCCTCTGCCGTCCGGGTCAGAGGACGGGAGCGGTTGGCCACTAAAAGCATTTCGAAGTTGTTTTCCTCTAAAATTGCGGGACTGTATCGGCCTAAGGCCAGTGCGCCACGGTCATCGCCGCCGATATCGAGGACGCCATAACGGCTGCGGTCATCCACCAAAGCATAGATTTCCCTTGGCATGGCCGGGACGTCCAGGTTGGAGTTGGCATATTCTGAGCAGATGAGCTCGATTCCCTCCGCTCGGAGGGCGCTTTCGCTGTCCTTGGTGCGGAAATAGGGGTTCACGATGTCAAGGTCTGCAATCGTGACAGGAAGCCCTGCCCGCTTGAGAAATCTGGCGTAGTTGAGCGCGATGTTCGTCTTGCCGCTGCCATAGTGGCCGGCGAAAAGGGTCAGTCGTTGATAGGTCATAGGAATTCCTTACAGGGCGCTGCGGATAATTTTGCCGCTTACCGTTTTGGGAAGGGACTCGCAGAACACCACAATGCGGGGGTATTTGTAGGGAGCGGTATGGGTTTTCACATAGTTCTGAATTTCTTTCTTCAGCTCCTCCGAGCCCTCCTTGCCAGGCACGAGAACGATGCTGGCCTTGACCACCTGACCGCGCACCTCATCCGGTGCAGCGGAGACGCCGCATTCGAGGACATAGGGCAACTCCATGATGGTGCTTTCGATCTCGAACGGCCCAATGCGGTAGCCGGAGGACTTGATCACGTCGTCGGCGCGGCCCACATACCAGTAGAAGCCGTCCTCATCCCGCCAGGCCAGGTCGCCGGTGTGGTAGAAGCCGTCGCGCCAGACTTCTGCGGTTTTGTCGGGGGAGTTGTAATATTCATAGGCAAGGCCACAGGGAATGCCGTTGGAAATATTGACACAGATTTCACCGGTGCTACCCGCAGGCACATCCTGCCCTTCTGGGGAGAGGAGGTGGACGTCGTAGAGGGGCACGGGTTTTCCCAGGGAGCCGACCTTATGGCTATCGCCTGCGAGGTTGCCGATCATCAGCGTAGATTCGGATTGGCCGAAGCCCTCCATGATACGAAGGCCGGTAGATTTCTCAAATTGCCGGTAGACCTCGGGGTTCATGGCCTCACCGGCAATGCTGGCATGGCGTACAGAACTGAAATCGTACTTGGAAAGGTCGTGCTTGATGAGCATTCGGTACATTGTGGGTGGGGCGCAGAAGGTGGTAATCTGATATTTGGCGAAAAGAGGTAAAATGTTGTCCGCGTGGAATCGATCAAAGTCGTAGACGAAGATCGCACCCTCACACAGCCATTGGCCGTAAATTTTCCCCCAGGAGGACTTGGCCCAGCCAGTGTCGGAGATGGTCAAATGCAAGCCATTGGGATCGACCCGGTGCCAGTATTTGGCGGTAATGAAATGGCCGAGAGGATATTTATAGTTGTGGGCAGCGATCTTAGGATAGCCGGAGGTACCGGAGGTGAAGAACATCAGCATGGGGTCGCTGCCGCATGGCGCGTTGTCTCTGCGGCGGAAGCGGCGACTAAAGAGGGAATATTCTTCATTGAAGTCGTGCCAGCCCTCCCGGGGCTCGCCCACGATAATCTTCGTAAGGGAAATGCCGGTCTCTTCCTCGGCGAGCTCCACCTGATGGGCGGTGTCGCCGTCGGATGTGCAGACGATGGCACTGACACCGGCGGCTTGGAAGCGGTAGCTGAAATCGTGCTGCACGAGCTGGGAGGTAGCCGGGATGGCGATTGCGCCGATCTTATGGAGGGCAAGCACAGAGAACCAGTACTGATAATGGCGCTTGAGTACCAGCATGACTCGGTCGCCTCGCTTGATGCCGAGGGAGGTGAAGTAGTTGGCCGTCTGGGAAGAATAGTCCTTCATGTCCTTGAAGGTGAAGCGGCGCTCGGTCATGTCGTTGGACAGATGCACCATGGCAAGCTTGTCCGGACTGCGGCGAGCAAGGTTATCCACAATGTCAAAGGCAAAGTTGAATTTTTCCTCGTTCTTGAAGGAGATCGCGGTGCAAAGGCCGTTCTCGTCTTCCGTGGGGAGGACAAAATTGCTGTAGATGCGCTCCGGCTCGTCACCGCCTGCTTCGGTGGGCTCTGCAGCAGCCATGCTTTCCGGTTCAGACGCGGAAATGGCTTCCTGAGGCCGTAAGACGATGGCGTAGAAGATGCAGTCCGCCCCCTCAGCAGCTACCATGCCGTGGGGAATGCTGCTGTCGTAGTAAATGCAGTCGCCCTCATGGAGAAGCTCGGTGTGCTCGCCTACCTGTACCTTCATGGAGCCCTTCACCACGAGGTCACATTCCTGACCAAAGTGGGTGGTGAGCTCAATGTCGGAGTGGAAGGCTTTGTCGCTGTATTTGTTCACCACCAGCAGGGGGTCGGCGATGCGGTTTTGGAAGCCGGAGGCCAAGTTGTAGTAGACCATCTCGTGCGCCTGCTCGATCCTCTGTCCTTTACCGTTACGGGTGACAGTATAAGAGCGGAGCTTGGGGCTGTGGCCTTCGATCAGATCGGTGACGTCCACACCGAAGGCCAAGGCGCAGCGGTATAAAAACGCAAAGTGCAGATCGCTCTCACCGCGCTCACAGGCGGTGTATTCCGCTTCGGATATACCGGTCCGCTCTGCCATTTCGGCGGTGGTAAAGCCGGTGATCTCGCGCAGCTCGTGAATGCGGCCTGCCATTTCCTGAATTTTAAAGTCGAGTCCAGTTAGAGTTTTGTTTGCCATTATGTAGTTCCTCCAGATATGAGGCGGGGAAACAAAAACAGCCCGTCTCAAAGATAGATTCTTTGAGACGAGCTGCATAAAGCATACCCGCGGTACCACTCAAATTGTACATACCTCACAGCATGTACCCCTTATCGGGTTCCAACAAACCCTAAGCACTCACACAGCTAACGCGGGAGAGGTCTACTTGCTTTCGCTTTCTTCTCTCCGGCTCGGGAGCTACAAATTCCGAACGCCCATTACCGGCTCACACCATACACCGGCTCTCTGAAATGGGACTGAGGGGAACCCTCTCCGTCCTTGCCTTTCGTTGTAAGAATCATATCATTTCTCTATAAAATTGTCAACTGTTTATTATAGCTGATTTCGAATGATCTTTCCGCTGATCGTCTTGGGCAATTCGCTTCTAAATACGACAATACGGGGATATTTGTATGGCGCAGTGTGCTGCTTGACGTAGGACTGAATCTCCTTTTTCAGCTCCTCGGTGCCCTCGGTGCCAGGCACCAGGACAATGCTGGCCTTGACCACCTGACCGCGCACCTCATCCGGCGCAGCAGAGACGCCGCATTCGAGGACATAAGGCAGCTCCATGATGGTGCTTTCAATCTCAAACGGGCCGATGCGGTAGCCGGAGGATTTGATCACGTCGTCTGCGCGACCCACATACCAGAAGTAGCCGTCTTCATCCCGCCAGGCCAGGTCACCGGTATGGTATAGACCGTCGTGCCAGGCCTGGGCGGTCTTTTCCTCGTCGCGGTAGTAGCCGAGGAAGAGGCCGAGGGGTGCGCTTTTTTCGGTATGTATGACAATTTCGCCGTTCACACCGTCGGGCACGGGCTTTCCTTCAGAATCGACCAAATCGACGCCATAGCCGGGCACGGGCTTGCCCATTGCGCCGGGCTTGAGGGGTGTACCCACCAGATTGCCAATGGACAGGGTCATCTCTGTCTGGCCGAAGCCCTCTGCGACCTCCAGACCGGTTGCCTTGCGGAACTGGTGGAAGACCTCCGCGTTGAGTGCCTCCCCGGCGGTGGTGGCGTGCTCGATGGAGGACAAGTCGAAGCGAGACAAGTCTTGCTTGATGAGCATTCGGTACATGGTGGGTGGAGCGCAGAAGGTGGTGATGTGGTATTTCTGGAACATGGGGAGAATCTTCTCCGCGTCAAACCGGTCAAAGTCGTAGACGAACACGGCCCCTTCGCATAGCCACTGGCCGTAGAGCTTTCCCCACAGAGCCTTGCCCCAGCCGGTCTCAGAGATGGTGAAGTGCAGGCCGTCCCGGCGGACGGTGTGCCAGTACTTCGCGGTGACGAAGTGGCCGAGGGCGTACTGGTAGCTGTGCAGGGCGATCTTTGGGTAGCCGGTGGTACCGGAGGTAAAGAACATCAGCATAGGATCGCGGCCGGCGGGGGAGTTGTCTCTGCGGCGGAAGCGGCGGCTGAAGAGTGCATACTCCTCGTCAAAGCTATGCCAGCCCTCCCGGGGCTTTCCTACGATGATCTTGGTCAAATTTAAGCCGGTGGAGGTTTCCGCCAGCTCAACCTGATGGGCGGTATCGCCGTCAGAGGTGCAAATAATTGCGCTGACACCGGCTGCCTGGAAACGATAGCTAAAATCGTGTTCCAAGAGCTGATTGGTAGCGGGGATGGCGATTGCACCCAGCTTGTGAAGGCCCAAAATGGCAAACCAGAACTGATAGTGGCGCTTGAGCACCAGCATCACCCGGTCGCCTCGCTGGATGCCCAGGGAGGTGAAGTAGTTGGCTGCCTGAGAGGAGGCGTCCTTCATATCCTTAAAGGTGAAGGTGCGCTCGTGCATGTCGTTGTCCACATGCACCATGGCGACCTTTTCCGGCTCCCGGCGGGCGATGCCATCCACAATGTCGAAGGCGAAATTGAAGCTTTCACTGTTGGGGAACTGAATGTCGGTGAGAGCGCCGTTCTCGTCCTCCTGGGTATGGATGAATTTCTCACACAGAAGCGGTAGCTCGGGCTGCTTAACGCGCTGGGGGGTGGGAGTGATGAGCTTATCGGTCTCATTGGTGGCCATGATCATAGCCAGGAACACGCAGTCGCTTCCGTCGATGGCGATCATGCCGTGGGGTGTAGAGCTGTTATAGAAAATGCTGTCGCCCTCGTGCAGAACCTCCACATGGTCGCCTACACGCACCCGAAGGGTGCCCTTGATGACCAGGTCAAATTCCTGACCGGCATGGGTGGTGGTATGGATCGGTTCATGCTGGAGCTGCTCAGAGTATTCATAAGTAACCCAGTAAGGGGTGGCCAGCTTTTGCCGGAACATGGCGGCCATGGCCTGGATGGTGATGCCATCTTCACTGGCGGTGACGGGGCCCTGGGAGCGGCGGGTGACGGTATAGCTGGAGAGCTTTGCGCTGTGGCCCTCCAGAAGGTCTGTCAGCTCCACGCCGAAGGCCAGGGCGCACTTGTGCATAAAGGTGAAGGGAAGGTCTACCTGGCCATGCTCATACTGGAGGTAGAGGTCCTCCGGAACCTCTGTGCGTGTGGCCATTTCCTTTGTGGAATAGCCGACGATCTCTCGCATTTCACGAATGCGTCGGGCAATATCCAATAACTGGTGATTCACAGTTTCTGTGTGCATAGCAATATCCTTTCTACGAAAAAAGCCCGCCTCAAGAATCCTCTTGAGACGAGCTGTAATCTACATACCCGCGGTACCACTCAAATTGCGGCCATAGGCCGCCGCTTCAGATCCCAACAGATCCTATCCCATAACGCGGGAGGACGGAAGACGCCTACTAACCGTGCGGCGTTCAGGTCTTCAGCTCGGAAGTGATGGGTCCTGGAGTGTCCTGCTGCCGGTTTCCACCAACCACCGGCTCTCTGTGCGCAGTCTGTCCGACCGTCTTCGTCATAGCTCTTAGCAGTATTCATTTGCTACGCTATATTTATCATACTTTCGCACAAAAGTCAAGGGGTATTTTTTTGCGAAACTTACAATGGGTTGCCTTATTTCATCTGCTCTGCGGTCTTTGCAGTGTCGATCCCGGCAGCATCCAGGAGGCCCAGGCGGGCAGAGGCTTCCTCGCGCATCTTATACTTGAGGATTTTACCGGCGGCATTCATCGGGAAGCCCTCGACAAAGTCGATGTATTTCGGCACCTTATGCCTTGCCATGGAGGCGCGGATATAGTTTAACATTTCCTCCTCTGTCAATGTCATACCTTTTTTCAGGACAATGCAGGCCATGATTTCTTCGCCGTACTTTTTGTCCGGCACACCGATGACCTGGACATCCTGCACCGCCGGATGGGTGTAGATGAACTCCTCGATCTCCTTGGGGTAGATGTTCTCGCCGCCGCGAATGATCATGTCCTTGAGGCGGCCGGTGATTCGGTAGTTGCCATCTGCATCGCGGCAGGCCAAATCGCCGGAGTGAAGCCAGCCCTCCGCATCCACGGTGGCGGCGGTAGCCTCGGGCATCTTATAGTAGCCCTTCATGGTGTTGTAGCCACGGGAGCAAAATTCGCCGTTGACGCCATCGGGTACCTCCAGGCCGGTCTCCGGGTCGATGATCTTGCACTCCACATGAGGGAAGGCATAGCCTACCGTGTCGCAGCGCAGGTCGAGGGGGTCCTGCCAGGCGCTCATGGTGCTGCCGGGGGAGGATTCCGTCTGGCCGTAGACACTGACGATGCCGGTCATATGCATTTCATCCGGCTGGGCAGCCCGGCGCATCAGCTCCGGCGGACAGCCCGAGCCTGCCATGATGCCGGTGCGCATAAAGGAGAAGTCCGTTTTGCGATAATCGGGATGGTTGAACATGGCAATGAACATTGTGGGCACGCCATGGAAGCAGGTGATGCGCTCCTGATTGATGCAGGCCAGGGAGACCTTCGCGGAGAAATAGGGCAGGGGACACAGAGTAGCTCCGTGGGTCATGGAGGCGGTCATAGCGAGCACCATGCCGAAGCAGTGGAACATCGGCACCTGAATCATCATGCGGTCGGCGGTGGACAGGCCCATGCGGTCGCCGATGCATTTGCCGTCATTGACCACGTTGTAGTGGGTCAGCATGACGCCTTTGGGGAAGCCTGTGGTGCCGGAGGTGTACTGCATATTGCACACGTCGCCTGGGCGGACGCAGGCGGCCATACGGGATACCTCCTCCAGGGGGACAAGGTCAGCACGCGCCATGGCTTCGTCGAAGGTTAGGCAGCCCTGCTGGCGGAAATCGACGGTGATTACATTGCGAAGGAAGGGAAGCCGCTTTGCGTGCAGGCTTTGGCCGGGCTTGATGCTTTGCAGCTCGGGACAGAGCTCGTGGATGATCTGAGAATAATTCGAATCCAGGCAGGAGTCGATCATAACGAGGGTATGGGTGTCTGACTGGCGAAGTAGATATTCCGCCTCATGGATCTTGTAGGCGGTATTCACGGTCACCAAGATTGCGCCGATTTTGGTGGTGGCCCAGAAGGTGATGTACCAGGCGGGCACATTCGTCGCCCAGATGGCCACCTTGCTGCCCCGCCGTACCCCAAGGGAGATCAGCGCCCGGGCGAACTGATCCACATCCTCCCGGAATTCCTCATAGGTTCTCGTGTAGTCGAGGGTTGTGTATTTGAAGGCGTATTGGTCGGGGAATTCCTCTACCATGCGGTCGAGCACCTGGGGGAAGGTCTCGGAGATCAGACTGTCCGTCTTCCAGACATACTGGCCGGTGTGGTTGTAGTTGTCATATAGGGTGCGCTTTTTGCCTCTTGGACTTTCAAAGCGGCTCATATAGTTGACAAAATGGGGGAAGATGACCTCCTTGTCCTGCAAATCCTCCATCCATTCCGGCTTCCATTCGATGGAGATAAAGCCGTCGTAGTCAATAGAGGAGAGAGCCTGCATCATATCCCGGATGGGGAGCGTGCCCTCGCCGATGAGATTGTAGGTAAGCGCGTCATCGGAGTCTCGCAGGTGGACATGGCGTACATAGCCGCCCAGATTACGGATCGTGGTGTCGGCGCTTTCGCCGTAGTCCCGGTAGGGGTGATGAATGTCCCAAAGGGCGGCAAGCTGGTCGCAGGCAAAGTCGTCCATCAGGCGGCGCAGACGAGAGGTATCGGCATAAACGCCGCTGGTTTTGATGAGAATGGTTAGCCCAAGGGTCTGTGCCTGGGGGATTAGGGCGCGAAGTGCCTCGGTAATTCGCTCGTCATCATCGTGAAGCGCCACGGCACAGACATAGGGCACCTGCATATTGTGGGCGATTTCCATAATTCCTGTCAATTCACCGATACAGTCCTCACCGGAAATATCGCAGGAGGTGTCAAAGCAGGGAATTTGCAGTTTTTTCTCCCGGAGCTGCCGCACTGTGGCGGCGGTGTTGTATTTATGGAAGGGGCCGCCCCGGTCGGTCAATGCCCCGAGCTTTTGAATGTTGTAGACCTCAATGCCATTGAAGTGCATATCTAAGGCGGTTTGAAGGTTTTCCTCCCAGCTGCATTCGTGCCAGCCTCTTGTGGAAAAAGAAAGATTCATGGTAAGACTCCTTTTTGGTTTGCTCAGGCGTTGCCTTCCTCTTCGTAGACGATTTTGTTGAGGGCGTTGATATAGGCGTGGATGCTCGCACCCAGAATATCGGTGGAGATACCCCGGCCGGAGTAGAGCTTCCCGCCGCTGCGCAGCTTGACCACGGTTTCGCCCATGGCTTCTCTACCCTCTGTGACGGCCTGAATCTGGAAATCATCCAGCTCGTAGTGGTGACCGGCGATCTGTTCGATGGCCAGGAAGGAGGCGTCGATGGGGCCGTCGCCAATGCTAATGCCCTCCAAAGTTTGCCCGTTTTTTTGCAGCCTGACATGGGAGGTGGCGGCAATGCTATTGCCGGAATTGATGACATAGGTCTCCAGGCGGTAGGCGGGAGGTACCTGCATGGCGGCAGAGGCCACGATGGCGTCCAATTCCCGGCTGCCGACCTTTTCCTTTCTGGCGGCAATGCGCTGGAAGGCCTCGAACACCTTGGCTCCATCCTCCTCGCTGAGATCGTAGCCGAGCTGCTTGACTGCTTTCAGTACGGCGGTCATATCGTCGTGCTCGGTCAGATAGAGGCCGGAATTGTCTTGCACGCCGTTGTCAAAGGGGGAATTCTTGCTTCGGTTTGTCTCGAACATCCAGGCAATTTGCCCAAGAATGCGGCGCATCTGGGTAGTGTGGATGCCGCACTCGGCTCCGATGGCGCTGCCTTTGGCAGCAAGGATTTTTGCCATATTCTCTGTGCTGATCGCACTGATGCAATAGGCAGCTGCCTTGACCTCCTGCGCGCCTGCACGGATTGCGGCGATGGCACAGGAATCGGCCATGGAGAGCTCATTGGAGCAGCCGACGCCGAGGGTCACAGTGGTAAGCGCCGGGATATTTTTGTATAGGCTCTGAATAAAGGCGGAGAATTCATCGGGCAGCATCGCGCCTGCGGTATCATAGATCGTGACAATGCTTGCTCCGGCTTCAATGGCGCAGCGTAATGCCGAGTAGAGAAAGGCGCTATCTGCACGGGTTGCGTCGTCGGCCACAAATTCTACTTCGCTGCAAAGCGTGCAGGCATGGCGCACGCAGGCGTCGATGGCCTCCAGCATAGCAGCGGGTTTTTTGTGGGCGAGGTATTCCATCTGCACAGCGCTGACGGGAGCGCAGACCTGCAGCCGGGGATGCTTTGCCTCCTTGAGGGCGTTCCAGGCCAGGTTGGCCAGCCCCTTCTCTAAACCGGTGGGGACAGCTACGGTGCTGTGCTTGACGGCGGCGGCGATGGATTTTATCAAAAGCGCGTCAATTTTCTGGTTGACGATCGGAATCGTTTCAATGACACAGACCCCCAGTCGGTCAAGCTGCTTGGCAAGCTCAATTCGTTCCCGAAAGCTCAGACAGATGCCGGCAGTTTTTACGGCCTGCTTCATGGTCACGTCGCTGATAGAGATTTTGTTCATTATGGCGTCTCCTTTCGGTTATGCAAAAAAATCCCTGAAGCCCAAAGGCTCCAGGGACGAATGTCAATTCGCGGTACCACCCTGCTTCATCTGTTAGACCAGATGCACTCTTGGACTCAAGCAAGCCCATGGCCTGTAACGGGGCCAACCGTGCGCAACTACTGGCTCATGCGTTCGCAGCGCCTACTCGGGAAGCAGATTGCCAACCATCTTCGGTATCGGCTCGCACCAACCGCCGACTCTCTGATACCCTCCGATGGAGGCATAATTCCGTCAATGTATTTTTCGGTATTGGCGACATTTAATCACAAATGAGTAGAAATGTCAAGCACGATTTCATAATTCGGAACAATACACAACTTGGTAATCCGATAAAATCAGAATCCTTGCTGTTGTGCCAATGTGTGGCCCAGAATATGGCTCCGGAGCTGGCCGAGCATATATAATGAGCCAAAGGCGAGCACTGCGCCGTCCTTGTCCACCTGGGACAGGGCGAGGTCAAGCCCCTCTTCGGGGGTATTTGCGGGGGCAGCGCTTGCGCCAAGCAAGTTAAGCTGCTGCGCCAGGCGTTCTGCCGGAAGGGCTCGGGGATTGGGCGGCGTAACGGTCACAAAGCTGCGGATGAGGGGAAGCACCGGATGAAACATCTTTTCATATTCCTTATCGGCCAGCACGCCCACCAGGGCAACCAGCTCCCGACCCGGCAGATAGTCCAGAATATTCTCTCTGAGTGCTTCCATGCACTGCACATTATGTCCGCCGTCTACAAGCACATCCGGATACCGCTGCAGTAGTTCGAACCTGCCGGGCCATGTTACCTCGGCAAGTCCTTCAGCCACGGCCTTGGCAGGAATGTTCCAGCCCTTGCCCTGCAGTGCCTCCACAATGGTCAGCACCAGAGCGGCATTATGGAGCTGATTATGCCCAAGCAGAGATAAATGTAAGTTGCCAAAGCCGTCAAAAGAAAAATCCTGCCCGCAAAGGCTGTGGGAAATGGGCTGCAGCCGGTCAAAATCCGCTCGAATCCAAGTGAGGCCTCGCTCCGGAACCAGAGCCCGGTAGACTGCCTCCACCGCATCGTCTGCGGGGTAGGTAACACACAGGCCGCCTTGCTTGAAGATATCGGCCTTCGTCCTGGCAATTTCGGTGGTTGTGTTGCCAAGATATTCCATATGGTCGAGCCCAATGGTGCACAGGACGGCGCACTCCGGCACGTCGATGACATTGGTGGAGTCCAGTGCGCCGCCCATCCCGCACTCCAGCACCACAATATCGCAGCCACTGCGGGCAAAGAATTCAAATCCGATGGCAGTGACCAGCTCAAATTCCGTTGGGGTATCGGTCATGGCATTGGCAAAAGGGCGCACAAAAGCAGTGATGTCACAAAGGGCTTCGTCGGAGATGGGAATGCCGTTCACCTGCATTCGCTCATGAAAGAAGTTGATGTAGGGGGAGGTGTAGAGCCCTGTGCGGTAGCCTGCCTGGCGAAGGATTCGCTCCAGCATTGCGCAGGTGGAGCCCTTGCCGTTGGTACCTGCGACATGGATAAAGCGAAGCTTTTTCTGCGGATTCCCCATGCGGGCCAGCAGCTCCCGGGTTCGGGAAAGCCCTGGAACGCTGCCCTTCCAGTTCACGCTATGGATGTAGGATAAGGCTTCGGATATATTCATTGCCCGGCCTCCTTTTTGGACTGCGGTGGCCAGAGCTTTGCTGCGGTGAATGTTCCGGATCGGCACAGCACCCAAACAATCAACACATCCAGCACAAAGGTCACGGAAAACTGTATGCTCCGGGTGGCCAGCAGGGCGAGAAAGCTTGCAAGCAAGGTGCCCTGAGAATTGTACACCCAGGCAAGAGATAAGCTCTGATACAAAATAGAGCCCACCGTTATGGCGGGGAAAAAAGCCAGTGCAATCGACCAAATACGGATCTTTTTGGCCAAAAGCGGCTGAAACAGGCCTGCACAGAGGCCGTACAGGATTGGCGGCACACAAAATAGGGGATTATAGCCGTAGCCGGAAAACAGGCACCCCACAGCGTCAGATGCAAAGCCCACAAGCGCTCCCGGAACCGGCCCGAACAGCATTCCCGCAAGAAACACCGGTACCGCTTCGATGGAAAACCGGGTGGTGGCATTGGGCATGGGGATGATCAGGCGGGCGAGTACAACGGTGACGGCCGTAAGCAGTGCGCAGGCAACGAGCGCTCTTGTGGTCATCACGCGGCGTGTGGGCAAATCGGATGCATTCCCTTTTTTGCGCATAAAAAAACCTCCAATCAATCTGGAGGAGGTTGAAGTGATTCTATTTGACAGATTTTGCTGTGACAGGGCGGTCGGCGGATACAACACCGCGGAGAAACCTCCTTCGCCCGGCGGCAACCTCCTATCCGACCGGTACTTAACGCGCTGTGTCCTACTCCCTGTGAAATCTATCAAGGGTATTGTAGCGCAAAACCCCAGGAAATCAATAGGTTTTTTAACATTTTAAGAGAATTGTTGATATTTCTTCTTTTTGCTTGCAAACGGGGAAAAAAACTGGTAAAATATCATAATATTATGAGATTAAGTGGCGCTCGACTGGCGACATGGAAACGAGAGGTATAAGGCGTGTATCTGAAATCGTTGGAGATCCAGGGCTTCAAGTCCTTCCCGGATAAAACGGTTTTACAATTTGGCGATGATATCACCGCAATCGTTGGGCCGAATGGCTCCGGCAAATCCAATATTTCCGACGCCATCCGCTGGGTTATGGGCGAGCAGAGCACGAAGGTGCTGCGGGGCGCGAGGATGGAGGATGTGATCTTCGGCGGCACCCAGAAGCGGGGTGCGGTCGGCTTTGCCGAGGCGACGCTGGTGCTGGATAATTCCGACGGCGCCTTCCGCCTTGATTCCGAGGAGATTGCCGTCACCAGGCGATATTATCGCTCCGGCGACAGCGAGTACTATATCAACCGCCGCTCAGCCCGCCTGCGGGACATTAACGAATTATTTATGGACACCGGTCTTGGCCGGGAGGGCTACTCCAACATCAGCCAGGGCAGGATTGATGAGATTTTATCCCTCCGCAGCGTGGATCGCCGCGAAATTTTTGAGGAGGCGGCGGGCATTTCCAAGTTCCGCCACCGCAAGGAGGAGACAGAGCGCCGCCTTGCCTCCACCCAGGAAAATCTTCTTCGCATTGGCGATAAGATTACCGAGCTGGAGCTTCAGGTGGAGCCCCTGCGGGTGCAGGCAGAGAAGGCGAGAAAATATCTTGCCTACCGGGAGGAGCTCAAGGGACTTGAGGTTGCGGTATGGTTGGAATCATTGGAGCGGCTGGCAAATGCGGCGAAAAAAGCGGAGGAGGATTACCGATCTGCAGCCTTCATTTTGCAGCAGTCCCACGAAATGTTGGATGGGCTATACGCGCTGGCGGAGTCCTTAACCGAAAAGCTCCATGCACAGGATAACGAGACAGAGCAGCTTCGTGCGTCTTACAGCAAGCTCCAGACGAATGCCCAGGAGCTGGATGGTCGCATAGCGGTGCTGGAAAACAAACGTTCCAACCATCAGGAAAACATCACCCGTGTAGAGCTGGAGCTGCAGGACGCCAGTGACCGAAGCGACACGATTTTTGCACAGATCGAGACACATGCAGCGCGGATTTCCGAGATTGACCAAAGCGTTGAGGCCATTCAGGAGAGAATCAGAAATTTCCAGGAGGAAAGCCGCAGCTTTGCGAAAGACGCGGACGAGCTGACCCGCAATTATCTTCACTGGTCAGAGATTCAGTCCCAGCGGATGGAGAAGCTTTCCAACCAGCGCGCAGAGCAGGCTGCCATAGAGCAGGCTGAGCAAATGTCTCTCAGTCGCCTGGAGGAGATTCAATCCCAGACCCTGCTTGCAAAGGCCAGGCAGGAGGAAGCAGAGGAAAAGTATACCGTCTGCCGCAATGCGCTCCAGGATGCCCGCGACAGGGCCACAGCGGAGAAGAACACCATCGACGGCTATGTGTTAAGGCTCCAAACGAGAAAACAAAAACGCGACAGCCTGAAAGCCGCTTGTGCCCAGCTCGATATCGACCTGCAGGCGGCCAAAACCCAGCAAAGGCTCTATCAGGAGATGGAGCGGGCGTATGAGGGATATTCAAAAGCAGTAAAATTTACCATGCAGCAGGCGAAAAGCGGCGTGCTGCGCGGCATTCACGGGCCGATTTCCGCCTTGATCCGCACCCAGGATGCCCATGCGGTGGCAATTGAGGTTGCCATGGGTGCTGCAATGCAGTATATTGTTGTCAGCGATGAAAGAGCCGGTAAGGCTGCCATCGAAAATCTCAAACGGCATGACAAGGGCCGCAATACCTTCTACCCGATCACGACCATCCGGGGAAAAACGTTGTTTGAGCCAGGGCTGACAGATGAGCCTGGTTTTGTCGGAATTGCCTCCCAGCTTGTCTCCTATGATGCGCAATATGCTGAGATTATTTCCCACATTTTGGGCCGTACCGTCCTGGTGGAGACGCTCGACAACGCCATTGCCATCTCCCGGCGCTATCGGGGCAAATTCCGCCTCGTGACGCTGGATGGGCAGGTTGTCAATGCCGACAGCTCCATGACCGGCGGCTCGGTATCCAAAAATGCCGGCATTTTATCAAGAGCGAACGCGCTTTCCAAATTGACAGCCCAAATTTCTGAGATGACTGACCAGCTTGCCCAGGAGCGAAAGGCCTTGGAGCGGGCAGAGGGTGAGATGTCCCAGATAGAGGAACAGCTCGCAATGGCCCAGGCTGCGCTTCGGCAGGCAGAGGATACCGCCTTGAAGCTGGAGGGCGAGCTGCGGCAGCACGAGGTGCTGACCGGAGCGATTCGGGACGCGATCGAAGGCTACAAACAGGAGCGAGAGACGCTTTTGCAGCGGCAACGCCTGGATCATGATAAGTCGGCCGCTTTGTCTGCCCAGATCGCGCAGCTTGAAATGCGGCTTTCTGAGGCAGGACGAATGCTGGCGGAGATTTCTGGCCATCAGGATGAAGCGCATGCCAAGGTGCAGGCGATTTCGGATGTGATTACCCGATGCAAGGTAGACGCTGCCGCCTTAGAGGCAGAGCGTCAGTCTACGCTTGTGGCGAAGGAGCATCTTGAGGAGCTTGCCGCCTCCATGCAGGGCGACCAAAGCCAGAAGCAGGCCCTGATCGAACGGCTTGCCGGAGAGAATTGCCGCATCCAGGAAGAGGTTTCTGCTGCCTTGGAGGAAAAAGATCGCTTAACCCTGGCACTCCAGGAGTTGAATGACGCGCTTTCCAAGGCAAACGAAGCCCGCATCTCCACCGAAGCCCGGAAGACCAAAGCCGAGCGGGAGGCTCAGGAAAAGAGCAAGGACATTCTCACCATGGAGCGGGAGGCTGCCCGCCTGGAGCAGAAAAAGCTTTCCGCCGAGATGGAGGAAAAGCAAATTGTGGACAAGCTCTGGGATAGCTATGGCCTGACACGTTCCCATGCCCTGGACTCTGCTGCACCCATCGAATCCGTCGCAGGCGCGCAGCGCACCATCGCCGAGCTCAAACGAAAGATTGGCGCTTTGGGTGAGCCCAATCCCGGCGCGATTGCTCAGTTTGAGCTGGTCAATGAACGGTATCAATATCTCTGCACGCAGCGCGATGACGTGTTGCAGGCCAAGCGGGAGCTGGAGGGCGTCATCGACTCCATCACGGGCCAGATGCTGGAAATTTTTGTGACGGAATTCTCAAAGATCAACGGCTATTTTGGCAAGACCTTCACCGAGATGTTCGGTGGCGGCAGGGGGGAGCTTGTGCTGGAGGATCCCGCGCAGCCCTTGAGCTGTGCCATTGAAATTCGGGTGCAGCCTCCCGGCAAGCAGCTCAAAACCATCACGCTTTTGTCCGGCGGCGAGAAGGCCTTTGTGGCGATTGCATTGTATTTTGCCATATTAAAGGTGCGCCCCACGCCGTTTTGTATGCTCGATGAAATTGACGCCGCCCTGGACGACCGGAATGTGGAACGCTTTGCGGGATATTTGCGCACGCTGTGCCAAAAGACGCAGTTCATTGTCATCACCCATCGGCGCGGCACCATGGAGCAGGCGGATATCCTCTACGGCGTAACCATGCAGGAGCAGGGCGTATCCAAGATCCTCCATCTGGATTTAAAGCAGATGGTGAAGACCTTGGGCATTACAGAATGATAAGGAGAATCAAATGGGATTTTTTGATAAAATTAAAAGTGGCTTGACCAAGACCAGAGAAGCCATGGCCGCCACGCTGAGCAATGTATTTTCCGGCAATAGCGAGTTGGATGATGATTTTTACGAGGAGCTGGAGGAATGCCTCATTTTGGCAGACCTTGGCGTGAGCACGGCAGAAAAGGCGGTAGAACGACTTCGGCAGGTGGTCAAGGAGCGCAGGATCAAGGCAGCAGAGGAGGCGAAGGGCGCTCTGAAAGAGGTGCTCGCCCAGATGCTGGAGGTGGGCCCCACGACGCTTGACCTTTCGGGCAAGCCCTCTGTGGTGCTGGTAATCGGTGTCAACGGTGTCGGAAAGACCACCACCATTGGGAAGCTGGCTAACCTTCTGCGGAAGGATGGAAAAAAGGTGCTTTTGTGCGCGGCGGATACCTTCCGAGCTGCAGCGGCAGATCAATTGGAGATTTGGGCCCAGCGCAGCGGTACCCAAATTGTCCGCCAGGATGAAGGCGCCGACCCGGCGGCAGTCGTATATGATGCCATTTCCTCCGCTCGGGCCAGAGGCACCGATGTGATTATCTGCGACACCGCAGGCAGACTGCACAATAAGCAGAATCTCATGAATGAGCTCAATAAGATCAGCCGCATCCTCGATCGGGAGCTGCCCGGGGCCAGCAAGGAGGTTATCCTGGTGCTCGATGGCACCACCGGCCAGAACGGGCTGATTCAGGCAAAGGAGTTTTCTAAGATTGCGGGCGTGACCGGTATGGTCGTCACGAAGCTCGACGGCACTGCCAAAGGCGGCATTGTCATCGCCGTGGCGGATACCCTGGGTATCCCGGTAAAATACATCGGCGTAGGCGAGCAAATGGACGATCTCATGCCCTTCGACGCGGCTTCCTTTGCTGCGGCGCTGCTTTGATTTCGGGAGGACGGTAGGATGGAGTTTGTATTGGCCAGCAAGAATCCACACAAATTAGAAGAAATGTCCGCCATACTGGGGAAGTATGCCGTGTCGCTCAAGCTCCAGAGCGAATTGCATGTGGACATCGACGTGGAGGAGACCGGCAAGACCTTCGAGGAAAACGCGTTTCTCAAGGCAACCGCCGTTATGGAGGCGACAGGTCTTCCGGCGATTGCCGATGATTCCGGCCTGGAGGTGGACGCACTTGGCGGTGCGCCGGGGATCTACTCTGCACGCTACGGCGGTGAGCGCTGCAAAAATGATGTGGAGCGCTATGAGTATTTGCTGGATCAGCTCGCCGGAACGCCAAAAACGGAGCGAACGGCCCGATTCGTATGCGTGATAGCGGCCGTTTTCCCGGACGGCCGAAGAATTTCAGCAAGAGGCTGCTGCGAAGGGGAGATTTCCCTTGCGCCCAGCGGTGTGGGTGGCTTCGGCTATGATCCGGTGTTCTATGTGCCGACGGAGGGCTGTACCTTCTCTGAGATGCCCTCCGACAGAAAAAATGAGATTTCCCACAGGGCCAACGCTCTGCGGCTGTTCCAAAAGAAAGTATTCGAGGTGTGAGCCATGTTGACAAGCAAACAGCGCGCCGAGCTGCGAGCCCAGTCCAACGGACTGGACACTACGCTGATCGTCGGAAAAGAGGGGGTGACCGATAAGGTCATCGCCGAGGCCGAGGGTCAGCTAGTGGCAAGAGAGCTGATCAAGGGCCGGGTATTGGAGAGCGCCATGCTGACGGCCAGGGAAGCTTCCGATCAAATTTGCGAGGCCACCGGCGCTGACGGCGTGCAGACCGTAGGCTCCAAATTCGTCATTTTTCGCATCAGTGAGAAAAAAAGGCAGCAGGAGGCTGCCAAGCGTCGTGCCGCTGAAAAAGCCCAGGAAAATCCTGTGCGCAAGGGCGTCCAGGCTCGCCGGAAGCAGGCACAAAAAGCAAGAGAAAAGAAGAACGACTATTTCCGTCAGGCTGCCATTCAGGCGGCAATCGACCGCCGCCGGGCTGACCGGGGCGAGGAAGACTGACCATGGCAGGCGTAGGAATTTACGGCGGCAGCTTCAATCCGCCCCATAAAGGTCATCTTCTTGCCGCACAGGAGCAAAAACGCCTTCTCAATCTCGACCGTGTGATCCTGATTCCCGCAGGCCTTCCACCGCACAAGCAGTTGGCAGAGGGTTCTCCAACGGCACAGCAGCGTCTTGCCTTGACCCAGACCCTTGTGGCAAATTCCCCAGGCCTTTGCGTATCGGACATGGAGCTGCGCAGAGAGGGGGAAAGCTATACCGCCGATACTCTCAGGGAGCTGCACGATCGTTTTCCAGAGGACGAGCTGTTCCTCCTGGTGGGCACGGATTCCTTCCTGTCCCTGCACACCTGGTCTCGGCCGGAGCTGATCTGCCGGTATGCCACCATCTGCCTGGCTGCCCGACAAGACTCTTCGGCAGAGGAAAAGGAAAGCATTCGCCTCCAAACCCAGTATTTAACGCTGCGTTTTGGGGCAAAAATTCTACAGATTCCCAATGAATTTAAGGAAATATCCTCCACCACCGTCCGCCGGATGCTGTGCTTTGACTGTGCAGAGGCGTACCTTACCCCGGAGGTGCTGGAGCTTATCCGGCGAAATGGCTTCTATGGTACCAATGTAAATCGAAAGAACCTATCCTTTGAAGAGCTGCGAGATCAATCGCTGGCCCTTCACAAAAAATCCCGCCGTGCACATGTACAGGGCTGCTGCGATACGGCAAGGGCCCTGGCAGAGCGCTGGGGCGCGGATCCCGGTTTGGCAGAGCGGGCAGGCATCCTCCACGATATTACAAAGGCGCTCGACAAAAAAGCCCACCTTGCCCTGTGCGAAAAATACAAGATGGTGCTGCGCCCCTTTGAGGTGGAGAACGACAAGCTGCTCCATTCCAAATCCGGCGCTGCTGTGGCAGGGGGCGTGTTCGGAGAGTGCCAGGAGGTTGTGGACGCGATCTATTGGCACACCACGGGAAAGGCTGACATGACGCTTTTGGAGAAAATCATCTACCTCGCGGACTATATGGAGCCGAACCGCGAGTTTGATGGAGTGGAGGAGCTTCGCTATTTTGCCTGGACCGATCTCGACCGGGCGATGCTGCGCTCGTTTGAGATGAGCGTGGAGGTCTTAGAAGCGCGGGGCAAGCAGGTGGACGTATATTCCAGGCAGGCACTGGATTACATGCAAAAAAAGCGATGCAACCGCATTTGACAGGAAACTACAAAGGAGATAGCACTATGAATCAACCGAAAGAAATCGCGCTCTGGGCCGCAAAAGCCCTGGCAGATAAGAAGGGCCTTGGCATTCAACTGCTGGATGTGGCGGACGTGACGACGCTGGCAGATTATTTCCTGATCTGCACGGGCACCTCCAATACCCATGTCAATACTCTCATCGACGCGGTGGAAGAGGCTGTCGTCGATGGGCTGGGCGAAACCCTTCTCCACCGGGAAGGTCACCGGAGCGGCACCTGGGTGCTGCTGGACTTCGGTAGTCTGATCGTCCATGTCTTCACGGAGGAAACCAGGAAATTCTATGACCTGGAGCGCCTTTGGAATGACAGTAAGCCTATTTCTTTGGAGGGAATTGTGTAATTTCCAAGGAATTGCTTGACAAAAGGGAGAAGAAAACGTAAAATAATAGGCGCAAATTGGAAAAGGCGATGATGGGAACAAGACAGCCCCGCGCCAGCCAAGAGAACCGGCGGCAGGTGTAAGCCGGTGTGGCGGCGGCTGTGGATCGCTCATCCCGGAGCTCTCCGCCTGAATGCAGTAGGGTGGAGCGTTGGCAGCGTTATAGGCCGGGCCCATGTGGCCGTTGAGTGCGCAGGGGGAACTCTGCGCAAAATCAGGGTGGTAACGCGACATTTCGCCCCTGACCGGACGGGTCAGGGGCTTATTTTCATTCAAATCGGAAGGAAGAAGTGACACCATGAAGTACGATTTTACCGCGATTGAAAAGAAGTGGCAGGATCATTGGGAAAAGACCAAGCCCTTTGCCGCCGTCAATGGAGATCCCAGCCGGAAAAAGTTCTACGGTCTGATCGAATTTCCCTATCCCTCAGGGCAGGGCCTCCATGTAGGCCATCCGCGTCCCTTCACGGCCATCGACATCGTGGCCCGCAAGAAGAGAATGCAGAATTATAACGTTTTGTTTCCCATCGGCTTCGACGCCTTTGGTCTGCCCACGGAGAACTATGCCATTAAGAACCACATCCATCCCGCAGTCGTCACAGAGAGGAATATCAAGAACTTTACCTCCCAGCTCAAAATGCTGGGCTACAGCTTTGATTGGGATCGCTGCGTGGATACCACGGATCCCAAGTACTACAAGTGGACTCAGTGGATTTTCCTCCAGATGTTTAAAAATGGCCTTGCCTATAAGACCACCATGCCGGTCAACTGGTGCACCAGCTGTAAGTGTGTGCTGGCCAATGAAGAGGTGGTCAACGGTGTGTGCGAGCGCTGCGGCAGTGAGGTCATCCGCAAGGAAAAAAGCCAGTGGATGCTGGCCATCACCAAGTATGCCCAGCGCCTGATTGACGATTTGGATGATCTGGACTTTATCGAACGAGTCAAGATCCAGCAGCGCAACTGGATCGGTCGCAGCACCGGCGCGGAGGTGACATTCAAAACCACCGGCGGCGACGATCTTGTGGTCTATACCACTCGCTGCGACACGCTGTTCGGCGCAACCTACATGGTTCTGGCTCCGGAGCACGAATATGTGCAGAAGTGGCGCGAGCAGATCGAGAACTGGGACGAGGTGGCCGCCTATGTGGACGCTGCCGCCCACAAGTCCGACTTTGAGCGCAGTGAGCTCAACAAGGAGAAGACCGGCGTAGAGATCCAGGGCATTCGAGCCATCAATCCGGTCAACGGCAAGGAAATTCCCATCTTTATTTCTGACTACGTCCTCGTTACCTATGGCACCGGCGCGATCATGGCCGTGCCGGCTCACGACGACCGTGACTGGGAATTTGCCAAAAAATTCGGCTGCGATATCATTGAAGTGGTAGCCGGTGGCGACATTGAGAAGGAAGCCTTCACCCTCAAGGATGACACAGGCATCATGGTCAATTCCGGCTTCCTGAACGGCCTCACGGTCAAAGACGCCATCCCCGCCATGACCAAATGGCTGGAAGAAAAGGGACTTGGCTATACCAAGGTCAACTACAAGCTGCGCGACTGGGTCTTTTCCCGCCAGCGCTACTGGGGCGAGCCGATTCCCCTGGTCAACTGCGAAAAGTGCGGCTGGGTGGCTCTGCCTGAGGAGGAGCTTCCTCTCGTGCTGCCCATGGTGGAATCCTATGAGCCCACCGATGACGGCGAGAGTCCCCTGTCCAAGATGACCGATTGGGTCAACACCACTTGCCCCTGCTGCGGCGGCCCTGCCAAGCGCGAGACCGACACCATGCCTCAGTGGGCGGGCTCTAGCTGGTACTTCCTGCGCTACACCGATCCCGATAATGATCAGGCACTGGCTTCCAAGGAAGCGCTTGACTACTGGACGCCGGTGGACTGGTACAACGGCGGCATGGAGCACACGACGCTGCATCTGCTCTACTCCAGATTCTGGCATAAGTTCCTCTATGACATTGGCGTCGTGCCCACGAAGGAGCCTTACCAGAAGCGCACCTCCCACGGCATGATCCTGGGCGAGGGCGGCGAGAAGATGTCCAAGAGCCGGGGCAACGTGGTCAACCCCAATGAAATCGTGGAGCAGTATGGCGCGGATACGATGCGTCTGCACATCATGTTCATCGGCGACTTTGAGAAGGCGGTCACCTGGTCCAATGAGGCGGTTAAGGGCTCCAAGCGTTTCCTCGACCGCGTGTGGAATTTGCAGGAGCTCTGCTCGGATGAAGAGGCGATCAGCGCTCAGAATGAATCTATTGTCCACAAGACCATTCGCAAGGTTTCTCTGGACATTGACGATTTGAAGATGAATACGGCCATTTCTGCCCTTATGACTATGGTCAACCAGTTCTATGCAAATGGCTGCAGTAGGGGAGACGTCAAGCTGCTGCTCAAGCTTCTAAGTCCCTTTACTCCCCATATCGCGGAGGAGATGTGGGAGCTGATGGGCTTTGCCGCCGACAGCGGCAAGATGGTCTGCCAGACAAAGTGGCCGGACTGGGATGAGGCCAAAACCATCGACGCCTCCGTGGAGATGGCAGTGCAGGTCTGCGGCAAGCTTCGCGGCACCATCCATGTGCCGATGGATGCCGACCAGGATACTGTTGTGGCAGCCGCTATGCAGGTGGAGAAGGTTGCAAGATTTACGGAGGGAAAAACTCTTTGCAAGGTCATTCACGTAAAAAATAAGCTGGTTAACCTGATTGTGAAATAAAAATATTCTGCGCCGCGGCTTCTCCAGGCAGCTCGCGGCGCAGGAAATTTTTTGAAGATAAAAAATGTAAAAAAGAAACGAAAAATGCTTGACAAGGTTATTACATTTGACTATAATAACAAAGCTGCTTATAAGTAGCCCTGAAAGCACCTGGAGTTAACCGGTGCCATTGGAGGGAGGGAAATCAATGTCTGAAATTCGCGTCAAGGAAGGCGAATCCTTGGAGAATGCTCTGAAGCGGTTCAAACGCAGCTGCGCAAAGGCTGGCGTTATTCAGGAAGTCAAGAAGAGAGAGCATTACGTGAGCCCCAGCCTGAAGCGTAAGCAGAAGTCCGAGGCTGCTCGCAAGAACAAGAGAAAGTTCTATTGATTTCTTTCGTCACATTGTTCCAGACACCCTCTGCCAAACGGTGGAGGGTGTTTTGCAATTTGGGGGTACGCTTCGTTTTGCTTGGCTTGATTTGCAAGAAAAGAAGATATACGATTTCAGTGCAAATATATTTACAATATGTCGAATTTGTGGTATTCTAACCTTATAATGTGGTTCATTTGCGCGGCCCTAAGCCAGTGTGCCACGAGAAGAGAGGATGATTTACTTGGAAAATGACAGCACCCAGTATGCAATCCAGATGAAACACATCACCAAACGCTTTGGCTCGACGCTGGCCAACGATGACATTAATCTTTCGCTTCGCCGAGGCGAAATTCTGTCCCTTCTGGGAGAAAATGGCAGCGGAAAAACCACCCTCATGAATATGCTTGGTGGCATCTACTACCCTGATGCAGGACAAATATTCATCGGCGGCGAGGAAGTAACCATTGCTTCTCCTAAGGATTCCTTTCGCTATGGTATTGGCATGATCCATCAGCACTTTAAGCTGATTGACGTCTTTACTGCGGCGGAAAATATTGTGCTTGGCCTGGAGGGAGAGAAGGGGAAGCTCAACAAGGACGCAATTCGAGAGGTGATTCGTGAAATCTCCGATCGCTATGGCTTTGAGATTGACCCGGATCAGAAGGTTTACAATATGTCGGTATCCCAGAAGCAGACGGTAGAGATTGTCAAGGTGCTCTACCGGGGTGCGGATATTCTGATTCTCGACGAGCCAACCGCCGTCCTCACTCCTCAGGAGACGGAGAAGCTCTTTGCCGTCATGCGCAATATGAGGGCCGACGGTAAGGCCATCATCATCATTACCCACAAGCTCCATGAGGTGCTCTCCGTGTCTGACCGGGTGGCGGTGCTGCGCAAGGGGCAGTATATCGGCTGTGTCGATACCAAGGACGCGACCCAGCAGTCGCTGACGGACATGATGGTGGGCCACGCGGTTTCTCTGAACATTGAGTGCCCGAAGTATGCTGAGCCTGTGGATCGGCTGATGGTGGAGCATCTGACGGTCAAGAGCAAGGATGGCGTCAAGCGGCTGGAGGACGTCAGCTTTACCGTACAGGGCGGCGAGATTTTGGGTATTGCCGGTATTGCCGGCTCTGGGCAGAAGGAGCTGCTGGAGTCCATCTCTGGCTTGCAGCAGCTGGAGGAGGGCAGCAAGATTACCTATATTGACCCCCAGACGGGCAAGACGCTTCTCCTAAACGACATGGATCCCCTCTCCATCATCAATACCGGCATTCGCCTGGCCTTTGTGCCGGAGGATCGCTTCGGCATGGGCTTGGTGGGCGGCATGAATATTGTGG